>DAOUTW010000099.1 GCA_030668485.1 Candidatus Zixiibacteriota bacterium
ACTGATCATCAGCTTCAGATAAACCTCTTCAGGATCACCGAGAATCAAACCCTGATATCGGTATCCGGCAGTACCGTTGATTATGGAGCTGAATTTGGAATCGATATCGACATCGGGATTATTACTCTCACGATCCTCATAACCGGCGAAAACAAAGACATCCTTGTAGAGCCTTATCTTTCCTCTGAATCCGCTGGAAATCCGGTTGGAATGGAGAGCCAGACGAATCTCCTCACCCCAGAAAATCCCGTCAAGGTCATACGACACGGAATTACGGTTTACGAAAATATCGAACGATGCAAACGAAACCGGCGTGATTGTCAATCGATTTTGAAATACGAAATCGTTTTGATCTTGCTGACGCGAGATACCGGTTTCCATATCCAAAACGATCCGGGATTTGACTATCGGCCAATGAATACCAAGGAATCCGGATTGAGATTGGCTGGTGAGTGAAAAGTCGGTCTTCTCCAGTTCATGTTCCCGGAAATCGAATTGCTGGTCGGTGTAGCGCCAGCGAAGCCGCATTTCCCGTGAAGGGATGGCGTTCAGGACACCACCGAATTCGGAAACGATCATCCTCCCCTGGCGCTCAGGGACATTAAGAAGATTATAATGACGGTAGGAGCTATAAAAGCCCCTGCCGTCAAGAGCATTCTCGAAACTCGATGCCCCGGCGAAGATATGACAAAACGCCAGGACAATCGGGAGAATAAACCAAATATGTCGTTTTTCGGTATTC
This sequence comes from Candidatus Zixiibacteriota bacterium, assembly GCA_030668485.1. GTDB lineage: Bacteria > Zixibacteria > MSB-5A5 > GN15 > JAAZOE01 > DAOUTW01. The sequence continues at coordinate 743 of DAOUTW010000099.1, forward strand.
ATCGGTTTGTCGCTGCAACCAGATAAATCATTTACCCCTTCAGGGGTAAAATCAATCGGGCAACTCTATCCGCATCTCTTTGGTCCACATATCGGGTGTAAGACCGAACAGGTTTTTCAACTCGGTATCGCTGTTGATATCAGGCAGAAGTCCGTTAAACGACGGATCAGGGAATACCCATCCTGCGAAAGTATCCGCATTCCAGGTGATATTCACGACAAAGTATTCTCTGACATCATAGAGAACAAATTCATCCCAGTACCAGTCGTAATAGTAGAGCGAATCGTATTCACGGGTCACTTCGGATGAATACGGCGGCAGGTATGAGAAAATACCGTCGATCGGATCATTGAATATCTCGGAAGCATCGATTCTGACTGATTCATCAAAACCGTCGCCATCAAAATCGGCGTAAACGGTCTGAGGCCCGGACATATAGGTTACGACCGAATCCAGCGCATCATGAGCTAAGACATATTCGGAGGGCGTCCAACTGGCTTTGATCAAGTCATCCGATTGATTCAGATCGGTCAACTGTTCGTCTTCCAGAGAATTCAGCGCATTATCGGCCTTGATGATAGCCGCCAAAAACGAATTTCGGGCCGAAGACATTTGGGCGCCACCATCACCGTGCAGTGACATCCAGTCATTGCTCTGGTCAAACATATAGGCGAGGCCGGCCGAATCATAACTCGGGATATCGATATCATAAGCCACCGCCATATGCAAAAACGCCTCAATAACGCTCAGACCGGCTCCGAAGGCGAGAAAATCGGAATTATCGATTTCCACCGAATCGGAGGTTTCTCCCATCATATCCGGCGTTACCCAAAATACAAAATCGGGATCGATTTTGTTGATGTACCGGATAGCTTCCGCGACCGCCGGCAGAAATTCATTCCTTACTATAGCTTGCACTTCCGAAAATTGCGGCGGATTGGAAATTGCTCGGGCCATCAGGGCTACATACGATTGCGCCAGGAAGTTGGGTTCGACTCCGGTGGCTGTTATCTCGGTTGGGAAAGCAAAGAAATTTCCCCGACCGGACATTTTCTCCGGGTTCGGGACACAGATTTTTAGCATCCCCGCTTCATCCATGGCAATTATGGTATCGATCAGGGCATTCAAGTCTTCGCTGGTCGTCAGCATTAGAAGTGAAGTGATAGCGGCCCCAAAACTGGCCATGTCATGCCCTGGGTAAGCGCTCTCATAATTTTTAAACGCCTGATTAAGTGCGGAGAAATCGAAATTATCGAGCGGAGTTTCCGGATCGGTCGCCATCGCTTCAATCATCTCATCCAGAGTCACGGTCAATTCTGAAAAAGTTGAATCGGGATCCGTTGGCGGCTCTGGGCCCGGCCCTGGCGGTTTATCGTCATCCCCGCAGCCGTAGATTAGAAATGCCATCATCAGTAGCGAGGCCAGGATTCCATAAATTCCTTTTTTCCTCATAATCAAAGACCCTCCTTGATAGTGGTTATATACATTAATATGCAGACTTCTGATAATTGCGCTATCAGTGAACCTCCGGGTTTTATAATATCCTAAAGATGAGGACACGATGCAAGCTCTTTTTCAGGCACAGGTTTTGCAATGAGAGTATTGGAACATAGAAAAATCAGCGATAATGCTGACCCAGGAGCGAAAATTGTGTATAATATTATACATTGAAAGGACGGACTCCTATGAGACAAATGCCAATGATATTCATATTGGGTGCATTACTTTTCACATTTTGCGCCTCCGCACCGGCTGCCCCGGATGATTATACCGGTCTGGTATCGATTGCCTCGGTCGAGGCTGTTCCCGGAGAACAGGCGGTTGTCCCGGTATATCTGCAAAATAACAATATCGAACTGGCGTCTCTGACGGTTCCTTTGAAGTTCTCCAGCGTAGATATAGAAGTCGACTCGATCTCGTTTGTAGGTTCACTTTTGAAGCCAAGTATGAGCTCTCTGGTTGATATCAATAATGGATCTCGATTTCTCCGGTTCACCTATTATCCCGGCTCACAGGTAATAGCTGAAACGGAAGGGCTCCTGGCCACCATCTATTTTTCGATCGACGGTTCCGCCCCCGAGCAATCGGTATCGGTCGATTCCATAAACAAGCTGGAATATGCCGGTCCGCCGGCGCTATGGACCAGAGTGGAAGTTGCCGATACTTCCGGAATAAACCTGTTCTTCCCCGAGTTCACCGCCGGAATGGTGGTTATCCAAAGTCCTCTCGATGTCGATGATGGCCTGTTCACTTTACCGAATCAACTGGAGTTAGGGCAAAACTTCCCCAATCCTTTCAACCCTTCGACGACGATCTCATTTGCCCTGCCCGAGAGGTCTCACGTTACCTTAACGGTATACAACATTCTCGGCCAGGAAGTTGAAACTCTGCTTAATGAGACCAGGAATCCCGGAGTTCATGAAATCAACTGGGAGGCTGCCGACAAGGCGTCCGGTGTATATTTCTATCGTTTGGCCTTTAAAGACAAGGTTCTGACCAAAAAAATGGCTCTGCTCAAGTAAAAATTTCCCCCGGATTTCCGAAAAGAAGAGAGGGAGGCGGACCATTGCCACCCTCTCTATTTTTTTGCAGAACGGGGAATAAATGCCGCAACAAACTATTGAAAAATCGTCCGGACCAAAAATTGGTGACTACCAGATCATTTCCAAAATCGGGCAAGGCGGAATTGCCGAAGTATACAAGGCGCTGCAGATGTCACTCGAACGCGAGGTGGCCATCAAAGTCTTGTCCTCCGAGTATACCTACGATTCCGATATCGTAAAACGTTTTGAGCGCGAATCGATTCTTATCGCCCGTCTCAATCATCCCAATATCGTTAATGTCATCGATAAGGGCACTCAGGGGAAGCGATATTATTTCGTGATGGAGTATGTTGACGGGTCCAATTTCCGAGCAATCATAGATAATCCCAATATCGACCTGAAGGTTAAAATTGAAATCATCGTCCAGGTCTGCAAAGCCCTCGATTTTGCCCACAAAAACGGGATTATCCATCGGGATATCAAACCGGGCAATATCCTTATCGACCGCCAGGGCAACGCCAAAGTAGCCGACTTCGGTATAGCCCGGTTGCGGGATACTGTCGAGGCGGATGTTACCGCATCTGATATCGTCATGGGAACTCTGGCATATATGTCACCGGAACAGAAATACAGCTCGACCAACGTTGACCATTCGACAGATATATATTCCGTAGGAGTAATCCTGTACGAAATCCTCTGCGACAAAAAACCGGCGGGAGCATTCAAATCTCCGTCGGAAATCAATCCCCATCTTCCTCTTGCACTGGATGGCATTATTCATAAATGCCTGGCGGAAAGCCCTTCCGACCGCTATACCACCGCCGGTGAACTTAAAGACGCCTTACTCAATGCCTTTTCCGGCGAAATCTATAATTCGGCGCCGGCCGATTCCACCATTGCCCGGGTGGAATTGTTTATGGGAAAATGCCGCTTCCTTGATACCATTAAGGAGGATCGTTTTGGAGCCACCTTCCTGGTAGAGAATAACGATACACAGCAACTATATATTATAAAGAAGAACAAGCAGGGAGATGCCGGGCTAAAAGAGGCGAAAATCCTCTCAAGCCTGAAGCATAAGAACATCATCAATATCGTCGGAGCCGGCGGCGACAACAAAAAAACTGTGATTGTCACCGAGTATGCTCCGGGAGGTTCTCTGGCCGACCGGCTGGTTCGCACCTATTCCTGGGAAGAGGCGATGGAGATTATTATACCGATTGCCGAAGGCCTCACCTTTGCCCATAAAAACAACGTTGTCCACGGCAATCTGCGCCCCTCCAATATTCTCTTCGACCGGGACGAAACCGCCCGCTTGACTGATTTTGGGCTCCCCCCCCACTATAGTAAGCAAAAAGACTGGTATGCCCCCCCTGAGAGAAAACGGTCCAAACACGGCGATACCTTTTCTCTGGGTGTAATCCTGTTTACGCTCCTGACCAATAAAATACCTCAGCATGATCGATCCGGGAATCCGTATCTTAATGAGTTGGAATTGAAAGTTCCCAAACCGGTTCGGGACATGCTTTCGAAAATGCTCAAGATTCGCGTCACGCGGCGCTATCAATCGCTGGAAGAAATGCTCAATGATTATGCAGAGTACTTGAAATCTCTGGATGAGGCACCCGTCAGGATCGCTTCTCCCCCGGCCGAGGTGAAACCGAACCAGAGCCGCCTTCTGTATTATCTTATTGCGGCCGCTATCGTTCTGGGGATTCTGCTGGCGCTTGACTGGGGTCCGATATTTAAGTAAAATTCCTCGGGTTTACAGTCTTTTTTTCCCCATAAACAGTTTGCCTAAAGTCATATTTTTGCTTGACAGAATCGGCAAAAATGCTATTATGGGGGGTCTGAAAAGTACACGCGTCCCCATCGTCTAGCCTGGTCTAGGACACCGCCCTTTCACGGCGGCGACAGGGGTTCAAATCCCCTTGGGGACGCCATAATTGTATTATATTCCGCATCCCTTTGGGATACCCCAAAGTTTCTTAGAAATTAAGGGCAACACGGCTCTGCACCACCGCTGAAGACATAGGCTATGAGATATACGGCATCACCAACATTGACTTGGCCGTCGCAGTTGGCGTCTCCGGCCTCAAGGGGATTAGGTGCTGGGCCTCCGGAGAAGACATAGGAGATGAGGAATACCGCGTCACCGACGTTTATGGTTTGGTCGGAGTTGGCGTCGCCGCAGAGAAAATCTGGGCAATCATAACCGACAATCAGTATATCATCAATATTCCACCCGCAATAGGTAAAAGATTCGTCAGTTGGCCCCATTGTCCATCGAACATATATTTCCGGCTGATTATCAGCCTGGGCGGAGATGTTTATACTAATGAAATTCCAATCGACGTCATAAAACTCCGACGTACTCTCCCATATGGTCGCCCAATTTTCACCATCTGAACTTACGCTGATGATAGCATTATCATACGGGGCGGTTTCCAGTCCCAGCCATTTCCAGAATGTCAGGTGAGTATGATAAATCCCGGAGCAGTTGATCGCCGGGCTGATGAGATGTTTTGCCGACAGATTATCCTCATAGTTGCCGTTGAGATTATATCCATATACCATATCACCTGAATGGCCGGAGGCGGGATCGGGACCTGCGGCATAGTTTCCACCCTGTCCGCTGGGGGTGCCTCGGGCCCAAAGGCCGCCCGTATTCGTCCAACCTTTGTCGGTTTCAAAATCGTCTTCAAAGATGACCTGCCGCCTGAAAGCAGCCGTTGCATGAAACGAATACAACGGATTCGGGTGATAAATCCTCCCGTCGGTCAACTCTTCGGCGCTCAAGTAGAATTGGACATTACTCCCACAATCAAGCGCAGGCAGATAGGCATCGTATGCATCAGGCTCAATTTCGACTATGATCCCTTCCTGCCACTCGTCACCATCCAGGGAATAATGGATTTTGCCAGAACCGGGAACAGGCATGCCGTCACCCACACCTCGGATTTCCATGCGGAAAACATTATCTTGGCCGGGTTCAAGAATCTCCGGGACTCCCGATGGAAAATCGAAGGCGATATTGCGGACTCTCTTCAATACTATTGATGGATCGCCGAACAGAGTCAACTCATAATAGCACCACCGCATGCTGCCTTCGTTTATTCTGTACAGGTTGTTTTCCTTAGCCCGATGATGGGCGCGTCCCAGTTCGGACCACCCCTCGCCTGGATAGAAAACAGCGTTCCAAAATCCCCGATTGTATCGTTGTGAAGAGCCATCTGTGGTCCCCAACCCCCCATAGCCATATCTGGCGTTCATTATGGCAGCGAAGGCGCCATGATCGGTCTTGACCGTAATTTCCTCAGCCCAGCATTCGGCGCCGTCAAAGTGTCCCGCCAAACATCCCTGGGAATAGACCATGAAATAGTCATCGTTGGTCAATTCATTCTGGATTTGATTAAGATCCAATTTCATAGCATTGGTGATATAACTGTGACCGTAATGATTGATAATATGCAGACCGTCATTTATTCGAGATATTATTTCATTATCGGGCCAATTATGGTTGGGCCAATCGCGATCATATAGAGTCTCTATCGAATAAAGATCGGACGGAATCCCGGTTGTCAGATAATTGTGGTTGTCGGAACCCTCAATCAATTCGTCCAATGAATTGCCGGCATAATCGGCCACGCCCCCGAACCCTACCGCCTGACCGGCAAGGACGACCTTTTCGAGGCAGGTTTCATTCGACGACAGAAACGCGATGGTTTTATTAACAATCCGTGATGCTTCTATAAAGTTAGATGCCGGCGCCCGACCAACGTAAACATCAGCCATTAAATCAATCTCGCCGCCGTCCGGACCATCCCCTAATTCACCCCAGTATAAGTCACCGTCATAATTATAGGTCCCATCCAGGCAGGCGAAATAGATGTCACCTGGCATATCCGCTATAATGATACTATTGTATGCCTTGACATACAGATCTTTGGCGGGAATAAGGTCATCATCGCCGCCTATCAATACATATTCGATGCCGTCTTCGATATATCGTTCTCGTATATAACTGCGTACAGCATCAGGATCATTGCTTCCGATATAGTCCGTAGTATGAATTTCGGTTGCGATACCTGTTGTGTCATGATATTGCTTTAGCGGAAGAAAGGCGTCAGCCAATTCCGGAGTCGTGATGATTAATAAATCATAGTTTGATGACAGACGTTTATTCTGATTGGTATAAAAATCCAGTTGTTTTGGGTTATGTACCCTGGCCGATACAACCTGCAGATCACGGTCCCGGCCACGAAACATTGAACTCGGCCCGGCGTCAGGAACTGTGTTAACTGTAATTTCCAGACGATCATAATAGTAAACTTTGCCTGAAACGGGATTGTACTCCACCGGAAGCAGTTTCAATACGAGCATTTGATATCCACGGAAACGCTGAACCGAAATGAATTCATACCTGTTTTCGGGAAAGACCTGGTTCCGGTTATATATTTCTGGATCAGGATCGGTGCCGACGTTGCTCATCGGTTTGGAAGACAGTGGGAACTGCTCGGCGACCGGTTCGATAAGATAATTCGCCCCCAGATATGTTTTTCCAAGACCGTTGATGGTTATATTTTCTACCTTGGAATTGGGCGGAAGCAAAATAAATGTTCCTGAAGCAGGTAACGCCGGTTGTCCCGGGCGACCGCCGTTGGGGGCATTGGGCATGGATATTTTTATATAAGCTGTTTTAGCTTGAAAAACACTATCCAGTTGCGGGCGTTCAAAATCGTAAAGCATTTTTATTTCATCCGCCCGCAACTGAGCTCCGGTCAACAGCATAAGAAATATTAGAAAACCTGAATGTTTCATGGCCATCCGTCCTTAATTCCAAGATAAGATGTTTATAAACAATTGGCGCAGGGTGCGGCGCCTCCTTTAAATACATAATTGATCATATACACGGCGTCGGCGACATTGCTTTGAGCGTCACAGTTTGCGTCACCGGCTTCAACGGGATCGGGTGCAGCACTGCCCTTAAAGACATAGTTGTGTAAATCTTCAAAACCTTTCGGACATTTTCGGGCGTAATTTAAGAGACTAATCCGAATCTCGAAAAAACATATTTCGAAAAATTCAGCCGGAACTCGTTCCTCAGAACGATTTCCGGTACTTTAGGACCCTTTCGCGAATTATTGAAGCCTCGGTGTTTTCTCTTTCTACAATCTAACTTATTGCTAATTAATATCTTATATGGTTCGTGAAGCCAAAAAAGGTCACGCCGCCAACCTCAAAAAAGTTCGAATATCTTCAACTATGGTACGCCAATATATTATATTAAGCATCCCTAACATGAGTATTAGCGGTTCAAAAAACTTGTTTCTCATTTCCAATAGATAGGAAGATCCACGAAACATACCCCAGCTTGCTAAATAGTAGTCCCCCCGATGTTTTGATGAAATAATAGTGTAAAAGAGTGAACTTTTGTCCATGTTTCCGGTTGCAGATAATAATAGCCGGAAACACATGGACACAAAGCAGAAGTTAGGCAGAAATGGGAATAGGTTCTGCCCGTAGATACGACAACGAGGAATCAAAATGGCATTAAAAACTCCACGCAAAGTTCGCAAACGAGTCAAAATCCGAAAGAATCTGAAAGAATACACCTATCGAGGTTGTCCATTGACCAAGAACCGTACCCCCTGGTGTTTCCGTATGTGTAAACCAAATGCTGACGGAACCGGCTTTTGCGGCCGAGTGGCTCCTCATGGATTCAAGAGCCGTATCCAGCAGGGAATAGAGGATTTCAAGAAGAAACAGGCCGACTCATCGACCTTGCTTAGCAATCAGGAGCCGACCTGCAACAAAGATTCCTGATCATTTAGATCAGAGTAAAATGTACTGGCATTACTTCGTAGAGTAATGCCTTTTTTTATACATCTCTTTCTAACATTTTTTCTAACACGAACAGTGGCCGGTATTTTTCAATAGTGAATTACATGTCAGGGTTTGATGTTTTCTGTTGTTCGAACAACCGAGCATGATCATAATCCGAAGGCTGGTATACCGATTCGAGTAACTCGCAAGGCAAGAGACTCATGCCGCCAGTCTCAAATAATTTCGAAGATCTTCAACTATGGTACGTTCTTTTGTCAGTGATTGTATTTCTTTGGGCTACCCCAAAGTTTCTTTGAAATCGTACCTTTGGGGTAGCCCAATGTTTTTTCGAAATAATGATCATTTCATCAGAAGCATTTTCTTGGTTTCTATAAAATCTCCAGCTTGGATACGATAGAAGTACATCCCGGTTGAGACGTTCTGTCCATTTATATCATTGCCGTCCCACGAAATTGCATATTCACCGGCCATTTTGGATTCATTCACCAGTGTTTTGATTTTCCGCCCAAGGATGTTGAATATCTCAATTGTAACATGCGATCTTGATGGGACATTATATGCTATGGTCGTCACTGGATTAAATGGGTTAGGATAATTCTGCCCCAGCGTAAATTGGTTCGGCAAATTAGTGTCATCGTCATCATCGACGGCAACATACGGGTTGATTGTCACTGTAACCGTATCCGAGCTGGAAGCAGCCCCGGGATCTGAAACGGTTACTATCAGCTCTACCGTTCCTGAATATGAGAGATCGGATTTGATCGTCATAACACCCCCGGCCGTGTCGATTGTCACCAGAAGGCTGTCATTGTCGGCCGTGTAGCCGAAGGTGAGCAGTGTATCTGGATATTCCGGATCGCCAGAGGCTCCCCATAGATCAACCTGGACCGAATCATCAGCAATAAAACTCTGAGCCGGTGCCAGGGAGATGGTCGGATCAAGGTTATCCGCCTGAATGCAGAGTAGTGAAACCAAATCCGAAGATGATACGGTATCAAAGACTACTCCACCGACCTGGAGATCGAGGCTTTCAAAGTCTCCCGATACGGCCGTAGCACTCAGGAATGGGATGCTATCACCAATTGACGGGAAGTAGCCGTTATACAGATCTACATTGAGGTTACCGGCTTTGGTGACATTTCCAACAACTGCCAGAGAATCGAAGTTGCCGCTGGTAGTTGCTCCAATCTCGATATTGATAAGGCTTGTGGATTGCTGGGTCATGTCCATTCCGGTTATTGTCAGAGCTCCGGGCGATGCTCCGGGGTTAATGCTACCGGCATTGGTGAAACTTGTCACTGATCCCGTCAGATCTATTGTTCCATTACCTGCAAGTGTGCCGGTAGACTGATTATCAAAAGCACCCCCGTTGGCATCAAGCACAAACCCGCTGTCTATAACCATTGTACCGGTATTTGTAAAACTTGGAGCAGTACCACTTTGAGTTAAAGTCAAATTACCACCGGTAACGTTGATTGTTCCGCTGTTAATATTCTGTGCGGAGGTGGAAGTAATAAGAAATGGCCATCCGATATTAAATACACCCTGATTATCAAACTCACCATAAATCGCCTGTCCACCTGCTGTTGAGTTTGCATTAATCGTTCCTGTAGGTGAATTAAC
>DAOUTW010000045.1 GCA_030668485.1 Candidatus Zixiibacteriota bacterium
CGTCTTTCGGCCCACTCATCGTCACCCAGGTTGGGTTGCTCGTTCCTGAGGCACCGCCGGACCAGTGAGAGAACTTCCATCCCTGGTTTGCATTGGCCGTTACCTGAACAGACTGATTGCTGGCGTACCAGCCTTCCTGAGGTGTGACAGTCCCCGTGCCGTTCGGATTAACTGAGGTTGTCAACTGATACTCAGTGTTATAGTAGGCCGTATAGGTAGCGTTCCCAGTGACCGTGATCTGGTGGTTCTGACTTCCACCGTCACTCCAATGGTCGTAGACATACTGCGTTCCCGTGCCGCCCGCCTGCGGAGAAGGTGCTCCAATGTTGTGAGTCGAACCGTCTTCCCATGTAAATGTCTGCGGCGAGTCGTAATCACTTCCGTCTACACTAACCTTACGACCGGATGGATCGGCCGTGATTGTCACCTGGTATGTCTGTTTAACAAAATTGGCGACTACATTTTTTGGACCGCTCATGGTCACCCAAGTTGGATTACTTGTACCTGAAGTACCATCAGACCAGTGAGAGAACTTCCATCCTTGATTCGCAGTGGCTGTTACCTGTACCGACTGATTATTGGCATACCAGCCTTCTTGAGGCGAGACAGTGCCTGACCCTGAAGGATCAACGGCAGTCGTCAACTGATATTCTGTATTGAAGTAAGCTGTATATGTGGCATTACCTGTGACTATGATTTGGTGGTTTTGAATGCCTCCATCGCTCCAATGGTTATAAACATATTGCGCTCCCGTACCTCCAGACTGAGGCGACGGTACACTGATATTGTGATTTGATCCATCCTCCCATTCAAAGGTCTGGGGAGCAGTGTAATCTTGGCCATCGATAGTAATCTGACGGCCAGACGGACTTGTTGTGATCGTTACCTGATATGTCTGCTTAGCGAAATTGGCAATTACATTTTTTGGTCCACTCATAGTTACCCAAGTCGGATTGCTTGTACCTGAAGTACCGTCAGACCAGTGAGAAAACTTCCAACCCTGGTTTGCACTGGCCGTCACCTGAACTGACTGATTACTCGGATACCAGCCTTCTTGAGGAGAAACACTTCCAGAACCGGATGGATTAACTGAGGTGGTCAGCTGATATTCAGTATTATAGTATGCTGTGTAGGTGACATTCCCGGTGACTGTAATCTGGTGATTTTGGCTGCCACCGTCACTCCAGTGGTCGTAGACATACTGCGTTCCCGTACCACCCGCCTGAGGGGAAGGCGCTCCAATGTTGTGGTTCGAACCGTCTTCCCAGGTAAATGTCTTGGGTGAGTCATAATCGCTGCCGTCTACATTGACCTTACGACCGGATGGATCAGCCGTGATGGTCACCTGATATGTCTGTCTAACAAAATTGGCGACTACGTTTTTTGGCCCACTCATCGTCACCCAGGTTGGATTGCTCGTCCCTGAAGCACCGCCGGACCAATAGGAAAATTTCCATCCCGAACTTGCGTTGGCCGTCACCTGAACTGACTGATTACTCGGATACCAGCCTTCTTGAGGAGAAACACTTCCAGAACCGGATGGATTAACTGAGGTGGTCAGCTGATATTCAGTGTCGAAATAGGCAGTATATGTAGAACTTCCAGTGATTGTAATTTGATGGCTCTGACTTCCGCCATCGCTCCAGTAATCATAGGTATATCGGGTCCCTGTACCTCCTGACTGTGGAGATGATACACCAATATTGTGACTCGATCCATCCTCCCATTCAAATGTCTTGGGAGCAGTATAATTTTGACCATCTACTGTGATCTGGCGGCCTGAAGGAGCGGTGCTTATGGTCACATTGTAAGTTGGAATTTGCTCGATCTTTTGGTCATAATAGACTTGCTGTAGATCAGTTTGGTAAGAATATCCGAGTTGATTCCAACGGCTCTTTATATCTGCTATTTGATTTGGATGATAATCCGGCAAAATCGTCATTAAATTGCCAATTTTATATGGTACGCCATCGTCATTTGCCCCGTCGGTAATATCATGAAGCACTTCCGCCACTGCACCCTCAACGATTGCGCCATCGTAATCATGATTATCAGTAAAATCTGCATAAAGCGAGCTTTCAAATGTCGTACTACCTGTTATGTATTTTCCCGCAAATTCTGCCCAACCCTCAATTAGTGCAAATCCAGCATCTGATTCCATACCATACCAGTGACTCGAATATGACCCATGAGGTGGCATATTGTTATTATACATTTTATACATTGTGGCGTGTGAAAACTCATGACACATTGCATAACTTTCCCATTCCCAACCTGATGGTATTTCGATTTTGTAACTTGGGTATAAAAACCAAGGGCCATCATTAGCTGGCCATATTGTCTCTACCTTATCAGTACGAAAAGAAGGGGATGCATTTTTAAAAAACTCATAAGCCTCTATTCCTGAATCGTAGAGCCCCCAGGAACCGCGTTTATCAGCATCATTGACAACCCAACTGCCCATGCTGACACTGCCATCGGCAACGTCGCCCTCGACATCAGTCTTGCCCCAATAACTCATATCCAAAATATTGCCATCTGTCACATAAACACACTTATCACTTTCCTTCCAATATGTACAGTGAATTTCAACAAATATATCTAGTCCGCCTTGAAATAATCCATCATCGTTATTTATGTCGCCGAAATAGTAGTAACCATTTGAATTTGTATAACCGGTTCGGAGATGCTGGGCTGGAGCCGGAAAAGGTTCATTATCGTAAACTATAACCTTTGCATATCTAATCGGTTGATGATTACCGTCACCGTCCAAATACCGCCAATAGCCATATACGTCTATTGTACCATTTGGTGTTTTGGATTCCTTGGGACTATCGTCCTTATATTCAGGCTCATCATTTTTCTTTATTGCATCCATTCTGATGTTTTCGATAATGGTGGCAGAATCGGTTTGTAAAGCCGATGATTCACCGACAGGGAATATTGACTTATGTACCGAATCCACTTGACCAAGATGCGGTACAATTATAGAATCTTGATCGATTGTTTTAATGATATATATTGATTTGTATGTAGGAGGCAATTCTCCCTCATCACTAAGTGGTATTATTTTTAGCTTGATGAGTCCTCTATTCGAAGTAGGAGTTTTGTATGTTATCGTAATATCGGCAGGAAATTCGTCAATAAATTCGGCTTTTTCAAATAGACAATCTACAAACAGTAAATTTACAACCTCCAGACGAAAACCATTCATATCCAACGTTGGCCGATCAATAGTAACTAAGATTTCACCGGGGGTTTCACTCCCAATTTCAATAACCTCGAAATACGCCGGTTGCGATGCTTGAAGGGACTGTCCCAATAATATTAAGCTGCAAACGACTATCGCCAGCCTTAAAATAAAGTTTCGCATGCTTACCCCCACATGTGAAAATGTTAGGTTGTAGCCATGATAAGAATTCCCGTAACGCCAATTCTAAATTGTGTGGTTGCCATTCTACCTTAAAATGGCTACGGTAAACTCATCATTTTGGTGACGTAATGCCGAGAACAAATATCTGAGATGAATGCTTTAAAGATGTAATTTTGATCCCAGTCTAAGGTCTATAATAAGAAAATTTTAGCATATGTCAAGATTTGGAACGAATATTTATAATTATATTGGCAAAAACAAACCCAATTTAATCCTCAAATTATAAGGGTTACTATTAACAGAAATGGTCCTGTGCCTATCTTAGACTCAGGCCATTATTAAATGTCACTGATATTATTTGACGAATCCTGCAAAAGTGCGTATTATGTATTCAAATTTGTCTGAGGGTAATCTGGGGAACAATGGCAACCACTACTATCGAAAATCCAATTCTCAACTCGCCGTACACCGAGCCGAACCGGCATTTTGAGTTCGACGATGAGGGGATTACTGATAAAATCATCGAGAAGCGGCGCGAAAGCGCCTATTTTGTACCTATCGCACAGCCGAGGCGTCAGAGTAGCAAACAGCTTGAAATAGCCACCGAATGGACCCAGGACCGGGTAAAATCCAACCAGGAAATTAATCGCATCAGAGACCGGATTGAGGTTTGGCGTAGAGGCAAGTATGCCGGGATTACTAACGTAACTCGGAGGCTTTTGGAACATTGGAAAAGCAAAGACCGGGAGCCAAGGCTGTTTTTCTGCCAGATCGAGGCGCTGGAAACCTTTATTTATCTCACCGAGGTTGCAAAGAAATACGGGGATACCTGGATCGAGAATATGATCCGGGAGAAAAACGATATGTTTAATCCGGGATTGAATCGCATTGCCTGCAAGATGGCAACCGGAACCGGCAAAACCTTCGTGATGGGCATGCTCATCGCATGGCATACACTCAACAAGCTCGAAAATCCCCAAGACAACCGTTTTTCCGATACCTTTCTTATCATCGCACCGGGAATTACAATCAAGGACAGATTACGTGTCCTTTTGCCCAGCGATCCCGATAACTACTATCGGAAGTATGACCTGGTGCCTGCTTATATGCGTGAGCAGCTTGGGCGAGCCAAAATTATTATTGCCAATTTCCACAAGTTCAAACTCCGAGAGCTAAGCAAAGCGCCTCGACTTACGAAAAAGGTCTTACGAGCCGATCAAACTTCTGCCTTTACCGAAACCCCGGATCAGATGGTCCGCAGAGTGTGCCGCGATCTGGGAAACAAGAAGAAAATAATCGTAATCAATGATGAAGCCCACCATTGCTATCGGAAGAAGGAAGAAGCCCCAAAGGAAAAACTGACCCGCGATGAACGCTCAGAGGCCAAAGAGCGTGAGGAAAAAGCCCGTGTGTGGATATCCGGGATGGAGGCTGTGCAGAAGAAGATTGGTATTCGAGCAATCTACGATCTCTCGGCAACGCCGTTTTTCCTTCAAGGTTCTGGCTACGGCGAGGGAACTCTATTCCCTTGGGTTGTCTCTGATTTCTCCCTCATCGATGCAATTGAATCCGGTATTGTCAAGGTGCCCCGCGTGCCGGTCTCCGATGATGCCGGTGTCGGCACTATGCCGACTTATCGCAATCTCTGGCCCAATATCCGCGATCACCTGCCCAAGAAAGGCCGCAGGGCCTCAGAGGCTTCGGTAGAGCCGAATCTCCCAACAGAACTTGAAGGCGCGTTAATCAGTCTTTATGGCAACTATGAGAAGTCATACAAGCTCTGGGAAGGCAACTCGGAAGCTCGCGATAGAGGACTTACGCCACCGGTTTTTATAGTCGTCTGCAATAATACGACCGTGTCAAAAATGGTCTACGATCATATCTCCGGTTGGGAGAAAACGATATCAGAAGATCAGACCGTCCTGGTGCCGGGCAAGCTGGCCATATTTAGCAACGTGAAGGATAGTCGATGGATGGATCGGCCCAATACCATATTGGTCGATAGCACCCAGCTTGAATCCGGCGAGGCCATGAGTGATGAGTTCAAAAAGATAGCCGCTCGCGAAATCGAGGAATTCAAGGCCGAAATGCGCCAGCGGTTCCCCGGACGTGATACCGATAAGCTAACCGATGAGGATATCCTTCGCGAAGTCATGAATACAGTTGGCAAATCCGGCAAACTTGGCGAACATATCCGATGTGTTGTAAGCGTGTCGATGCTTACCGAGGGCTGGGATGCCAATACCGTCACCCATATTCTTGGCGTTCGTGCTTTCGGCACTCAGCTTCTATGCGAGCAGGTAGTTGGGCGTGGTCTGCGGCGACTCAGTTTTGCTCTTAATGAAAACGACAAATTCAGTCCCGAATATGCCGAAGTCTATGGCGTACCCTTCTCGTTTATTCCCTGCTCAGGATCTACGACAGAGGTTTTGCCACCGGTCGAAACAACCCATGTGCGAGCCATAGAAGAGCGCAAGGCGCTGGAAATTACATTCCCCCGTCTGACTGGCTATAAATATGAAATTAATGCCGAACGACTACATTATGAATTTACGGAAGACTCTCGCTTTGTTCTTTCAACGACCAATATTCCTACCAAGACAGAGTTAGCACCTATCGTAGGCGAGACGGTTTATGATACTCTCGATGAATTCAAAAAACACCGGGAGAATGAGGTTGCGTTCTATATTGCCAAAACAACCCTTGAGCGATATTTCCGGGATGATGACGGCAATGATCGGCAATGGCTATTTCCACAAATCCTTGAGATAACCAGACGGTGGCTGAAAGAATGCGTCCACCTGAAAGATAATACTTTCATCCAACTCATGCTTCTGGTCCGTTTTGCTCATAATGCCGCCGAAAAAATCTATCAGGCTATCGCATCATCCGAAAAAACCGAGCCAGTTCTGAAACCGATCCTGCGGTCCTTCGACAACATCGGTTCATCCAAATATGTCGATTTTGACACGGTCAAACCGACCTATCGCACACCTTCTGAAAAATGCCATGTGTCGCATATCGTCTGCGATACATTAACCTGGGAACAGAAAATGGCCGAGGCGCTGGAAAGCATGGATGAAGTCCATGCCTATGTTAAAAACGACCGTCTGGGATTCACAATTCCATATACATTGGATGGCGAACAGCGCAATTATTATCCCGATTTCATTATCAAAATATGTGATGGACAGGGCAACGGTGAAATGCTTAATCTGATTGTTGAGGTCACCGGACGGAAGAAAGAGGATAAGGCGGTCAAAGTTGCAACCGCCCGCAAACTCTGGACTCCGGCGGTCAACAATCACGGCGGGCTGGGCCGCTGGAAGTTTATCGAAATCACTGATCCCTGGGATGCCAAACACATCATTCGCAAAAAGCTTCAACTCCAAGGTGAGGGGTGATTTCGAATCATGGCTGACAAAAAGGCAAAGACCGCTCGCAAGACCAGCAGCAAGGCAAAAACGACTACCGGGAAAAAGACCTCGAAAACGAAAAAGACAGTTGCCAAAAAGGTGATTGCAAAAAAGACTACCACCAGAAAAACGGGGGCCCAAAAGCCAAGTACCAGAGTCGATGCTATCAAGCACAAGGACAAGCGGGCTAATATCCCCACCAAGGAGTTGCGCGGATTCGTGGCTGAAGATGAATTAAAACCCAAAAATATGCTTTACCCTCGTGATCCTTCTCTTGATCCGCAATTGGTCTGGAAGGGCAAAGACGAGCAGGATAGCGAAGACCTCGCTGTCCCGGTTGTGCCTATCTATATTCAGGAAAAAATTCATCCCCAGGCAATCATCGAAAACGTCCGTACTCAGGCAAAGAAGGACATACCCGATCATGCTATAGACTTCTTTGGTGATTTCAACAATATCAAATTTGAGGATATGGTTGACTTTTATAAACACGAAGCCAACTGGTCTAATCGAATGATCCTGGGCGATTCGTTATTGGTCATGGCCAGCCTTGCCGAGAAAGAGAATCTCAAAGGCAAGGTTCAGATGATCTACATCGATCCGCCCTATGGAATCAAATTTGGATCGAATTGGCAGGTGAGTACACGTAATCGAGAAGTAAAGGATAGAAAACAGGATGTTACTCGCGAACCCGAACAGGTGCGTGCATTTCGTGATACATGGGAATTAGGAATACATTCATATCTTGCCTATTTGCGTGATCGCTTCATGGCGTCGCGGGATCTCCTGACTGAAACAGGCAGTATCTTCATCCAGATCGGTGATGAAAATGTCCATTTGGTTCGGTGTCTTCTTGATGAGGTTTTCGGAAGTGGCAATTTTTGCTCGTTAATCACAATTATTAAGACAAGTAGTCAGACATCGGAATTATTGCCAGGGATTAGTGATTATATTATCTGGTATTCACGAGACCGCAACCAGACCAAATATCGAAAACCTGTTCAGGAAAAAACCGAAGAAGACTTATGGATGTTTGACCGGGTTGAGCTGGAGGATGGTTTAATTGTGGCGGAGGATAATGCGAAGGCTCAAATAGCATTAAGCAGAGGAAATGGCAAACTTATTCATTTCGAAGATTTGACTTCACAGACCGGCAATGTTACCACCAGAGTACAATACGATTATGATGGAGGACGGTTCAAACCACCAGGCAGCCGCGGATGGCGAACAAATCAAAAGGGGCTTAGGAAGCTTGAATATGCGAAACGCCTAATCGTTTCTGGTAACCGGCTTTCCTATCGACGATATGCTGATGACCTGCCTGTAAAGGAGATGGGCAATTTATGGGATGATTTACCGACAGGATACGGCAGCGACGAGAGGCTATATGTAGTTCAGACCAATAGCGAAATAGTCAAACGCTGTCTCCTGATGTCTACCGATCCCGGCGACCTCGTCCTTGATCCCACCTGCGGAAGCGGGACGACCGCATACGTCGCCGAACAATGGGGGAGACGATGGATCACTGTTGATACCAGCCGAGTGGCTTTGGCGCTGGCGCGAACCCGATTGATGGCAGCAAAATATCCATATTATCACCTGGTCGATTCGCCCGAAGGTATTAAGAAAGAAGCCGAAATAACAGGGAAGACACCGCCCGATCATAAAACCGATAACGATATCCGCAAGGGATTTGTCTATAAACGAGTGCCGCATGTTACTCTGAAATCAATTGCCAATAATTACGAGATCATAGAAGGCATGACCCGCGAAGAAATTGACAAAGCCATCGCCCGCCACGCAGATGTCGAATATCTATACGATCAACCCTACCAGGATAATAAACGCATCCGAGTATCAGGGCCGTTCACGGCAGAAAGCCTCAGCCCATACCGTGTACTCTCACCGGAAGTGGAAAGACCCGCCACCGAAGTGACCGGCGAACAGGAATCAACTGCCGGGCAGTTTGCCACTCTGGTAATCGAGAACCTAAAAAAATCAGGCGTTCAAAACACGCAGAAAAAAGAACGTCTTAAATTCGATTTTCTTGAACCGCATTCCGGTTTATACGTGCATGCCACCGGCGAGTACACGGATAAGGGTGGCAAAGCTAAACGTGTGGCCGTGTCGGTAGGTCCCGAGTATGGCGCAGTCGGCCCGGATCAGGTCAAGGAAGCGGCCAAGGAAGCTGTCCAGGGCCTCGGCCATGATTTGTTGATTGTTTGTGGATATGCCTTTGATCCTCACGTCTCGGAAGAAGCCTCCAGATACGGCAAGCTGGCAGTACTGCCAACTCGCATCAATGCCGAACTGTGGATGAAAGACGATCTGCTCAAGAAAACCGGCGCGGGCAATCTTTTCATGGTCTTTGGCGAACCGGATATTTCCATCAAAACCGGCAAAGACGGCAAGATCACGGTCGAAATTCACGGTGTCGATATCTACGATCCCACTACCGGCGAAATCCGCAGTTCCGCCACCGATGATATTGCCTGCTGGTTTATCGATACCAATTATAATGGCGAGAGCTTTTTTGTCCGCCATGCCTACTTCACCGGCGGCAAGGAGCCATACGACAAGCTCAAACGCGCTCTCCGAGCAGAAATCGACGAAGTCGCTTGGAGCCAATTATACAGCGCCAAAAGCCAGCCCTTCGAAAAGCCGGAAACCGGCAAATTCGCCGTCAAAGTAATAAACCACTACGGCGACGAAGTCCTGAAAGTTTACGAGGTGTAAATTTCCGCAATAATTGGCCTTTTCTGTCATACAATTTCACCAATTTTATGAAAACTACATCTACTATTGCACTTTTTGACCATTTTCGTGTGTAAATCAAAAAAATGTATTGATTTTTATTAACTCTGTCCTTATAAAATCTCCATGAGGATTCGCGAAGCGAAAATTTGGAGTTTTTTATGACTTAGAAAAAAGAACCCCGGCAGGTGCAACTGCCGGGGAATGCTTGCAGAAACGTTTCCTGAACGTGCCCTTTCGGGCTGCAGAGCTTGCAAGCGTATATTTGTTTATACGCTTGTCAAAAGGCTTAGTCAAGTGGAAATGAGAAGTATTTTTTGAATATTTTCAAGAAGTATAAACTCATTGAAGCTCAAGATTAAGCCCACAAGTTAGAATCTGCATGCATTCCCCCATGAAAGCCATCTGCCGGGTTGTTTTAAGCTAAGAAAAGATAACATCTTGGAAGAAACCAGCATGGATGCTGCCCAGCAGATCATATCAGACTGGCAGGAATATTCTGACCGGTCTTTAACAGATGAGGACGTCAGAGAGATCGTCGAAAACCTCGATGGCTATTTCTCTATTCTGGCTCGCTGGAAGCGCGAAAGGGAAGATGCCGAAAAGAAAATTCCGCCTGAATCGCATTAGGGTCAGGCGCTCGTATTCGACCGCCGAAATCTGTGACCTTTTTAATTGTCATGTCCAGACTGTCCGCAACTGGCATCGGCGAGGAATGAAATCTATCGATCCGAACAATCGGCCTTTATTATTCATCGGAACCGAGATCAAGAGATTCTTATCCGAGCGTCAAAATTCTCGAAAAATCAAACTCAAAGAGGATGAATTCTACTGTCCCCGATGCCGCAATGCTCGGCAATCAATACCGGAGGAAATCGGGATATTTGAGACTGGAAGACAGATGGGAAAACATGATGAGCAAGTTCTAATCAAGGGTGAATGCAAAGAATGCAATTGTTCCCTAACCAGATTCGGTACAAAGAACGGCGTGAAAGGCACCTTTTTTGAGCGAATCATAACGCAAGGCAGTGGAAGATTATAAGGTGACTCCATTGCTATCTAAAACACTCACTTAGGGGAGGGCAAAAAGAATGAAAATCAATGCCGGGAATGAGCGAATGAAACGGAAGTATTTCAAATGGTGCAGAGAAGCATTGGGCTTTTCAGATTCGACAATCAACAGTATTGAAAAATCGATATTGCTGTATGATGACTTCAGCAAAAATGCCAATTATGTGACATTTTCGGAGTCAGGGGCAACTCGTTTCAAAAAATGGATTTCTGACAGAAAGAACAATGGAAAATCGTTATCGGCCACTACGATTTATCATCACCTGCGTCATTTGAAAAACTTCTTCACCTGGTTATCCGGCCAAACAGGTTTTAAGTCAAGAATACGCCTGGATAGCGTTTCGTATCTTACGATGGATAAGAAAAAGGCCCGAGAGGCGCTTTCTCCAAAATCTGTGAAGGCTCCTACTTTGGAGTATGTTAAACAACTGACTGATTCGATTGAGATCAAGACCGAAATTGACCGCCGGGATCAGGCGCTTATATCATTTCTTCTCTTGAGTGGTATGCGGGACAAGGCCATTGCAACACTACCCCTGGGCTGCTTTGACTGGAAAACTTTCGAAATCCGGCAGGACCCCAAAGCTGGTGTAGATACGAAATTCGGCAAGACCATCATATCTACACTAATTCAATTTGACAAAGGACTCATCAAGTATGTGGTCGAGTGGGCAGAATATTTGGAGAAGGACAAGTTATTTGGCCTTGCCAACCCTCTTTTCCCTCGAAGCAAGGTAGAGCAAATCAAAGGCGGTCTCACATTTATCTCTAAAGAGGTAGAGCCTGTCTTCTGGAAAGGAACCGGCAGTATCCGAGAAATCCTAAAAAAGAGGTCCACTCAGGCTGGTCTTGATTATTACTATCCGCACTCATTCCGTCACGCAGCAGTTGCTATTGCATTCAAGCACTGCCAAAACGGCGAACAATTAAAGGCAATCAGCCAGAATCTCGGACACAGCAATTTGGGGACGACAGTAATGTCGTATGGGAACCTCGATGATTTCCGAGTGCGGGAAGTGGTTTCTGGTCTGGACTTTAGTCCTCATGAAAAACCTCAAATAAGCCGTGAGGAAATCGACAAGGCGATTCGATTTCTGTCTGAGGTCAAAGAAAAGACTTGACACAGTAAACATAAAACGATATATTACGATATATGAAACAGGAAGAGAAATTAATAGAGAACCTGGAAGAGTACCGATTGGAGAACCGGATCACTCAGCAGGAATTGGCCAAAATGCTCGATGTGGCATTTGTAACCGTTAGCCGATGGCTAAATGGACACCAATTGCCAAACAAGATTCAGGCGTATCATATCAGGAAGCTGATTTCCGGCAAGGGACGGAAAAAATGAAGTGCGTTATCTATGCAAGAGTATCGTCCCGCGAGCAGGAGCAAGAGGGATTTTCAATACTGGCACAGCTTAGACTATTGCGAGGATATGCCGCCGAAAAAGGTTATGAAATTCATGAAGAATTTATCGATATTGAGACGGCCAAGAAGACAGGCCGTATTCAATTTGGTAAGATGCTGGATTATATTGGCAGCGAACCCTCATGTAGAACAATCCTCGTTGAAAAAACAGATAGGCTCTACCGCAATTTCCGTGATTATGTAACTATGGATGATTTGGATGCCGAAATCCACTTCGTAAAAGAAAACTCGATTATTTCCAAAGACTCAAGATCGAATGATAAACTCGTTCACGGCATAAAGGTAGTCATAGCCAAAAACTATGTCGATAATCTCTCCGAAGAAGTCAAAAAGGGGATGTGGGAGAAGGCGGAGCAAGGCGAATGGCCAAACAAAGCTCCCCTCGGCTATCTGAATAATAAAGAGACTCACCAATTAGAAGTTGACCCGGATCGAGCAATCATAATCGTCAGTCTATTTGAGTTGTATGCATCAGGAGAGTATTCAATAACCGCCTTATTCCAGAAGGCAAAGGAATTTGGGCTAAAATACCGTACATCTGATCGGCATTGCAGCCGAAGCAACATCGAACGCATTTTGAAAAACCCCATTTATGCAGGCACCTTTATCTGGAATGGAAAGCAATTTCCGGGAACTCATGAGCCTATAATATCACAGGAGTTATTTGACAAGGTTCAGATGAAATTTGGGAATTCAGGCAAGCCCAAATACAACTCCAAGGAATTTGCCTTCAAGGGAATTCTTACATGCGGTCACTGCGGCTGTACGATGACAGCAGAGATTAAGAAGGGCAAATATATATATTACCGCTGCACAAATGGAAAAGGGAAATGCGAGCAAGATTATATCAGGGAAGAGAAGCTTTCGGAAATAATGGCTGAGGTTGTATCGCAAATCAGAATAGCTCCAGAGATCGCAGAACGGATTAGAAGTGCACTCAGATCAAGCCTGGACACGGAGAAGGACTATCGGAACAAGGAAATCGCAAAGCTCAAGCGCCAATATGATAAACTCCAGGTGCGATTGGATCAATGTTACATTGATAAGATTGAGGGACGAATCGACACGAATTTCTGGAAGAAGCAATATGATCGATGGACAGCAGAGCAGAATGCGATTAACTCTCGAATGCGGAAGTTCGAAAAGGCAACTCGGAATTATTATGAAGATGGCGTAGAATTCTTAGAACTCGCACAAGGCGCTTATTCGCTTTATGTTAGTCAAAATCCCGCAGAACAGGGGAAACTTCTGAGAAAGTTACTTTCGAACTGCTCCATAAAAGACCTAACTCTTTATCCCACATACAGAAAACCCTTCAACTTTATCGTCGAAGGGTGCGATTCTGATTTTTGGCTGGGGGACAGGGATTCGAACCCCGATTCTACGGTCCAGAGCCGTATGTCTTGCCATTGGACGATCCCCCAGTAATCTTTACTGGTCTCAATCAAACCAACAGTGATTCCAACTACGCAGGACTCAGTAAGTCGAGAACGGCGTCATCAGAGTCAACCGGCAGGTCAACCGAGCTATGTCAGTTACCAGTCATATCGACCGGAATACAGAATATATTTATTATTCCGCCCCTGTCAAGTCACATTTTCAACAAATACCCTTTATTCAAAGACCTCGAAAATCGACTGTCTGCCACCTTCAATCTCCTGAGAAATATCGCCAAAAAAAAGGCCCGCCAAAAAGGCGGGCCCTCATATATATCAGTGCTGAATAACAGAATTACTTGACCAGCATCATTTGCCTGGCCATACTCACACCATCGCCGATCAAGCGATAGGTGTAAATGCCGCTCGCCAGACTATTCCCGTAATAAGTGAAAGAATAAATACCGGCGGTCTTGCGACCCAGATCGATCCGATCAACCACCTGCCCCGATACGTTGTAAACCTCGAAAGACAGCGACATAGCCTTGTCAACCGTGTATGATATCGTGGTCGAGGGGTTGAATGGGTTGGGATAATTCTGCTTCAGTTCCAGACTCATCGGCAGTAAATGGCCGTTCTCATCGACATCGGTGACATTGATTTCGAGGCTTCCATTATTGAGAACCAGTTCATAAGGATTACCGACCTCATCGGTCAATTCGCAACGTCCGGTAAACTCAAGCGGTACCGTAGTGCCCGGGCCGGGAAGAATATGAGTGTGCAGAATCGCCAGGGTTGCTCCGTCATCGAGAGTCAGAGGACTAAGGAAATCATCCCAAATGATATGAGCCTCGCCAGTGCCGCCGTTGACGGTCGGATCGGTCATATGAGCCGATGATATGCTGTCGACCACCACATAAGCCACATCATAGGTGATATGGATTTCCACGCCGGCTACTGCATTGAAATTCGAGACCAGTATCGGGATATCCAACGGCCCGGAGGAATTGGCGACCAAGGACGGAATCGTTAGTTCGACACCGGCATAAGCGCGACTACTTGGTGCCGGCATATCCGGATACCCGGTGAAGTTGACATCACCCATACGGACTCCGTAAAAGTCGACCATACTGACATCGCTGTTGGTGATCATTACGTCGCATGTCCTCGGAGCTGTCGACCAATTGTCCATATCGAGCATACTCGCGGCATCGACAAAGGCCCAGTTACCGCTCGGAAGAGCATCCAGGTCGGCCAGGTAACGACGAATAATTACGACATCGGAAACAGTAACCGTGGCGCTATTGTTAACATCTCCGGCTATCATTTGGAACGGCGAATAGAACAGTTCCTCAAAAGCGATATGCCTGCGAATCTTGATAACATCGGCTACCGAAACACCGGGATCGTCATCCGGGCGATCGGGATCAACCATATAACTGCCCGGAGCCAGGTCGGTGAAACGGTATTCACCCATCCCGCTCGTCATCTCCATGATCGACGCCCCACCGGTCAGATCAACAGTGACACCGGGGAAACCCATTAATGAATCGAAGTAAGGATCGGCAAACCAGACCGTACCGGCCAGATCGTAATTGGATGAGATGACCATTAGATCACCACCGCAATAAATAACTCCGGTATAAGGTATCCCGTAAGGATCGGTGATCTCATTGATCCCGGCCCATTCCAACGGGCTGTTCTGGCCAACATCACCGATAACCGTGAACCACAGCGTCATGATCATTTCGCCCTGAGCGACCGTGATCGGATTGACAATGTCATCCCAGACGTAATGCACCTGATTATCGGCAAAACCGATAGTCGGTCCGGCCATGTAACCGGAGGTAACCGAATCAGGTGACAGGACCGCCGGATCGTAATCGACATTGAACTGCAAACCGGCAACATCGGTAATTCCGTTAGTATACACCGGAACTCCAACCGGCATGCCCTGAGGTCCATCCACCTCGGCAATATCGAAAGTGCACTCGTCGCAATTAACGATAAACAGCTTTAGCGTCACCATCTGCGGTGAATGAAGGGCTGCATCGGAAGTGACTACCACGTCCAGCGAATGTTGACCGTATTCCAGCATGTCGGTCATAATTTCAAAGGTTACCATCGAAGGAGCGGTGCCGCTATGATCGGATAGCACAACAGCCTCAACAGCGTCAGCTATCCAGTCAAGGGTTTCATAACCGACATTGGTGACCTCAAATGATCCGGCAAGGATTTCGCCGCGACACACCTGACCGTAATCGATCATGTCCGGCGTCACACTGAGAATCGGAACCGCACCGAGATTGAGGATAACTATCACCGGATAAGGAGTGTTGAAACCGTTCGACTCGAAAGTTGCCGTAGTTTCATAAGTCCCCGGCACCAGACCGGTAGTATCGATGTTGAATGTCACATCGTCAAATTGGTTGCCCGAAGCAGGAGTATTAAACAGCCAGTCGGCGCCATCGGCTACCGACCACTCCAGCACTCCGCCGCAGGTGTTAGTGACCGGGAAACTGATCGACGGAACGATATCACCCAGATCAAACTCGAACACTACCGTATCGGTCGGGAAATCGAAACATGGCGTATCGGATATGTCAATACCACCGGCCGTGAAATCGGTTTCTTTCGGATCGCCGACAGCATCGGTGAATTCAAAGATACCGTTCGGCTCGATAAACGTGCTGTCGATCGGCACGAACTGAGCCACGGCAGAAGCATCTACTGTGAAGAACATCCTGGCTATTACACCAGATCCGGGACTGAGAATCGGGCCGCCCATGGCAAAGCCGAAGATGTGGATTGTTCCGGCAGCGTTATCGATGGTGATGACGCTTTCATCCAGGGCCACCATCCGCGTGCCCTGGAACGAAACCGAATCGCAGAAAACATCGGTATTCACAAAACTTAAAGGTAGCGAGAACTGACCGGTAAAAGTAGCGTTATCATATAAAACTTGGACTTCGACATGTTCACTGGGGAAGCCACTGACTGTCTCGATGAAAACATTATCGGTTGCAAAAACCGTCAGGCTGATCACCGTATGTTGCGGATCGTTGGTGGCTGCCGGATCGCTTACGAAAACGGTATCATAATAAGTTCCCGGCCCGATACCGATGATATCGAATGACAGATTAATCATTCCATCACCGGTTCCTGACGTGGGATCAAGCATTACCCACCCGGTCTGATTAGAAGCGGTCCAATTAAGCGTCCCGCCGCCGGTATTGGTTATATTTATCTGTTCGCCGGCGAGCGTTCCACCTTCATACACGGACAATTCTATAAGAGTTGGATCAAGCGCGATAGTGGAAGGAGGAGTGTTGATGGTTAACATCACCGGAACATCAACCGGACTGTTGGTCGCTGCTGGATCGGAAACCGTAATCGTATCGTAATAAACGCCGGCTGGTAATAAAGCCACATCGAAAGCAAGAGTAACCGTGGCGTCGCCGGAACCGCTTGTCGGATTGAGCATGATCCAGCCGGAAAGATTGGCAACTGTCCAAGCTAATGTTCCGCCACCGACATTGGAAATCATCAAATCGTTGTCCGGCAAAATGTCGCCTTCAGTAATCGTATAATTAAATTCAATCGGATCAACCGCGATAACCGGTAGAGCCTCGATAGTAAACGTCACCGGCACCAGAACCGGACTGTTGCTGGCGATAGGATCGGTAACCGTAATATCAGTCGTGTAAACGCCCGGCATGAGACCGGTCATATCGACACTAACCGTAACGCTGCCAGCACCCGTCCCAGACAGCGGAGTCAGATCCAGCCAGTCAGCAGCTTCGCTGACCGTCCATTCCAGTGTACCGTCACCGATATTGGTGATCGCCAGAGTCTGTGACGGAGGGTTGGCGCCGCCTTCAGTGGCGTCAAAATTGAATTCTGTCGGAGTCACGCTGATAACCGGAATCGGTATGGCATTGATCGTCAAAGTCACTACCGAATACTGCGGATTGTTGGTGGCATTGGGATCGGATACCGTAATCGTATCGTAATAAGTACCGGCTGTCAGGCCGCCAACGTCAAAGCTCATGGTTACCACACCGTCACCGGAACCGCTGGTGGGGACCAGAGTCATCCATGCCGTCTGATTGCCGGCGGTCCAGTTCAACAGACTGCCACCGACATTGCTGATGTTCAACAGATCGCCGGCCAGTCCGCCACCTTCGGTGATGGCATAGTTAAAGCTGGTCGGATCAAGAACGATGGTGGGGGGAGGAGATTCCACTTCAACCATCACCGCAGCTTTCTGAGGCGAATTGCTTGCTGCCGGATCGATGACGGTGATGGTATCATAATAGGTTCCGACCGTCAAACCGGCGACATCGAAACTCAGGGTAACCACCCCGGTTCCGGTTCCGCTGGTCGGGCTGATCATCAACCAGCCGGAGATGTTTGCGGCGCTCCAGTTGAGAGTGCCGCCCCCCCCGTTGGTTATGCCCAACATATTTGTGGGCAGGCCGTCACCCTCGGTTATGGTATAATTAAACTCTGTCGGGGTAAGAACGATCGCCGGAGGCGGTTCTTCGACCACCAGCATTACCGTCGAAGTCTGTGGATCATTGGTCGCCGCCGGATCGGAGACCGTAATCGTATCGTAATAAGTACCTGCTGGTAGAGAGGCGATGTCAAAAACCATTGTTATAATACCATCGCCGACTCCACTACCCGGGGTACGTTCCAACCACGCTGATACATTACTTGATGTCCAGTTGAGTGTACCGCCGCCGCTGTTGGTTACTGATAGCTGATCGTTGGGTAACGCGTCACCTTCCGTCACGGTGTAGGAGAAACTGGTGGGGCTGAGGACAATAGTCGGCGGAGGCTGTTCGATAACCAGCGTTACCGAGACGGTTTGAGGATCGTTAGTGGCGGTGGGATCGGAGACCGTGATCGTGGCATTATATGTTGTCGCCGAAAGCCCGGTAATATCCACCGCAAGAGTAACTGATCCATCTCCCGCACCTGAGGTCGGTGTCAGTGTCAGCCAGTCGGCATTGTCATCAGCGGTCCAGTTCAGGCTGCTGGCGCCGACATTGGTGATGTTGAGGGTTTGATTACCCGGATCAACACCCCCCTCGACGGCGTTAAATGTAAACGAGGTCGGAGCGAGGGCTATGGTCGGGTCGGTCTGCAGATCGCCATATCTCATTTCTCCCTGTTTTACCTGGGGAACGAAATTGAATCCACTGGTAAGGGTCAGCGCGAAATTTCCGGCCGGAGGATAGAAAGTGGAATCGAAAATTATGACCTGGTCAGTAGTAGCCGGATTGACCGAAAAATAGGCGGTATAGATAAGGCCGTCGCCGGCATGGAGATAATCTTCCATAATGATTACCATGCCTGCCTGCAGTCGTCGGTTAGTGTTGTCTATCGAAAAAAGCAGGGTATTTATATAATCGATCCGAGTGCCGACGAAAGAAACCGAATCGCAGACGATGTCGGGTGAATCCCATTTCATAGGCAGGTTAAAACCGCCAATATCCTCGTCATTGTAAAGTGTCACCGGAACCACAAAACTGGTCGTCCCGAGGGGAATATCGGGAGCCTCAAACCTCACCGTATCGGGAATCCCGGGATCTTCCGCATCTGGGCCGTTGAAGGTGAGCTGTTGTAGGTCCGGTTCAATGCTGTTCTGCGCCGCGACAAATCCGCTCAACGCAAAAGCAAACATAGCTACAAAAAGGACAACCTTCATATTCATTATCAACCTCCGGTCACTGGTTTTTGCTATACAAAATCCCCACGAAGTATTCCTAAAGGAGACTATTTTTTTATCTCAAGATTATATTAATACTCTACCACTTAGCAATATAGCCTACTTTCATTGATTGTCAACATCGAATGAACGCCAGAAGTGCCTTATTTTTATACAGTTGCAAACTTTTGCGGCATTTGTAGTCTAAGACGCAGAACTCGTGTCTCTGTGGAGGAAAAAAAGGAATATTCCTGCAAAAAAAACGCCCGCCGAATCGGCCACCACATCATAAAAATCGGCATGGCGGCCCGGTACAAACGATTGATGATATTCATCCGATACGGCGAACAGAATCGATATTGCCGCCGCCATAAAATATATGGTGAATCCTCTGGATTTGGGGGAAGAACCGGCCAGAGCACGGAAGGCCAGGAGCATGAAAACGAAATACTCAGCCGAGTGTACCAGCTTGTCCAGATGATCGAAACCCAGGTCGGGAGTCGGCATTTTATGTATCGAAGATAATGCAAAGATGATACCGGCATACATTATGACCGGCAATTGATAGGCGGCAAATCGTCTCATACTTACCATGATATATTGTATAACATCTTTTCCTCTTCTGCCATGATTATTATCGGCTGTTGGAATATATTGAAAGACCGGCAACCAGACGTGACCGGCTTTTTTTTAAGAGAAGAATTATGATCTTGCGATTCGGCTGCGATTATCGTAATCTGGATAAACAAACTTTTTCCAAAACGGGTAATAATGGATTCAACGCTGATCTCAAGCTCCGCCGGAATACTGGCCGTGCTCGCTGGCGTGGCGGCGATTTTCTTCTTTATCGAAAAGAAAACCGGTTCGAAACTTTTTAATTATTTTCCGCCCCTGATTTTTATCTATATCATCCCGGTTGTGCTTTCCAATACCGGCATCATCCCCAGCAAAGCTCCCGTTTACGATTTCATGGGAGCCAACCTGTTGCCGATGTTTTTGGTTATTATGCTCCTTGATGTCGACCTGATGGCAACCATCAGAGTCATGGGCAAGGGGATCTTTGTCATGCTTCTGGGGACATTAGGTGTCGTCATCGGCGCCCCGATAGCCTTCCTCATCGTCAAAAGCGGCCTCGATCCGGAAGCTTGGAAAGCTTTCGGCACTCTGGCAGGAAGCTGGATCGGTGGAACCGGCAATATGCTGGCGGTCTCCAAAATGGTAGATCTGGATGAATCATCGGTAATGTACGGCTACGCCATCATTGGCGACAACGCCGTTTATCTGATCTGGCTGCCGATTATGCTCGGCTCCAAAAACCTCGCTAAATGGTTCGGCAAATTTACCCGTGTCCCCAAAGATCGCGTCGAAAAAATCGAAAAAGCGGCCGCAGAACTGACGCTGGATAAAGGCAATATCGAAATGCGCCATTTTCTTTATCTGGCTTGTTTCGGTTTCGGAGCCACTGCTTTTGCCACCTGGCTCTCTCAATTGATCCCAACCGTGACCACCGATGCCGGAACCACCATCATCTCGGCCAATACCTATAAAATCCTGCTGGTAACCTTCATTGGAATCGCTCTATCATTTACCAAAGCCAGCAAAATCCCCGGCTCGCACGCCCTCTCGATGGCGCTGGTATATCTTTTTGTCGCCCGCATGGGCGCCAAAGCCGACCTGTCGAACCTGAGTTCATCCGTTTTCTGGTTCCTGCTGGGAGCCTATATCTGGATCTTTATCCACGGTACCTTTCTCGTTATTTCAGCACGGATTTTCAAGGTGGATGTGCATACCGCCGCCATTGCATCAGCAGCGAACATCGGCGGGGCAGCCTCGGCTCCGATTGTCGCCGCCTATCACAATAGAGCCCTGGTTCCGGTTTCGATTTTGATGGCCATGATCGGCTATGCTATCGGCAACCCGGCTGCATGGCTGGCGGCAATGCTATGTTACTGGGTATCGTAATTATTGGTGGATAACAAATTCCCGCAGGCAGAAGCTATCATAATCGCCGTCGGGACTCCACGTATTGTAAGCTTGCAAAAGCTCGTTATGCTGTGCGACAAAAGCCGAATCGCCATAATTGATCGGACAATAAAAGCGCTCGTTGGCGCCTTCGCCCAGGCTTATACTGAGAATAAATCGGCGAATGGTATCGTTCCAGTTGCCCGCCTCACCGAGAGTGTCGCCCGGCATTACCTGCGATATCTGCAAAACGTTTACTTCATTGACATGATCGTAAATTATCATATAATCCGAACCCGGCGTTGCCACAACTCGTATCTGATAATCGCCCTCAATCGGATTCTCGATGATTGCATCGACAATCCCGGCAGTTACCGCCCGGACCGGAGCTCCGGGAATGGTAAAATATTCCATCCCCGGTAAAAATTGATCATTGCCAATCGAAGCCCCGAACGGTGTCAGAACCGGATCTTCGAAAATAATATTACCATATGAAGCATCAGCGGGATTATAACTTATATCGACCGGAGTCACCGAAAATACCGGAAGTACGGCAGTTGTCGGATCGTCATCATCTGAACATGAAACACAAAAAACAAAAATGCTGGCAAGCAGCAGAATGAGTCCGGTTGTTTTAGCCAGGTACGGTGTACTGAAATCACTTTTTGGAAAATTACGAATCATAGTCTCCTCGCATTCGTTGACGATTTTTCGTCCGGCCGTCGGAAGATTACGAACAACTTATCTTCGTACACCACCTCCCACCATTGAGGGAGATCACGAAATATTGCTTTCTTGGGATCGGTTCTGCTTAATACCGCAATTTTCATATTATACTTATTGCAAATATACTCAATTTCATCCCGATCTTTGCATTGTATCAATACGATATAATCCCGAAGCATGTCCTTTGCCAGGGTGGAATTGAGTTGATAATACTCGCCCGATTTGTAGGCCAGCAAACCATGAACGAGAATATTGGGCATGATGTATCGACGATATGTTTTGGCATCCGCCAGGACGAAGTCACCGGGCTTCACGTGTGGTCCCAAACCAGCTTTGATGCTCTCCACCTGCTGGCTGTACATTGTATAACGATTCAAGCGTTTATTATAAAACTGAAACGTACTCATCACATGATTACCCAAGCCCAGCAGAACTAAAATGCTCATTATCACCAAAACCGGTTTTCTTTTTGATTTAAAAGAGAGAAGAAAACTAATGGCGTAGGCCATAAGGAACAACGAGAAGAAAATTAGTATGCGCGAAGCGTATTGAGTATTAAAATGGTAGTACGTGAAAAGATAGGCCAGCCCTGCAATAGCAGGGATTTTATGCATCGGGCGTAACCGCCATATTCCAGCCAGGCCCATGCCGACTATTGCAAGTAGAGGAATCATATGCCAATGTATCAGGTTGCCATCTCGGGGAGATAATAAATCAACGATAAGAGATTTCAGCCAGGCAAAATTGGGAAATCCGTGCCAAAAGGAAAATACTGATGTTTCCAATAAGCCAAAACGTCGAATGACATAGGCCTGGTAGAAGAATGGTGTGATAACTATCAGAAAAACCACCGTCAATAAGGCAAAGCGCCCATACCGTCTCTTGAATAATAGTTCATAAGCCAGGGTGAATGCAATCAGGAACAGGTACCCGGGTGACACCAGAAAGGCACATCCCCAGAGGACGGCGGTCAGAATATTCTGCAGAATGGTCGGATCCTTCTTTGTATATATCCACAAACCGGCCAAAAAGATCGGCACCGAAAAGGAGAAGGAAGATGCCAGAAAAAGATAACTCGGCCCCATATATTGGCTGATAAAGGGGAGCAACAGAATGGTCAATAAAGCTATCGTCGAATCAAATAGCCTCCGCAGCAATAAATATCCGAACAACATCAGTAGCGCAACATTCATTATCGAAACTGCAATTAGCAGAAAATCGATTCCGATGCCAAGGCGTACAAACAGCGATAAGAAAAGATGATAGTAAGGGGGATGGAAAGTCGGCATTCCCGTCACCGGATCGGTGTAAAGATGGCCGTTCATGACCCACATGGTTTTGGCTTTAACGTAAAGGATATCCGGCGTCAGATAATAATGGGGTATGAAAATGTAGAGAATTGGCCCTGCCATAATAAGAAAAAACAAGGTCAGGACCAGTATTACTCTGTACTTACTCATTTCCCATATCCCGTCGGCCTCAGGATTCCTCCCGGCCGTGACATTTCTTGTATTTCTTGCCCGAGCCGCACGGACAGGGATCATTACGACCTACCTTTGCCTCCATCCGTTTAACCGGTTTGCGTTTGCCGCGCTCGCTTGCCTCAGCCATCGGACTGACTTCGACACCTCCGGTTCCGGTCGGACCCGCCTGTTGCGCTCCTGCCTTCATTCCCATACCGGTTGTGTCAGCATGATGTGCTGTCAGTTCCGGCTGTTGCCGCCGCTTATCGCGCGTCGGTTCCGGGATATTCACCTGCATCCGGTATACTTTGCCGGCTGTCTCGCGATCGATCTCATCGATCAGATTGCGAAACATTTCAAAAGCTTCCTTCTTGTACTCCAGCAAAGGATCGCGCTGGCCGTAAGCACGTAAATTAATACCGGTCCTCAGTTCGTCGACCTCATTAAGATGATCGCGCCAGTACTGGTCAATCGTCACCAGAGCGGCGTATTTCTCCAATTTGCGCATTAATTCGCTGCCGTATGCTTCTTCCTTCTTGTTATAGATCATGGTTACGGCTTTATGGATTTCATCGAAAAGTTTCTCCCGGGTAAGCTCGGGAATATCCTCCTCCTTGAACTTCAAATTTAACAGGAAGATGCGCCGGATCTTCATCTGAAGATCGGCGATATTCCAATTTTCAGGATATTCCTTCTCGGGGCAGTAGGCTTCGATAGTCGCCTCGATCGTATTGTCGATCAACTCCAGAATCGCCGCCTTGATATCGTCATCTTCCAGTGCCTGCAACCGGCGGGTATAAATCACCTGCCGCTGCTGATTCATGACATCATCATATTTCAAGGTATGCTTACGAATGGAGAAGTTCTGCGCCTCAACCCGTTTCTGAGCTCGTTCGATCGCCTTTGAGATCATCGCATGAGTGATAACCTCGCCCTCCTGAACGCCCATCTTGTCCATAATCCCGGCAATCCGATCGGAACCGAAAAGCCGCATCAGGTCGTCCTCGAGCGACAGGAAGAACTGCGATGACCCTGGATCGCCCTGACGTCCCGCACGGCCCCGCAACTGCCGATCGATACGCCGCGATTCATGTCTCTCGGTGGCCAGGATATGCAATCCGCCTGATTCTACTACGCCGGGACCGAGCTTGATATCGGTACCACGACCCGCCATATTGGTGGCGATGGTAACCGCTCCGGCCTTTCCGGCGTTCGACACGACTTCCGCCTCAGCCTGATGCCGCTTGGCATTGAGGACATTGTGATCGAGTCCTACGCGGGTCAGCATCTTCGACAATACTTCGGAAACCTCAACCGAAACCGTGCCGACCAAAACCGGCCGCCCGGCATTGTGGAGCCGTACAATCTCCTCGATAATAGCCTTGTATTTTTCCTGACGGGACCTATATATCTGGTCTTCCATATCATCCCGAACCACCGTCTGATCTGTCGGGATAACCACCACATCAAGTTTGTAAATATCAAAAAACTCGGCCGCTTCCGTTTCAGCCGTACCGGTCATCCCGGCCAGCTTATCGTACATCCGAAAGTAATTCTGTAACGTAATTGACGCCAGCGTTTGCGTCTGCGATTCGACTTTAACTCCCTCTTTGGCCTCAATCGCTTCATGAAGTCCATCGGAATAACGTCGCCCGGACATCAAACGACCGGTAAACTCGTCGACAATGACAACCTTGCCATCCTGAACCACATATTCGTTATTCTTCTCGAACAGGGAATAGGCCTTCAGCAATTGGCTGATATTATGAACCTTCTCCGAACGAATTCCGTGCAGACGATACGCCTCGTCACGCCGGCGAACCTTTTCCTCTTCAGGAAGATCTTCATCCCCTTCGATGCCCGACAATTCGACCGAAATATCAGGAATGGTGAAGAGTTCCTGCACATCTTTGGGAAACTTGGTCCGTCCGTTATCGGTCAGGTTGATCGAATGTTCCCGCTCATCGATAACATAATAAAGCTCCTCATCCAACTCGTGCAATTTCTTGTCACGCATAAGAGAACCTTCAACCTGCGAAATCAGCTTTTTGACCCCGGTCTCTTTGATCAGCTTCAAGTATTTTTTATGTTTGGGAGCCCCCCGACTGGCGGCCAGAAGATTGAACCCGATCGCATATTCGTCACCGTCTTCACCCGCGATCAACTTCTCGGCCTCGACAATATAATTGCCGACCAACTGATTCTGTTTTCGCACCAGGTCGTTGACCAACGGCTTCATCTCGTTATAACGTCCGGTATCGCTGCTGGCCACGGCCCCGGAAATAATCAGCGGCGTCCGCGCTTCATCGACCAGCACCGAATCAACCTCGTCGACTATGGCATAATGATAATTGCGATGGACCCGGTCATTGTTCTCCTGAACCATATTGTCACGCAGGTAATCGAAACCGAATTCGTTGTTGGTGCCATAGGTGATATCGCAACCATATTGCTCTTTGCGTTCCTGGGGGTCCATGTCATGCTGAATACAGCCAATCGTCAGCCCCATAAATTCGAAAATTTTACCCATCCACTGGCTGTCGCGTAGCGCCAGATAATCGTTGACTGTAACCAGATGCACGCCTTTTTTATCCAGGGCATTGAGGTACATCGGCATCGTCGCCACCAGCGTTTTACCCTCACCGGTAGCCATTTCGGCGATTTTGCCCTCATGCAAAACTATAGCGCCAATCAACTGGACATCGTAGGGGACCATGTCCCAATCGGTTTCGATTCCGGCCACATCCCATGATGTGCCGACCAGTCTTTTGCAGGCCTGCTTAACGGCGGCAAATGCTTCCGGCAGAATATCATCCAACGTTTCGCCCGCTTCCAGCCGCGATATAAACTCATCTGTTTTGGCCCGCAACTGCTCTTCGCTCAACGATTCAAATTTATCGAAGTGACCGTTAATCACATCCACCATCGGGTTCAGTTTCTTGATATCCCGATCATGCTTGGTCCCGAATAATGCCGTAATTATATTTTTCATATCACCTTTTCTTTTCTTGTTATACAACCAAACAAAATAGCGGTTTCCATAATGAATTTGCAAGTACTTTCCGTTGCACTCAAATAGTTCTAATAACAATCAGAACTTTCTTGTTTATTGAGACGGTTAAGTCTATATTAGTCATGCGAGCGATCTCATTCGCATCGTCCGGCATCCATAGTTTCACTCGCAAAGTATTTTAAAGTCCTAACTATTTACTGTCTGAAGGAGGCGTTTATGAAGCGTCGATCGATTGCTTTGGCAGTTTTATCTCTCACTATTCTTGTTTTGCCGGCCCTGGCGCCAGCGACAACTCAGGTTAATGAGGGATATATAGCGACAAACCTGAATGGCATGCCGTTGGCCTTTACGCAAAACAATGGCCAATGGGATGAGCAAGTATTATTTCGAGCCGATGCCGGTTTGGCAACGGTCTGGATCACCAAAGAAGGCGTATATTATCAGTTCACCCGCCGAATCGAAGAAGGAAGTGACTGGAGTGCCGATCCTGAGCAGTTTCTGCCGGATAAGTTCGGACTCGAACGCGACAGTGTCGAGCAGATGGTAATCAAGGCCACCTTCGTCGAGGCCAATATCAATCTTAGCGCCGCCGGCGAAGAGGTCATGGAGTACAAATGCAACTACTTCTTTGGAAACGACCCGGCCCAATGGCGTACAGATGTCCCCAACTACAGCGCGGTCATTTTGAAGGAAATTTATCCTGGAATTGATCTCCGCTACTACGGCAACGGCGATGGCAAGCTGGAGTATGATTTTATTGTCGCCCCCGGCGCGGATATTTCGTGGATTCAGGTTCAGTACGAGGGGGCAAACTCGGTATCGGTCGACCAATCCGGTCGCCTAGTGGTGGCGACTGACTGGACAGACGTAATCGAGGAGACGCCAAGGGTCTTTCAGGTTGTTGAGGGAAGAGAAATCGCCATAGAGGGCGAATACGAACTTCTAAGCGACAACACTTTTGGCTTTCATCTTGGCCAAGGCTATGACCCGTCCCTGCCGGTGGTTATCGATCCCGTACTTTCTTATAGCACTTACCTGGGGGGAGGGGATTCTGACGAGTCTCATGGTATTGCGGTTGACGGTTCAGGATGTGCGTATGTGATTGGTTGGACACAGTCTTCCGATTTCCCCACTCAGAATCCGTATGATGGCAGTTACAATGGCGGTTCTGATGTATTTGTGTCCAAGCTGTCGGCGGCAGGAAATGGCCTGGTTTATAGCACTTACCTTGGAGGAGGACATATTGATCGCGGTTATCGTATTGCGGTTGATGATTTAGGATGCGCGTATGTGACGGGTTATACGTGGTCTTCGGATTTCCCGACGCAGAACCCGTATGACGGCAGTCACAATGGCAATTCTGATGCATTTGTGACCAAGCTGTCGGCGGCAGGGAATGGCTTGGTGTATAGCACTTACCTTGGCGCAATTTGTGATCAGGGTTCTGATGGCGGTATGGGTATTGGGATTGACGGTTCAGGATGTGCCTATGTGGCAGGTTGGACTCAGTGTTCTGACTTTCCGACGCAGAATCCGTTTGATGGCAGTTACAATGGACTATATGATGTTTTTGTCACCAAGTTTTCTGCGGCAGGGAATGACCTCGTGTACAGTACTTACCTGGGGGGAGTAGATAATGATGATATCTGGCGTATTGTGGTTGACGGTTCAGGATGCGCGTATGTAACAGGTTGGACGGAGTCTTCCGACTTCCCGACGCAGAATCCGTACGATGACAGCCACAATGGAGGTCGAGATGTTTATGTGACTAAGCTGTCGGCGGCAGGGAATAACCTCATATACAGCACCTACCTCGGGGCAGGAAGTAAGGATGAGGGTTGGGGTCTTGCGGTTGATGGCTCAGGATGCGCATATGTGACCGGTCATACGTGGTCTTCCGACTTTCCGACGCTGAACGCCTTTGACGCAAGTTATAATGTAGATTCTATTACTAATTATTCTGATGCTTTTGTGGCCAAGCTGTCATCGGCAGGGAGTGACTTGGTGTATAGTACTTACCTGGGTGGAGAAATCAGTGATGGGGGTTACGATGTTTCAGTTGACAGAGTGGGGTGTGCATATGTGATTGGTAAGACAAATTCTTTCGACTTTCCGACACTGAATGCGTATGATGGTAGTTTTAATGGTGATTCCAACACTTTCCTTCCTGATGTTTTTGTAACCCAGTTATCGGTGGCAGGGAATGGCTTGGTGTACAGCACTTATCTTGGGGGCGAAAGTTCTGAATACGGTATTGGTATTGCGGTTGACGGTTCAGGATGCGCGTATGTTACCGGTTATACGATGTCTTCGGATTTTCCTACGCAAAACCCGTATGACGGCAGTCTCAATGGCTATAAAGATCCTTTTGTGACCAAGCTGACATACGTCTGCGATTGCCTTCCCGGCGACGCCAATGGCGACGGTAGTATCAACGCCGGTGACGCCGTATATATTATTGCTTTTGCATTCCAGGGCGGTCCGGCGCCGACTCCGTATGCGACCTGCAGCGGTGACGCCAACGGTGATTGTCAGTGTAACGTCGGTGATGCCGTGTACCTGATCAGCTACGTCTTCAAGGGCGGACCAGCGCCGGTCACCTGTGATGATTGGGTGGCGAATTGCGGTACGCCGATTTACAAGTAAGCTTAATCGCCCAATTCAAACATCAAAACCTGCCCTTCCTAACAGAAGGGCAGGTTTTGGGTTTTAAATTGGCGTTAGCTCTGCATTGACTGTTAGAGTTCATGTTGCTATATTAAGACAGCTTCTATCATAATCGAGGATGAATAAAGTAAGCAAGGTATGGCGGAAAAAAAATTAGATGGCATAGTTACCAGGGGGCATGGCAATCGCTTTATGGTCTTTGCCGAAGGCCGGTATTATGACTGTCAACTGCGAAAAAAAGTTAAATTCAAAACCGACCAGACAACTCCGGTCGCCGTGGGCGATGATGTCAGAATCACCGTCATCGGCGAAGACGAGGGCGCCATCGAGGAAGTCCGCGAAAGACGCTCGGTCCTCTCACGACCGGCCGTGGGGCGCGAAACTAATGAACATGTCCTCGCCGCTAATATCGATTCCCTCGTAATCGTCGTCTCGATCCAATCCCCGATCCTGAAGCCGGGGCTGATCGACAGATTTCTGATCGCCGCCGAAATCGGAGGCCTGACTCCCGCCATTGTCATCAATAAGCTCGACCTTGGTCTCGATAAATCCGATGCCGAGGCGATAGAAGTCTATCAATCTCTGGGATACGACCTGTTTTTGACCTCCGCCCTGAATGGTGATGGCCTCGACGAGTTTCGCGAATTTCTCGAAAATCACCGATCGATTCTATCCGGACATTCCGGTGTCGGCAAATCGACCCTTCTCAATCGCATTCTCCCCGACTTGAATTTGCGCACCCTTGATGTCTCGCATTCCACCGGTCGCGGACAGCATGCCACCAGCCATATTGAACTGTTCTACCTCTCAAAAGATGGCTTCGTAATCGACAGCCCGGGAATCAAGGTCCTCGGTTTGTGGCAACTCGAAAAGGAAAACCTGTCGGAGTATTACCAGGAAATGCATCCGTATCTAGACGGCTGCCGTTTCACCCGTTGCAGCCATATCCACGAGCCGGATTGCGCCGTCAGGGAGGCGGTCGAAAAGGGTGACATTTCAGCCCTGAGATACCAGAATTATACTCAGATTTACAATTCTCTGTAATGCGAATTACGTATTAGCAGGCAAAGGTATCGGCCTTTTTCGCCGACACTATACAAAAGGATTTGTATGGCCTCCAAAAACGTTGAACTCAAAGTCGGGCTTTTGGTTCTGGTCGGAGCGGCGATTCTGATTTTCGCCCTCTGGCTGGCTAAAGGTTATCGTTACGGACAGGATTACTACCCGGTTGCGGTAATATTCCCCGAAGTCGGCGCTCTCTCGCCGGGCGATCCCGTTGCCGTGTCAGGCGTCACCAAGGGAAAAGTCAAGCACGTCGGCCTCCATCACGGACAAGTCATGGCAACGCTTGATATTTCAAGCGATGTTATCCTCAAGGAGGATGCCTCCTTCATCGTAAAAAATATAGGCCTGATGGGTGAACGATTTGTCGCCGTCAAAACCGGAATCTCTGAAACCCAGCTCGACCTGACCGCCCCCGCCGAAGGACTCTTTGATGCCGGCATCCCGGAGGTTATGGGAATGATGGGCGGCGTCATCGAAAGCATGAACGACCTTGTCATTCTATTGAAAGAAACGATTATCTCTCCGGCAACCCTTGATAAATTCTCAGAAACCATAACCAGCCTCGAAAAAATCGCCGCTCGCCTCGAAGAAACCACCGAAACAAATGCCCCCAAGGTAGACCGTGCCGTGGATGATTTTGCCCTACTGGCCGAAACACTCCGCAAGGGTCTCGACCGCAAT
Source organism: Candidatus Zixiibacteriota bacterium (assembly GCA_030668485.1). Taxonomy (GTDB): domain Bacteria; phylum Zixibacteria; class MSB-5A5; order GN15; family JAAZOE01; genus DAOUTW01. The sequence continues at coordinate 30,715 of DAOUTW010000045.1, forward strand.
CAGGTTTACATCGACACCGCCGTTCAGAATTTCGATTCCGCCTCGCGCCGCCTGATCACTCTGGTGGCCGATATGGAAGATGCCTCGGCCAAATTCAAATCTTTTGCAATCGACCTCGATCAATCCGAGGGTTCGCTGCGTATGCTTATGGAAGATCGGCGCTTGTATGACGATGTCCGGCGCACCGCCCAGAATATTGACAGCCTGGTAAATGATATCCGCCGGGACCCGAGAAAGTACATCAATTTTTCATTGGAGTTGTTCTAACTATGAGATTCAAGCTCGCCTTTGCACTGCATAATCATCAACCGGTAGGAAATTTCTCGGCAGTCTTCGACGAAGCCCATAAAAAATGCTACCTCCCGTTCCTCGAAGTCCTCAAAGAATTCCCGAAATTGCGTATTTCCCTGCATCAGTCCGGGATACTCTGGGACTGGCAGAAAGAACATAAACCGGATTTCTTCAAATTCGTTGGCGAAATGGTCGATTGCGGCCAGTTGGAACTCCTCTCTGGCGCCTTCTACGAACCGATTCTTTGCGCCATCCCCGACAGCGACAAAGCCGGCCAGATTCAGATGCTGAATAATTATCTCAAGGACCATTTCGAATTCGAGTCCAACGGCATGTGGCTGGCCGAAAGAGTATGGGAACCACACCTGCCGCGAATTATCAAAGAATGCGGCATCGATTTTCTCCCTCTCGATGATACCCATTTCAAATACGCCGGCCTTAATGATGAACAACTGTACGGGACATATATTACCGAAGAGTCGGGCCGGACAGTGACCCTGTTGCCGATTTCACAACAACTCCGCTACCTGATACCGTTCGGAACCCCTGAAGAAGTAATAGGATTTCTGGGCCGAGCGGCTCAGAAACATCCCGACGGCCTTGCCGTTTATGCTGACGACGGCGAAAAATTTGGCAGTTGGCCCAACACCCACAAACACTGCTATCGCGACGGCTGGCTCAGGAAGTTCTTCAAACTGCTGGAAGATAACTCCGATTGGCTTGAAGTAATACCGCTTGGCGACGCTGTAAAACGGACCAAACCGCTGGGGCGAGTCTATCTTCCGACCGCTTCATACAGCGAGATGCTCCAATGGGCTTTGCCGGCCGATAGTTATGTCGCCTATGAGGAATTCGAGAAAAAACTGAAGGAATTCGATCTCGACAAGGACTACGGCCGTTTTGTGCGCGGTGGACACTGGCGCGGTTTCCTGGCCAAATATCCAGAATCGAACCTGATGCACAAGAAAATGCTGGCGGTTTCAAACCTTTATAACGAAGTCTCACAATTGCCCAATCTGAATCAGGAGGAGTTGAGCAAGGCTGCCGACGCTCTCTATGCCGGGCAATGCAATTGCCCGTACTGGCATGGTGTCTTCGGCGGGCTGTATCTGGCTCATCTCCGCTGGGCGATCTACCGCAAATTGATCGAGTCCGAAAAAATCCTGCGCCGTATTTCCGATCGGCAAATATTCTCCGAATTCAAAGATCAGGACTGCGATGGCTATGACGAAATCATCCTCGGGGGCGCCGATCTATCTATGGTCCTGCATCCGGGCAGGGGAGGTCAGATAACCGAACTGGTCAGTATTGAAAATACCGCCAATGTGGTAGATTGCCTCTCGCGAAAACAAGAAGGGTATCATCAAAAACTGATCGATTTGGAAACCGATTCGGGTAATAAATCGACCAAATCAATTCATGACACGGTTGTGGCTAAAGAAGAAGGACTCGAAAAACTGCTGGTTCACGATTGGTATCTCCGTCGTCCCCTTACAGATCATTTCCTTGGAGAAGGAACCGCCGTCGAAAACTTCCTGGCCGGCAACTATGACGAACTGGGTGATTTCATCCTCGAACCGTTTGAATCTTCGATAAACGAGAGCGATGATAATTATCTGGTAACCCTCTCGCGAAGCGGGCATGTCTGGCACCGAGATTTTCATTGCCCCTTGACAATGAAGAAAATAATAACCTTCCCGAAACAGGGGCATACGATTGGTGTCGAATACCGCCTGCTCCAAAAAGATATCGAAATTATGCCGATCAGGCTTGGTGTTGAATTCGACTTCAACCTCCTCGCGCCCGTTGCCGAAGATCGCTATGCCGAAATCGATGACCGACGCCCCAAATTTTCAAACCTGGGAGCAACCGCCGAAGCTATACAGGCTTCGAAAGTTGCCTATATTGATGAATACCAGCAACTCGGAATCGGTGTCGAGGCCAATCGCTCGGGGAGAATCTGGCGTATGCCGATCAATACCGTATCGCTCTCCGAAGGTGGTTTTGAAAAAGTCTTTCAGGGCAATTGTACCATGTTTGTTTTCGAGCAGGCCTTGTCATCCGGCGAAGAATTCAGCCTCAAATTTGAATTATTCACCGGCCCTCTCGATAAAATGAAGCGAAACAACAATTCCCGCCGCGAGGCGGTTGATAAGCTGTGATCCGATTCTGATATAGAATTAAAAACGGCAAAAAGGGAATCGACGCCTGCGATTCCCTTTTTTCTATTTGTAGCCGCTTATAAAACATTCTATTTTTGTCGATATATTTCAGGTGGAGAAACCGATTCGTCAGTAAAAACAACAATCGGCGGTTTCGGAACCGTATAGAGATTTATGATAATGATATTTACCATTAGGCGGAGATCCCTCAGGGTAAACTGATATGCTCTTCAACTCGCTTGTCTTTGTAGTTTTCTTCATGGTCGTCTATGCCGCCTATTTGCTGCTGCGTAAACACTACAAACTGCAAAACCGCCTTCTCCTGATCGCAAGCTATGTTTTCTATGGCTACTGGGACTGGCGCTTCCTCTCCCTGATAGCCATATCGACTGTAATAGATTATTTTGTCGGCTGGGCGCTTCATTCCTGCGAAAAGCGGTGGTTTAGAAAAATTCTGCTGGCCTTCTCGGTATTGGCCAACCTGGGAATGCTCGGGTTTTTCAAATATTTCAACTTCTTCGCCGACAGTTTCGCCGGTATGCTCGGTATGTTTGGCATGGAAGCTGGATACGTCACCATGAATATCGTCCTGCCGGTCGGTATCTCCTTCTATACCTTCCAGACCATGAGCTATACCATAGATATCTATCGCCGCAAAGCCAAACCGACCCGCAGCTTTCTCGATTTCGCTCTCTTCGTGTCATTCTTCCCACAACTGGTAGCCGGTCCGATTGAGCGCGCTGTCAATCTTCTGCCGCAGGTCTCCGCCCCACGCAAAATAAAAAAAGCGCAACTCAATGCCGGGCTGTTTCTCATTCTCTGGGGATATTTCAAGAAAGTCGTCATCGCGGACAATATGGCCCTGATAGCCGATCAGATCTTCAACGGCTATACCCAGTACCAGGGACTCGACATTCTCATCGGAGTCCTCGCCTTTACCGTGCAGATTCTCTGCGACTTTTCCGCATATTCAGACATCGCCCGGGGGCTGGCCAAAGTCATGGGTTTCGATTTGATGGTCAATTTCAAACTCCCCTATTTCGCTCTCAATCCCAGCGATTTCTGGCTCCGATGGCATGTCTCCCTCTCCTCATGGTTGCGCGATTACCTCTATTTTCCGCTGGGAGGAAGCAAGGGAGGCACTGTCGCCACCCAGCGCAATCTGGCATTGACGATGCTGCTGGGAGGCCTCTGGCATGGCGCCGCCTGGAACTTCGTTATATGGGGCGCCTTTCATGGCCTGATACTGGCCTTATATCGGATATTCGATCGCAATCCGGAACACAAAGATCCCTGGAGCGGGAAGTACTCCTACGCCCGCATCCTCAGTAAAATGCTGTTGATGTTCATCCTGACCCTGATCGGTTGGGTTATTTTCCGGGCCTCATCAGTCCATCAAATATGGTATATGCTGACCAATGTATTCCACGGCTGGACATGGTCGCTGGAAACTCTTGATATCGGTCATCGGCTGATCTTTTTCTCACTGCCGCTGATACTGATCCAGATATACCAGTATAAAAAGAAAGATCTGTTGGCGCTGGTCAAACTCCCTGCCTTAATAAAATATGCGCTCTACACCTTTTTCATTTTATGGATATTCATTTTCGGTGTGCGCGATGCGGCGGAGTTTATCTATTTCCAATTTTAACCGGGGAAGATATAGCAGGTTATAAAAGAATATGGCACGAAAAGATAACATACAACTCACCAAAGAGATTGTCGAACCGGCCACCAGGCGAACCGTCGTGCTTTCGATTATTATTCCCATCCTCTGCGTGATCGCCTTTAATTTCTTTGCCGTATGGTATCTGGCCCGCTATTCACCCAATATCGGCTACCTCCTGATAACGGCCAAATATAATCTGGTAAAGTCACTACCTGTTCCGATTGATCTCCTGATCCTCGGCGACTCCAGCGGCAATCAGGGAGTCGACCCCGCCGTTATCAAAGATAAGCTTGGTTACTCGGCTCTTAATGCGTGCACCATTGGAGGCACCATCGCCCTCGATGATGTCTGGATGCTTGAAGAATACCTGAACCATCATGAAGCACCCAAAGCGGTTCTAATCGTGCACGGTTATGACGTCTGGTCGCGAGGGCTGATAATCGAAGCTCTGTCAAAAGTCCCCGGATCATGGTGGCAACGACAACCGGATCTCAATCTGACATTGAAACAAAAAGTGAAAATATATCTGAACCGCTATGCCCCCCTCTATACTGAAACCCAATCATTGGGTATGGTATTTAAATATCCTTTCCTGGCCTTTAAGAGTGGCCTGAGGTTTGATCCCATCGGCTATACCGAAGAGCCCGTCGCCGATCCCGAACAGGTAAGAAAAGATGTCCGGGTTCATCTCGATTATCTCGATACCATCACCACCATCGGTGAGGTCGTTTCGCAACCGAACCGGAAGGCCCTGGAACGTATCAAAGAACTGGCCGAAAAACATAAATTCGATGTCTTCATCGCCAATGGCCCGGTATATCAGGGTCTTTACGATGATCCCGATTTTCAGAAATACTATGATGTCGTGCGTCAGTCGATAGGGGAGATAACCGCAACAAGCGATTACCTGCATTATATCCTCGATCCTCCGATGACCTTTGACGCCAACAAAATGCAGTCGGCCGATCATGTCATCGCCTCCTCCGCTCGCGATTACACCGCCAAAATTGCCGAAAGCATCGATTCCGTGTTGAATCAAATTCCCGAAAATCAGGAGCTCGGCGAAGCAGGCTTCCTACACCCATCGCATTGAAAGCCATTTCAAAGCCAAAATAAGGCGTTTTTGGGCCATTTTATGTCAAAAAATTGGCTTAAAATGGCTTAGATTGGGATAGGTAAAAACGGTATGTTGTTGCCGTTCAACGATATCTTGGCTTTGTTTGCTCATTTTTACACATTTTTTGGGCTTGTCCTCCTTTGGGATCATATTTGGACTGCTTCTCAGGTTGCTTTGTTTCATAAATATACCTTTCTCGTTCAGGTTCACTTAACAAGATAGTATCAGGATTAACAGCGATCCTATGGTGAAAATGTAATTTTGCCCGCAGGGGCGGGTTTTGGGCTGTTGCCAGGATGACCACACTTGGGAGAATGAAGCCAAGGCTATCGCGGTGGCAGGGGCGGATTTCTGCTGTCGCCAGGATGATTAAGAACCAGAGCTTCAGACAAACTGATTTATTAAGGAAACGTCTCAGGATCAAAAGATAAACCCACCTGGCGCCCGCAGACGGGCTTAGATGGGGTACAAGTGGTAGAGCCACTTTTTGGCTGTCGCCAGGATGACCTAAAGCTGGGTTTGTAAGCCGCGATCAAAGATTTCGGTCACACACCAGTTCTCGACGGGTCATTGCGAGAAACGAGTGACGCCTTAGGCGGATCGAGTGACGAAGCAATCTATGGGTAGGATGATACTGTGATTTGAATCATAGCTGAGAATACAAATCCTCCCAGGCCGGATTACTCCGGTGTACAGCGCTGATTCATCGTTCCGTTAGGTCTTGGCCCGCTTTGGCGGGGTGTGACCTGACGGAAAAACAAACATACACATAATATTGATTATTCATAAGTGTCACCTATAGATTGCCGCGTCGATCATCCCGCCTCACCTCGTTCGGGGTTGGGCCATTCTCGCGACGACAAATTTTTTGACTTTTTCAACATGCCCGAAAGTCCGGGCCACACAGAGAGAGAAATGGTCCCGGGCACCCGGCTTGAATAATTATTGCTTATCGAAATCACTAGAGTATAGTTAGTGGAAATTATGATAGATCCAGAATACCATGGCGAATCAAAAATGAAATTAATCCAATTAAGATAAAACTCATAACTAAAATTCCCACTAAACAGCCTGCCGTGACTTCGAATAGACTATCTGCGCGGAGAGCTGCCTTGTACATTCTTCTGAATTTCCAATAGAACAATAGTAACATTAATAAGCTGACATATCTTCGGCTGCCAGGCAAGAGATACTCACCGATGGGTTTAAGGGGTATTGCCGACACGAAGCCCATACAATATAGCCACACCGACATGAATTGCGATTTCGTAATATTCAAGGGCGTAGCTGTAAGAAATTTAAGTACACTCCAGGCCACATTTCCCGCGCAAACAAATTGAAAAGCTATTATGATAATAACAATGAACTCTGTAATTTGTGAGCCGGTGAGCAATGTGTTCGGAAGGTAATTGGGTAGAGAAAATGCAACCAGTGCCCATACTGATAGACTGGTTGCAAGGAAAGAAATAGGGCTTATTATTTTACTGTAGTCTTCAGACATGAGATAAGAAACTACCTCATCATCTCGGAATAAAGTCAGAAACCATGATCTAAAAAACCGTATAGGGAAAAACTCTATGAAAATATCTTTAAATCTCATCTGATCTAGCCTGAACTAAATTTATTTGCCAGCTTACCAAAGAAAAACCTGATATCATCTTTCCATGCCTATTCCCCGTCTTCCTTGCCTTTCTCTTTGTGCTATTAGATACCGATGCAGTGTCAATTGGAAAATCCTGTATCAAAGGTATTAAATTTCAATTAAGAAAAAACTTTTTTCGCGACTCGTCAAATATTTTTATGTATTGATAAAATCAGGTGCCCACAGCTTGGGGCTTGTTGAAAAACACCTGTTTTTGATTTGTTTGTTAGGCATTTATCAGACTTGGCTCTGGATGTGAGTTTTTGTCGTCAGATAAGGCCAGAATTAGCCGAATCGTATCCATGAGGGTCTTAAATAG
>DAOUTW010000079.1 GCA_030668485.1 Candidatus Zixiibacteriota bacterium
AATCAGTAAAAAAAGTGTCATAAATGGTGTCGGGGCAGGTGATGTTCAGACAGAATTTGCCGGAATCGCCGTCGCCATCGGTGTCATAGCCGGGGTTGTCAAAAATCCAACTGGCCCAGCGGGCATTGGTGCCGAAATCATTGAAATTGAGAGAATTGTAAAAAACATTCGGATTAATGGCATCGAACAAATCTTCGAAATTGGTTGGGTACGAATGGAATTCATCTCCGGCCAGATAGGCGATGGTTATCGGAACGGTATCGCCGGGATCAACATTGAACGGTCCGAATGAAAGAAGATAGCGAGTGTCGTAACCGTTGGCGAAATCGGTCGCCTGAGACGGTCTCGGAGGCGCCAAATAACCTTCACCGGTGTGCGATACGGCGGTGAAAAGCTGATCGTAATCGAATTCCGGGTGCGACATGACATAGTACTTGTTTCTGTCGCCGGTCGGGGTGCCCAGGTGGGCATTGAACGGCCGGAAAGGATCTTCCTCACTACCGGCCAGACGAGGACCGAAATCGAGGGCGGGGCTACTGTTTGATATCCACCAGTTAAAGCTGTAACTTAATCCGCCGTCCTCATCATCGTCAGTCGACATGGTATCGAACGGAGTGCGCACTACTCTGGTGCCGGTCACGGCATAAGGTGAAGTGAAACTCCAGTTGCCGTCGGTGGGATCGCCGTCGTTATCGGCAATCCAGGCAATATTGACCGTATCCTCATCAATACACCAGGCGGGCGAAGCCGGTGGCATTGGCACCGTGCGCCGGAAGCCGCAGATATCGTCCTGATAGCCGCTGGCATTATTTGAAAAATGATAGACGTCGGCATCAACATAAACCGCCACATACATATCCTTAATCGGGAAACGGCCGATATTGGTGATTTTATAATCGAACAGGATGAAATCCTCGGAATAGTCGTAACTCCATGCATAGGTGTTCTGCTGCACCGATACGTTTAGCGGCATATGATCCCGGTTGTCGATAGGGTCAGTGCCGGTCAGGCCGGCATCGGTGAAGGTGTCGGTGAATGTGCAGATGAAATCCTGTTCGGAGACAGCCGAGTCGCTGTAAATATCAGCGCGGGCAGAAAGATTAGAGCGGGCGATGATCGCACCTGCGGCCCCCTCATCCGGAAACAGCTCCTGCACTCCGTACCATCCATCACCACCGACCGAGACCAAAGTGTCGCGGCCGATTACAGCGCCAATCCAGATCGCCCCCGAGAAAAGATATTCGAGATTGGAGTTGACCGGATACTCGCATGACGGCGCGATCTCTCCGTCAATCACAGCCGATGAAACATACCCGGTTCCGAAAGTGCCGAAGTTCGTAATCGTCATGGCTATCTTGCCAATCTTGTGAACATCGAATTGAGAGTTGGGAGTTCCCGCTGTCGGCTTCAGCAAGACGCCGTCTTCGGTTGTATTTCCGAAATCGAATAAGGCTCGTGAGTCCGCCCCTTCGGCAAAGATCAAAAGGCACAGGCCGATGAAAATTACTCCGCATAGTTGGTATTTCTTTGAAAGCATCTTCGACTCCCAATATTAAAAATTATCATCTACTTTGCCACCCCCAGTGTCAGGCGGCCAAAGTAAAGACGTCTGAATAAAAAATGTATAAAATAAAATCTTGCAAGAGAAAACGCGAAAATAATTGAAAAAAAGAGAAATTCGGACCCAATTTTTGAAATTGGAAGAAATTGCAAACTGCTACACTACTGCTACACTACTTTTATTCGCTTCGCCGGTCAATTTCAGTATAATCTCAGAATGTATATTCCATCCTTCGACCGCATCAGGTCCCGTTTCGGCTCATTTGATCGCCGGATATACATCCTAAGCATTGGTTGGCTGGTGACCTCGTCCGGTTTTGCCATGGTTATTCCCTTCATGTCGATCTACTTCCACCAGGAACTGGGTGTTTCCATGAGCACAATCGGATTATTTTTCGGCCTCGGCGCTATTTTAAGAGCTGCGCCGCAGCCCTTTGCCGGATGGCTGTCCGATCTCATTGGACGGGTGCCAATCCTCGGATGGTCGCAAGTTCTTAGATCAGTTACATTTGTGTCTGTCGGGTTGGCGATTATGGGGGAGGCCGGATTTTTCACTATCGCTTTTATTCTTTCCTTCAATTATATCACGGGATAGCTCCTGCATCCGGCGTCCAATGCCATGGTCGCCGATGTAGTCAAAAAAGAGCAACGGATTTCGGCCTTTACCTTGCTTCGTATTGCCGATAATCTCGGCTGGGCCATAGGACCGGCACTGGGGGGATTTATCGCCCACCAGTCATATGCCGCCCTTTTTATTTTGGCCGGAGTGGTTTCGTTTTGTTCGGGCCTGTTTTTTTTGATTGCTCTCAAAGATGTGCCGCGAACGCAAGTCGAAAATTCGAACCAATTCAAGCTCGCCGATATTTTCAGTCTAAGGCAGGACGGCAAGCTCTATCAGCATTGCCTGATTTCCTTCATCCTCTTCCTGGCGGTAGCGCAACTTATTGCGACTCTGTCAGTTTACAGTGTCGATACGATTGGCATCACGAGAGCCGAACTGGGGACTCTCTATGCCATAAACGGACTTCTGGTCGTCTTTCTTCAATTCCCGATTTCGTCCCTCCTGAAGTGAATGGCGCTAACCAGACAATTAGCGATGGGAGCGGTTATTTATGCCGTCGGGTCTTTTCTGGTCGGAGTCGCGCCGGGATTCGCCTTTCTTATTTTCTGCATGGTAATTATCACCGTCGGTGAAATGGTCGTCTCGCCGCCCTCGACGACATTAGTAGCCAACCTCTCCAGCGCCGGGAAATACGGCCGCTATATGGGATTATTCGGTTTTTTCCAGACAGCAGGCCGGTCTCTTGGTCCCACCGTCGGCGGTTCCTTGCTTGATATTTTTGCAAGCAACAAGATCATAATGTGGGGACTGATTTCATTGCTGGCGCTTCTGGCATCGGCTCTTTATATTCTCTTTGGAAGAAAACTCTCACCCGACGTCAACAGCGGCCTGAAAAATATCAGGGAGACGACTGGCAATGCCTGAAACAGAATTTCTTCAAAAGGCCGACGTGGTGATTCTGTCGACCGAAATCGGTCGCGGCCACCCCAGTTACCTTGACGGCATAGTGGAAACTTTGAATAACAAATATAAGGAAATATCATATCTGAAGACGAATGTCTCAGATCTTTCCGGCGGAATATCGCGGGCGGCTTGGCGGCTTGTCAGAAAACTGTATTCACTGGGTGGGCGGGGAGGGGTTATTTCGGCCCTGTATGGGTCGATGCGAAAAGTATCCGCCTCCGGAGAAGGCGGTGGCCTGGTATACAATTTCCTGGGGCGGGATATCAAGAAATCATTGTCCGATTATGCCGGGCCGGTTGTGGTGGCGCATCCGATCGTCGCTAGAATTCTATCCGGGGTGAACCGGGTTATTTATCAACACGGCGAACTGGCCGCGCCGGATGAAGCGATTGTCAGAGGCTGTGAAAAACTACTGGTACCACTTAAAGAAACAGAGCAGATTTTCAAGCGGGCCCGAATTGTCGAAAATAAAATCATCGTCACCGGTCAATGTGTCGAAACCGGGTTGGTGCCGCTTGCCCGAACCGCCTTTGATAAACGCATGGAGCGTCTTAATGGTGACCAACCGTTGACGGTCGCGCTATTTTCTTCAGGGGCTTATCCTCGAGATCATCTAAATATTCTCCGCCAGGCATCGCTCTCTCTTTTTCGATCGGGGCATAATATGGTGCTGTTTATGGGATCGTCGCAAAAAATAGCCGACCATTTCCGAGGCTATTTTAGAAAAAATAAGATCGCAGTGGGAACAGATTTGACAGATGAGGCTCGGGTCAAGGTCATTTGTTCGGCAGGACGATCGGATGAAAACCGGCAGGTTGCATCAATTTTCGACCAAATCGATTTCTTTATCGCGCCTGCCCATGAACGAGTCAACTGGTGTGTCGGATTGGGATTGCCGCAGTTTATAATCAGACCTTATATAGGGTCTTATGCTTCGCTGAACGCGAGGATTATTATTGATCGGGGAGTTGCCCGTGAGATTGAAAATGAAGCTCAGGCGTCCGATCTGGGAGGTATTGTCGCGAATTTAAGAGGTGCAGGGAAGCTGGTCGAGATGGCCCGGAACGGTTATGGTCATAGCCAGATATCAGGATTTGACACCTGTGCGAAGGTTTTGGCCGGGATGGTCAAACGTTTGAAATAATAGGGTAAGTGCTCATATAAATACTGGGAGATGCATGAAATTTCGCTACGGAATGATTATCATGCTTCTGTCGAAAACCTTTCTCAAACTATTTCCGGTGTCGCCATTGAACTTTTCGAATCGACCATCCGGGGTTTCCTTGAGATCGCATTTTAATCCTCTTCAACACCTCTCTTGACATGTCCTGTCGTCTGTCGTAACTTACTGGTCTCATATGACTACGGGAATTTGGAAATTTGTCGCCGTTCTGGCCGTTTTGTTATTTTTGCCGGAAGCCACCCTGTTCGGTGCAGCCTTATTCGATAATGAGGCGACCGGGATCAACGATTTCCATAAAATTGAAGCCGATGGGGTACCCAATTGGGGTATCGAACTGCATAAAATCAATAATCTGCTTCTTGCAGTTTCTAACGGCGGAACTTTCGGCACCGGGGTGGCCAATTCATATCTGGATCCTGAAACCGGGCTTCCCGCCCCCTCATGCGAATTCCCGGCCGGTTCCGATATTTCGTATCTTTTTCTGGGCGCTTTCTGGGCGGGGGCGATAGTCGGCCGCGATACTCTGGTTTCAACGGGATTCGATGGAAATTACTGGGTGCGTGAATTCTGGCCCGATGCCGGTCCGGGGGGCGGCTTCATCCGTCGCAGCAATATGCCGACCTCGCTGGAGTATACTCTCGATGCCGTATCTGAGCAGGATTTCATCTGCTCCTTCACCGATACTATCACTGATCTTGGCCTTACCGGAACGTCGCCCAGAGACAACCGGCTGCATATTCCCCTCGGCCTGGAGGTGAAACAGCGAACCTATTCCTGGAGTTATGATTATGCCGAGGACTTTATTCTCTTCGATTATACTATCAGGAATATGAACCGGTTTCCGCTCAAACAAACCTACTTCGGCATCTATGTCGACGCTGACGTCTTTCATGAATCGAATTCGGGAGGGAGCGGATGGCGGGATGATATCATTGGGTATGTTAATGATATCCCGTCGGTATATCCTCCCGGTTACCGGGACACCGTTCGTATCTCATGGGCGGCCGACAATGACGGCGATCCCAATGTCAGAGGGGGATTTGATTTTTCCTCAGCTACCGGCCTGACCGGAACGGCGGTTTTGCGAACCCCCAATCCGGACTTAAAATATTCTTTCAACTGGTGGGTCGCCAATGGCAACCCGAGCCTCGACTGGGGACCGCGCAAAGCCGGCACGGAGGAAAAACCGTTCCGGGATTTCGGTACCGGTATGGGATCACCCAATGGTGATCGCAACAAATATTATATTATGTCCAGCGATGAGTTCGATTATGATCAACTGGAATCGGTCGTAGACCATTCCGAGGACGGCTGGCTGCGGCCGCCTACCAACGCAGATTTCATCGCCGAGGGATTCGACGCCCGATACCTGCTGTCATTTGGTCCCTTCGATTTGAATCCGGGTGACACTTTGCCGATCACGCTGGCCTATGTCGCCGGTGAAGATTTCCACGTGACGGGTACTGACTTTGAAACCTACTGGGACCCGCTCTATCCGGACGATTACCAGAGGCGTCTTGACGCCACCGATTTGGGAAGGAATGCGATATGGGCCCATTGGATCTTCGATAATCCCGGAGTTGATACCGACGGCGACGGAGATTCGGGCAGTTATCGCCTGGTAATCGACACCACCGGTTTTTACGGTGGCGATGATGATCCACAGGCCCAGGTGGATACTGTCCGCGTCTGGTACAAAGGTGATGGCGTGCCCGATTTCAGAGGCGCCGCCCCGCCGCCGGCTCCGATAGTTAGGGTCATTCCTGATTTTGGTCGCCTGCGGGTACATTGGAATGGCAAAATCAGTGAAAACAGCGTCGATATTTTTTCCGGCCTGAATGATTTTGAGGGTTACCGGGTATATTTTGGCGAAGATAATCGCCTCTCCGATTATGTCAGATTGATTACTTATGACTGGGACAACTACAACGTATATTCCTTCGATTCCCGGATGCGGCGATGGAATATTTCGGACGTACCGCTTTCGCGAGATTCAATAGATGTGCTGTTCGGAGCTGACTTTGATCCCGAACTGTACACCAAGCCCGAAGAGAGTATTTTCAAAAACGGTATTGCATATTATTTTGAGGCTCAGGGCTGGAACAAGGATGACCTTTCCGATTCTCGCGGGATCCATCGGTTGTATCCCAACGCCGACCCCAATGATCCTTATGATACTACTGAAGATGGAAACCACCGTTACTATGAGTATGAATATATAATAGAAAATCTGCAGCCTTCTAAACCATATTATGTCGCGGTTACCGCTTTTGACTACGGCAGCCGGCGTATTTCACTTTCGTCGCTGGAATCATCGCCGAATATCAACGCCGTACTTGCTTACCCATTACCGGAAACGGAAGCGGTCGAAGCACAGGGACTGAATGTCGGGGTTTATCCCAATCCGTATCGGATCGACGGCGGTTATGCCAGTGCCGGTTATGAGAACCGGGATCGAACCAAATCGGCCGAACGGTCGCGCTCGATTCATTTCTACAATCTTCCTAATATCTGCACCATCCGGATTTTTTCCATTGATGGCGATTTGATCAAGGAAATCAAGCATTACCAGCCGGAAGGCGGTCCGACAGCTCAACATGAAAGGTGGCATTTGATCAGTCGCAACACTCAGGCGGTCGTAACCGGAATTTATCTCTGGCATGTTAAATCGGAAATGGGCGAACAACTCGGCAAACTCGTCATAATAAAATAATCGGCAGCATAAACCGATTGTGCAAGCGGTAATTCGGACCTATATTGGTCACGAAGTTAAGAAACCCGGCGGTGACCGCTATCGCCTATCGACAAGGAAACCATTAGCCTTAATTTTTCAGGGATTTCATGAAATACAAGGATTTCTACTTCGTAATTTTCATGTTGGTGGCCATGGCGGCAATTACCTGGGGCAGCGGAGCGGATTATAACCCGAAAGAGCGGGCGAGAGGGTATCAGCCCAAAATAACGATCGGTGAAATTCCGAATTGGGGTCTCGAGGTACACAAAATCAACGAAATGATGCTATCGCTCTCCAACGGGGGCACCTTTGGAGTCGGTTTTTCCGGGAGTACGCTCGATCCCGAAACCGGGCTTCCGGCGCCGTCATGCGAGTACCCGGCCGGGTCCGATATCACCTATCTCTATTATGGCGGTTTCTGGGCCGGAGCGGTGGTAGGACTGGATACGCTGGTCTCGATCGGAATTGCCGATTATTACGACGTGCGCGAATTTTGGCCGCCGCCGGGTCCTGAAGGAGCGATCCAGCGCCGCAGCAATATGAAATATTCGATCGATTTCTCACCCGAGGCGGTCTCGGAACAGGATTTTGTGTCGACCTATACCGATACCTTTACCGATCCTGGCCTGACCGGAGAAGATCCGTTCGACAACCGGCCGCATATTCCACTCGGTCTGGAGGTGGCGCAGCGGTCCTATGCCTGGAGTTACGATTATGCCGAAGACTTTATCATGTTCGATTTCACCATTCGGAATATAAATCGCTTTCCGCTGAAACAAGCCTATTTCGCAATTTTCGTCGATGCCGATGTATATCATGAATCCAATTCCGGCGGGAGCAGCTACACCGATGATATTTGCGGCTATCTACATGATATTCCATCGCCTGATGCGCCCGGATTCAGAGATACGATACAGATTGCCTGGACCGCCGATAATGATGGCGATCCCAATGAAACAGCCGGGAATGTTTTCGACTTCACTTCCCCTACCTCGGTAACCGGAACCGCTGTCCTCCGGACTCCCAACCCCGATCTTCGCTATTCATTCAATTGGTGGATCACCAACTATGGCAATGCCGCTTTAGACTGGGGACCGCGTATGGCCGGCACCGATGAGCATCCCTTCAGGCCTTTCGGCTCGCGCCTGGGTACGCCTCGCGGCGATCACAATAAATACTATGTCATGCAAAGTAATGAATTCGATTACGAGCAACTTGAGTCGGCCGTAAGCCATACCGGTGAAGGCTGGATGGCGCCGCCTCGTGAAGGAGCCGATTTTGCCGATGGTTTCGACGCTCGCTATCTTTTCTCATTCGGCCCGTTCGACTTGCAGCCGGGGGATACCCTGCCGATAACGCTCGCGTACGTGGCGGGCGCCGATTTCCATGTTGATGGAAGAGATTTTATCGATTTCTGGGACCCGCTTAATCCGGAGCAGTACATCAATCAACTCGATTTTTCCGACTTGGGCAAAAACGCCCTTTGGGCTCATTGGATCTTTGATAACCCCGGAGTTGATACCGATGGCGACGGCGATTCCGGCAGTTATCGCATCATAGTCGATACCATCGGATTTGACAAAAATACCGACAGCCCCGATCAGGTGCGCTACGATACCACCATTTTCTGGTATAAGGGAGACGGCGTTCCCGACTTCAAAGGCGCTTCTCCGCCTCCACCACCTCTGGTTTGGGTTGAACCTGATTTCGGCCGTCTTAAAGTCAGATGGAACGGTCAGGTCAGTGAGGAAAACACCGATATCTTTTCCGGCCTTGAGGATTTCGAGGGATACCGGGTTTATTACGGGGAAGACAACCGTTCCACCGATTATGTTCTTGTGGCCAGCTATGATCGGGAGAATTACAATATTTACACATTTGATCCCGGCCGACGGCGCTGGAATATTTCGCCGACTCCGGTATCGCGCGATTCCATCGATATTCTCTTCGGCACTGATTTCAATCCCAACCTGTATCTCCGGCCGGAAGAAAGTTATTTCAAAAACGGTATCGCCTACTATTTCAGCGTTCAGGATTGGAATCAGGACAATCTGTCCGATCCCTACGGTATTCATCGAGTATATCCCAATGCCGATCTGAATGATCCCTCCGATACGACCGAGACCGGCGATCATCGTTATTATGAATACGAATACCTGATCGAAAATCTGCAGCCGTCGAAACCGTATTATGTTTCCGTGACCGCGTTCGACTATGGCAGCCGAAGAATCGCGCTGTCATCGTTGGAGACTGCGCCCGGGCTCAACGATATCATGGCGTACCCTCTGCCGTCAAGCAAGATTGTGGAGGAGCAGGCCCTGAAGGTCGGTGTTTATCCGAACCCTTATCGAATCAACTCCGGTTATGCCCGGAACGGCTTCGAAAATCGAGATCGCACCAAATCGGCCGAACGGTCACGGGCGATCCATTTTATTAATCTGCCGAAGGTGTGTACCATCCGAATCTTTTCGATAGACGGCGACCTTATCCAGCAGATTGAGCATAATCGTCCCGAGGGCGGTCCCGATTCCCAGCATGAAAGATGGAATATTATCAGCCGCAACACTCAGGCGGTAGTCACCGGGATATACCTCTATCATGTATCATCGGAAATGGGCGAACAGATCGGTAAAATTGTGATTATAAAATAGATGCTTTGTTTGAGTGAGACAGACACCCTGGAGGATAAACATGCGAGAGTTCTTTAAATTATCGGCTGTGATCATCATAATCATGCTTCTCACGCCCGCAGTATTTGCCGAGACCAAAGGCGGCATCCCCGAATCGTTGATCAATGACCTGACGCATTCGGCGTTGGAGGGCACCGACAAGACTATGGCCGACATCGTTGCCAATAAGAGCATCAAGGATATCGCCCTCAATCGTCAACGGTATATCGCTCATGACTCATATGTCAACCATAAGATCAAGACCGGCGATATCACCAATCAAAAAAGCTCCGGGCGATGCTGGATGTTTGCCGGCTTCAATGTCCTCCGACCGGCAGTGATAAAAAAGTACAATCTGAAGAAATTCGAGTTTTCCCAGAACTACCTGTTTTTCTGGGACAAGATGGAAAAAACCAATAAGTTCCTACAGTATATGATAGATTTTGCCGACCGGCCGCTCGATGATCGTGAACTGCAGATCGTTATCGACGGCCCAATCGGCGACGGCGGTTGGTGGACCTATTTTACCGACCTCATCGAAAAATACGGACTGGTCCCGAAAGAAATTATGCCGGAAACGCAAAACAGCTCCGCTACCGGCATGATGAACAGCCTGGTATCCATGAAGATCAAGCAATACGGCATGGAATTGCGAGCCTTGGCCCGCGACGGCGCTTCGGAAAGTGATCTCAAAGCGAAGAAAGAAGAGATGTTGTCTGATGTTTACCGGATGCTGGCGATCAACCTGGGACCGCCACCGACCGAATTTACCTGGCGGTATGAAGCCGACGACAGCACCGGTATCGTGACTCATCCTGATACATTTACACCGGTATCGTTCTACAAAGAGGCTATTGACGTCGATCTGAACGATTATGTGGCGCTCTTCAATTATCCCGGCAAGGATTACTTCGAAAATTACAGCCTGCGCCTAAGCCGCAACATGTATGACCGTCCCAACTTCACCGTCGTCAACGTGCCGATCGATTCCATGCGCCTTTATGCGCTCAAATCGGTGCTAGATTCGACCCCGGTCTGGTTTGCCTGCGATGTCGGCAAGGAAAACTATGGCAAAGACGGCATTATGGCGCTCGATATTTACAATTATGAAGATATCTACAATACCGCTTTCGATCTGCCGAAAGAAGACTTGATCCAACTGGGAATTATTACCTCCAACCATGCCATGACCTTCATCGGCGTCGATACGGCCGATGGCGAAGCGGCGAAATGGCTGGTCGAGAACAGTTGGGGCGATGAAAGGGGCGACAAGGGCAAGTGGTATATGTACAATGACTGGTTCGACCGCTATATGTTCGGGGTAATCATTCACAAAGATTATTTATCTAAGGACATACTGAAAATCGCAAAGCAAAAACCACTCGAACTTCCACCCTGGGATCCGATGTATGCTTTGAATCGACTCAAAGGGAAGTAGCTGGCCTCCGGCAAATAAATCGAGAATCTTTGTTGAATAAAGGGCGGCTTTTGGCCGCCCATTTTATCTTGACATAAATCTGAAAGATAGATTACATTTGTATATTGAACCGTTTGACTCGGCCTGTGAGGCCGATTTTTTTGGAAATGATTGCAGGATCAGATTATGCGAATTGTAATTGTCGGCGGCGGTGTGGTCGGGTACAGCCTGGCTCAACAGCTTTTGTATGAAAAGCATACCATCTCCATGATCGAACCGGACCCGAAGGTGGCCGATGCGATTGCCGCCAAATTGGATCTGCAGGTAATCTCCGCTTCCGGATCGTCACCCTCGGCGCTGGAGGAGGCCGGCATCCAGGGCGCCGATATGGTCATCGCCGTGACGCCGATCGACGAAATAAATATCCTGGTATGCAGCGTAGCTCGTCAATATGACGTTTTGCAGAGAATCGCGCGCCTGCGCAGCCGCGAATTTCTATCGCCCGACAGCCATGTCAGCCTCAAAGACCTTGGTGTCACCGATTTTATTTTTCCCGAACAGGTTGTCGTCGATGCTATCCTGCAATATATAGAAACTCCGGGCGCCTCCGATGCCGTCAATTTTGAAGACGGCCAGATTCTGATGCGCGGTTATCGCGTTAATCCCGATATGCCGATGGCCGGCAAATCGATGATCGAACTCCGTTCCATGATGCAGCCCGAAATGTTTCTGGTGGCCGCCGTTTTGCGGGGCGATAAAGCGGTTATCCCGCACGGTGATTTTGTCATCGAGGAGGGCGACAAAGTTTATGGACTGTTCGCCCGCCAGGCGATTCCGAATTTTATGGACATGGTCAATCAGTCCCGGGGAGGAGTCCGGCGGATTGTTCTGACCGGAAATAATCTCTCCACACGGGAGCTGGCTGCCGTCATTCATGATCGTATTCCTTCGGTGACCTACGTCGATCCCGATCTCGAACATGCCGAAAAAATCGCCGCCGAACTGGATAAAATCGTAGTCATTCACGGCGATTGCACCGAACTCGATACTCTCAACGAACTTGATATGGACCGCACCGACTTTTTTATCGCTTCATCGAACGAAGCCGATTACAATATGCTGTCGGCGCTCCTGGCAAAATCGGAAGGTGCCCGCGAGGTGACTGCCGTATCGACCGAATACCGCCATGATAAGATATTTCATTCCATCGGCATCGATCATGTTATCAACCCCAGAATGACGGCGGCGCGGGAGATTATGCAGATAATCAACCGCGGACATATCGGCTCGGTGGTTCGTTTGGGCGATGCCGAAGTCGAAGCGGTCCGGCTGACCGTTCCCCAAAAATCTGAGATTACCGGCATGCCGTTGAAAAAAGTCGGCAAAAAGTTGCGGCGCGGAGCCCTGATCGGAATGATTATCAGGGGCGACCGGATGATAATCCCCGACGGCGATTCGATCTTTGAACCGGACGATCATGTTATTTCGATCGCCTACACTAAATTCCTGCCGTCGATTCGCAAGCTGTTTAAGGAAAAAGAGTGATTCCGGAAGTAAATAGATGAGCGGAAAAGCGGTCGCATATGCCATCGGCAAAATGATGCAACTCATGGGAGTCATCCTGTGCGTTCCGTTCGGAATAGCCGTTTACGATCTTCCGGCCATGTCGTTTTCGGCTCTGTTTTCCAGCCCCGAAGCGGTCGGTTTTCTTCTGACCATTGTGGTTTGCTTCATTCTGGGAACTGCCGTTTCTTATTCATGCCGGGCACAGCGCGATAAGCAGGGTATTCGCGAAGGATATGCCATTGTCGCCCTCGGTTGGATTATCCTGGCTCTGATAGGCTCCATTCCTTTCTTTCTTTATTTTATCAGCCGTAGCGGAGATTATCATATCAGTAGCTTGCTGCTGCATTTCACCGATGCCTTCTTTGAAATTATGTCCGGTTTTACAACGACCGGATCGACGATCCTGCCCGATGTGGAAATTATCCCGGCATCGCTCCTGTTCTGGCGCTCCCTGACTCATTGGCTCGGCGGCATGGGTATCATCACCCTGGCTCTCGCCATTTTTCCCGCGATGGGCGTCTCCGGCTACCAGATGTTCAGAGGTGAAATCCCCGGACCGACCGCCGACCGACTCCGGCCTCGCCTGGCACAAACCGCTGCCATTCTCTGGGGAGTGTACGCACTGCTCTCGGCAGCCGAAACGGTGCTGCTGTTAATCGGCGGCATGCCGTTATTCGATTCGCTGTGCCATACCTTCGGCACTATGGCCACCGGCGGTTTTTCGACCAAAAACGGCTCCATCGGCTCGTATGGATCGAGTTATTTTGAATGGGTGGTCATTGTCTTCATGTACCTCGCCGGCATAAACTTCCTTATTCATTTCAATGTCCTCCGCGGGAAATGGCGGCGATCGGTCGTCAATCGCGAATTTTTGTTTTATACCGGTCTTATCGTGGTGGTGGCTTTATTCCTGAGCTTCACCCTTTACGGCGGCGATTTGAAACCGACCGAAGAAGCATATAAGCATCATAAACACAACAAAGGAACTATTGAGGATTTTGATGCCTACATGTTTCAGGAAGCGAACAAATTTGATAACATGCATGACTGCGTCAGGCACTCGATGTTTCAGACTCTGGCGATTACCACTACGACCGGCTACGGCACAGCCGATTTTGATCTCTGGCCCGATATAGCGCGATTACTACTTCTGACTTTGATGTTCTTCGGCGGATGCGCCGGTTCCACCGGTGGCGGCATGAAACAGATACGAGTTATGATACTGATAAAAACCGGCTGGCGAGAGTTGCGCAAACTTACCCTTCCCAGGCTGGTGGCTCCATTGAAAATAGGCGGTCAGGCCCTTGAGGAACAGAAAATAACCAATATCGCCTCATTCTTTATCCTCTTCATGATGCTCTTCGTCGTTGGATCGATCCTGATGACCTTTTTCGTGCCCGATCTAATGACCGCCATCTCATCGACCGCCGCTTGCATCAATAATATCGGCCCCGGCCTCAACGGCGTCGGCTCCATCGAACATTATGGCTGGATTCCGATTCCCGGTAAATGGATTCTGATTGCCTGCATGCTTCTGGGACGCCTTGAAATATTCACTGTCCTGATAGTCTTCCGCCCCAGTTTCTGGAAATGAGGCAAAGCCTCTTTTCGGTAATCCGGCTTAACCGCCAATTTTAACCCTATCGCCCGCCAAAAATTAGTTGCCAAGCTCATTAAAAAATATGCACATTTATTCATCTAAGGTGCGCGAGAGTTTGCTAAGGCTCATTTTTAGGCCTGAATATCTGGCTCGCCGCGCCTGCGATCTATGAGATTGAAAAATATGAATTAAATATTGAAGGAGAAAGATGCTATGCTGAGCAAAATCACCAAGCTTTTGGGCAAGGAAGCCGATGGCTTACTGCAACATGAATGCAAAACAACTCCGAAAAAAGACCTGCATCTTCCGGGATCGGATTTTATAGACCGCGTGATGTCCATCACCGACCGCCCGGTTCCGGTTCTCAGAAATCTGCAGACCCTTTTCAACCATGGCCGTATTTCCGGCAGGGGATACCTCTCGATTCTTCCCGTGGATCAGGGCATCGAACATTCCGCCGGAGCCAGTTTTGCTCCCAACCCGATTTATTTCGATCCGGCAAATATTGTCAAACTGGCCATCGAAGGCGGTTGCAACGGCGTCGCCTCGACGCTGGGTGTTTTGGGTTCCGTATCCCGCAAATATGCCCACAAGATTCCGTTCATTGTCAAAATCAACCATAATGAACTGCTGACTTATCCCACGACCTTCGATCAGATTATGTTCGCCTCGGTCGACCAGGCGTTCGAGTTGGGCGCCGTGGCGATCGGCGCGACCATCTACTACGGGTCGGAAAACAGCGACCGCCAGATTCAGGAAGTTGCCAGGGCGTTCGAATACGCCCACAGCATCGGCCTGGCGACCATCCTCTGGGCCTACCTGCGCAATCCGGCTTTCAAAGTCGATGGCAAGGACTACCATGTCGCCACCGATATCACCGGCCAGGCCAATCACCTCGCAGCGACCATCCAGGCCGATATCGTCAAACAAAAACAGCCCGAGACCAATGGCGGTTACACGGCGGTTAAATTCGGGAAGACTCATGACAAAGTCTATTCCGAACTGACCACCGACCACCCGATTGACCTTACTCGTTATCAGGTCGTCAATTGCTTCATGGGCCGGGTAGGTCTGATCAATTCCGGCGGCGGGTCGGGCAAAAACGATCTCGCGCAGGCGGTCCGCACCGCGGTTATCAACAAGCGCGCCGGCGGAACGGGCATGATCTCGGGGCGTAAATCGTTCCAGAAACCGATGAAAGACGGCGTTAAATTGCTAAACGCCATCCAGGACGTTTATATCTGCGACGAAGTTACCGTTGCATAAGTATTGGTACACGCTACACGCGTATCATTGCCGCCCTCATGAATAGGTTTTTGGGGGCGGTTTTTTATTCCTGCAAATAAATGAAGAATATATTTCAATTTGAAATTTGTCCGAAAATCGCTATTTTCCCAACTATGAATGGAACCGCGAAAAAGACTCTTCGTACATTTAGATATGTATATAAAATGAAAATCCTCAAACCGGGGAAAAGGATCACCTATGAATTTTCACCGACACCTAATAATAGCGACCGTGGTTTGCCTGGTCGTTCTGGCGGGCAGCATCATGGCCGATGAATTTTTCAAAAAAATCGAGCCGGGCGCCGTCTTTAACGGCTTTAAGGTCGAAAACCTCTACCTCGATGCCAAGGATGAAGCGGTCGGGGCCAGAATGCTCCATCTAAACACCGGTTTTACCCTCGACCTGTTTCAGATCCAGTCGGTGCCGCAGTCATTCGTCTGGGTAAACACCCCGATTTACGGCGACATGGGCGAACCGCATACCTGCGAACACCTTCTCCTGGGTAAAGGCACCAAGGGAAAATATGTAGCCTCATTTGAGGATATGTCGCTTGGGCGCAGCACCGCCTACACTTCCCAGATATATACCGCCTATCCGTTCAGCTCAGCGGGAGGGAATGAAATCTATTTCGATATCGCCCTGGCCAAACTCGACGCCCTGCTGCACCCCAATTTCTCCGATGAGGAAATCAGAAGGGAAGTCTGCAATATCGGAGTGACGGTCGATCCCGCAACCGGCGAACTGGTGCTGGATGAGAAAGGCACCATTTACACCGAGATGGTCAGCTATTACGAAAAATACTGGTACTATCTCTATCCCGAGATGGACCACATGCTCTTCGGCGAAACGCATCCTCTGGCCACCATTTCCGGCGGCGCCCCGCCGGCTATCAGACAGATGGTTCCGGCCGATCTGTGGGATTTTCAAAAAGATTGCTACCAACTCAGCAATATGGGCTTCATCGCCACTATGCCCGATGCCATTCCTCCCGATGATTTTCTCTGGAAAATGGATCGCATCTTGCGGGAAGTCGACGGGGAGGGGGAACACCCCGACATTCCCCGCCGCAAGCTGGAGTTGCCTCCTCCGCAGCCGACGGCACCGCCAGGAACAATCCGGGTGGTCGACTATCCCGGAGCTAACAATCAGGAACCGGGCCAATTCGTCTTTGCCTGGCCGCCCCAGCTCGAACTCGACACGAAGGAAATGCTCCTGCTCAAAACCTTCCTGAACTGCTTCGCCGGAACCCAGACCTCGAATCTGTATAATAAACTGGTCAATTCCAATACCCGCGTCCGTGACCTCGGTGCCACCGGCGTCTGGGCCGGTGTCGACCGTGAAATCGGTCATACGATTTCGATCGGCGTCACTGACGTCGAAGTCGATTATATCAACAAGCGCGACTTGGCAGCGGTTGCCCGTCTGATTGAAAAAGAAGCGGCAGCTATCGCCGCCTATGAATCCGGTTCAGCGGAGCTGAAAGATTTCAATGAACGCGCCATAAGTTACCTGGAAAACAGGGAAAAAGATGCCAAGAACTACCTCAACACGCCGCCCGGTTTCGGCAATCGTGGCGGGGGAGGGGGACGCTGGTATAGTCACCTGATAAGCCTGGAAGATGATTCGGAATTCCGCAAATCGCTTATCCAGAAAGACGAACTGGCCTTTGTGCGCGGCCAACTGGAAAAAGATGAAAATATTTGGGCTCCCTATATTGCCAAATGGAAAATGACCGAAACCAGCCTCTACGGTGTCGGCGCCAAGGCCAATCCGGATATGTTGACCAGGGCTTTGGAAGAAAAGAAAGAGCGGCTGGCGCAATTCACTGAGGGTCTCAAGAAAAGATATGGCGTCACGGATGAAGCGGAGGCGATAGCGAAGTACAAGGAAGAATACGATAAGAATACCGCTATCATCGAGAAGGAAGAAGCCAAAATACCGATGCCGGAATTTTTAAAAAATCCACCCTTGTCCTACGATCCCAGCCTCGATTATAAGGTCGATACGCTTGCCGGCAATATCCCGATAGTGGCCTCAACGTTCAACAGCATGACCTCGGCTACCGTCGGCATCGCTTTGAATATGAATGTTATCCCGGCCGACAAACTGCTCTACCTGCCGTTTATTCCGCAGTTGATAAACCAGATCGGCGTGATCAAGGACGGGGAGGTGGTCGACTATGCGACCATGACACAACGATTAAAAAATGAAGTGTTGCGCCTGCGGGCGCGGATCAGCAGCAATGTTCACACCGGACGGGTCGAATTGATGGTCAAAGGAGCGGGAGGCAACCTCGAGGAAAGCCGGCGTGCCCTCGAATGGATGAAAACCGGGTTGTTCCAACCATACCTCGACACCGACAATTTACCGCGCATCCGCGATGTGGTCGATCGCCAGATTTCCCATTTTCGCGACCGGATGAAAGGTTCCGAGGAATCGTGGGTCAACGCCCCCTCAAATGGCTATATGTACCAGAATAATCCTCTGGTGCTTATGGGAACCTGCTTCCTGACCCAGCACCATGCCATGCACCGCCTGAAATGGCGTTTGATGGGAGCCGAAGACGAAACTGTCGCCCGTGAATGCGAAATGCTTTTCGATGTTCTCGGTTCGGCGGGGAGAGGTCGTTCCAAAGATGACCTGATTGCTTTCGCCTCTGCTTTCAGCGAATCCGATCCGGCCGGCTTTGAATCGGGGCCGTTCGGAGAATTCGCCCGGACATATCTGGAAGCCTCAGCCGAGGCGCGCGATATCACCTTGGAAGCGCTGGCCGATCTGGCCGGGCTGATTGGCGATATTCCGGAAGATAATGCCGTGAATGACTGGGTCTATCTGGTCTCGCAAATGAAAAACGATTTACTTTTCCGCCCCGAAAAAGCGCTCGAGGATCTGGCGGAAACTCTGGCTCTGCTGCGCCACAAGGAAAATGTACGGATGTTTATCGTCTCCAATGAGACCGACCGCGAACAGCTTCAACCTGCTATAATAGAATTGGTCTCAGCTCTCGACTCGCAGGGTGATCCGCAGATGCAAACCTATAGCGATTACCCGGTGGTTCTCAGCCGCATGCAAAGTCGCTATCAGGGCCTGGAGAATCCGACCTATGTGGGGCTGGTAAACAACAATACTCGCAACGGAGTATTCCTCTTCAGCCATCCCTGTGCCGGAATAGACGATAGCGAAGAAGAAGCGCTGATCGATTTTCTTACGGTCAAGCTGTATGGCGGCGGCGGTGCCCATTCGATGTTCATGAAAACATGGAGCGCCGGGCTGGCCTACTCCAATGGTCTGCGCTCGGGCGAAACCGACGGACGGATGAACTATTATGCCGAACGCTGTCCTGACTTATCGGTGACCATGAAATTCGTCGTCGATGAATTGAAGAAGGCTCCGCATGATCCCAAACTGGTCGATTATGCTGTGGCTCAAACCTTCAGCATCAATCGCGGCGCCAACAGTTATGAGGCCAGGGGCGAGGCGATGGCCAATAACCTTGTCGACGGTCTGACCCCCGACAAGGTCGCGCAGTTCCGCAACAACATTCTCAAGTTGCGGGATAAGGGGAATCTGTACGACCTGCTTCATCAGCGGATGGAGAAATCGTACGGCCGGATTTTGATCGGTTACGGCGATGAACTGACCGCCAATCCCGATGGCAATTATTTTATAATAGGGCCCGAAGCCCAGTTTAAGAAATTGGAAGATTATATCGCCGCCGAGGAAAAAGGGGAGACGGTTTACCGCATTTATCCACGCGATTATTGGATCACTAATTAGCCATATTATGCACCGCACAATAGATCGACCGGCCCCTGTTGCGGGGGCCGGTTTTCTTATGCAAAACATTCAATTATAACCCCAAAAATTATTGCCTGATTTGTTTCGCGGGGATGATCGGTTGTTGTCGACATCAATACAAGTATATATGTAATAATAGCTACCCCGGTCTCCTTTTGGCGTTTTTTTTTGGCCCCCGGTCGACCCCATTCTTGGGCTTCATGGGGATTCGCATCGCATATTGACTCCGCTGGTGGAAAGGGGCAAAAAATAATTTGGTAATCGCTTGCAAAAATGTTCTGTGGAGCGGTTTTGTCGTCACGGGTGAAGTCGTGTAATGCATTGTTATACAGAGGGTTGTCTTCTTGCTGTGGGGTGCGGGGAAGAGGATGAAAATATTTTTAGATTATGTCAAATAAATCGCTTGACAAAGCCGTTCTGAAGTATTATTGTCCCATGCCGATAATAAACAGGCCATGAAATGATGATGAAAACTTTTTGAAAATACAACGGGATTGAGAAACTTTTTACTTGACAGCCTGTTATTGAAATAGTATAATGTAAGTCTGCCGACGAAATGGTCGGCTGTTTTTTCGAGTTCTTTGACAAATTAATAATACGTGTCAACGATTGAAGAATCGTATGCTCATAGTTATTATGTATGGGCGGGAATTTTTTCTCTAGAAAAGTTCCCGTAATTCCATGTTTCGAACAACATAGAAGTGTCTTTTTTTGAGAAGGACTCTTTTCGTGTTCTTAAATCGATAATAAAGATTTAAAATATACGGAGAGTTTGATCCTGGCTCAGAACGAACGCTGGCGGCGTGTCTAATACATGCAAGTCGAACGAGAAAGCTGGGTTTTAGTTTACTAATTTCCGGCAAGTAAAGTGGCGAACGGGTGAGTAACACGTGGGTAATCTACCCTTGAGTTTGGGATAAGCCTGGGAAACTGGGTCTAATACCGAATGATATCCTCGGATGACATCGTCTGAGGATCAAAGGCGGGGC
>DAOUTW010000107.1 GCA_030668485.1 Candidatus Zixiibacteriota bacterium
GTTACAAAATGTATGCTTTTCGAATTTACCCTCCCTTTTCCTTTATATATCTCAAAATCAATCCCACAAGTGTCATCAAATGGAATAGACACATCGATATTTTGCAAATATGGCCTGATTCCATCGTAATGAACAGTCCAGATCGGTGGCCCATCATATTCAAGGTTGCCTATTATCACAACCTTTACAACGATTGAATCAAAACTTTTAAGTGCATTAATCCCAAATTCCAGTGTGGCATTTCCATTCAATTGGGGCACCATAACGGGTTTTAAAGAGATACTATATGGATGATATCCTCCTGTAGCACTGCCGTCTATGGCCAACAGAAAAAGAACCATAATTACGGCCAATCCAAATGTTAGCTTAAATCCGCTCATAACAACCTCCTTTTAATATACCAAATACTTATCCTTTTCTTCCAAATAAATTTGGAAAAACAATATTATCCCACCAATGAATTACAGCCCCATGATGCGCAGTTATTACTTACATATAGCTTTCCGACAGTACGATGTCAAGTAATTACACCATAATAATGACGTGTAGTTGGTGGAAATGTGTAACAGAAAAACATAAGACCCGGTGGGTGGCCGCGATCTCTGATCGCGGTTTACAAATCCAACTTCAGGTCATCTACGCGACAGCCAAAAAGTGGCCCCTGCCACCGCGACAGCCCAAAAGTGGCCCCAGCCACCTGCCTGTAAAATTACATTTTCACCATAGATTCGCTGTTAATCCTGATGCGATCCTGTTAAGTGAATCTGAATGAGAAAGGTATATATATGAAAGAAAGCATTAGAAATAACAGACCGAATATGACCGGAGAAGCCATCAGGTAGTTGCGGCGATTCAGCCGGGTCACACGTCCCGAAGACGGGCCGCAAGACCCAGCGGAACGGGTAAATCTGTCATAAAAAGAAGAGGACACCCCCAAACAAGTTTGAGGGTGCCACCCGGTATGTTGATGGATTTGAGGGTGGCAAACGGTATGTTGATGGAAATGTCACCAGCGTCTATTTTGTCGGCGCACGGGGACGTACGCCAACCACAAAAAAGGGGTATTCCTGGTCAAAATTGGGGTCATTTGCGCGACAGCCAAAAACCGGCCCCTGCCGGAAATAAAAAAGGCCCGGAGTTTTTACCGGACCTTTTTTCTTGCAGCAGGATGTTGCGATTACAGGCAAACCGGGGGAGGGCCACCGCGGAAAACGTAAAAGACGATATAGGCGGCATCGCCGACATTGACATCGCCATCACCATTGGCATCTCCCGCCTCGATCGGATCGGGTGCCTGCCCTCCCTTAAAGACATAGTTAATAAGGAAAACGGCATCGCCAACGTTGACGTTTCCGTCACCATTGGCGTCGCCGCATACAAAGAGGTTGGTGGTAAAATATCTGATTTCCGACTCGCAGGCGTTGTCAGCGATATCATGAGCGCAGACCCGCCAATAATAGGTGCTCCTGTCGAGGGTGTAATTGGATGCTATTTCATCCGAATCCAGAATTCGCGTAGTGACCCGGACATCGTCTATCAGGCCATCGAAACAGCGATCCGTAGATGTACGGGAGGCGCCGATAGTCAATGCGGAATCATTAACCGGGCCGAAGCTTGTCCCCGGGATTTTATCCTCCAGCACGCCGTTACGGTAGAAACGCAGGACTCCCTCGGTGGCATCGAGAGAAACGGCGATGTATGACCACTCGTTGATGGGGGGGATGATGTTGCTGATATAGTAGCCGTTGCCGGCGACAAAGGTGCCGTTGTACAGAGTCAGAGCGCCATTATAATCGTCGAGATAGAGGGCGTAATTGACTTCAGTGCCATTGGTCGGGTCGCGTTTGGATAAAAAGGAACGGAAAGTACCGCCGCCGATATCATGGGGATAGATCCAGGCCTCCATAGTCAGGACGCCGGTGATAGGATCGGCATCAAGGGAGTTGTCCAGATCGGGAATGGTGACATAGTCATTGAGGCCATCAAAATCAAGGGCGCCTCCGAAGCGACCGTCAAAACTTCGCTGCGGGTTGTTCATCAGTGTCCCGGTATTACCCTTGAAACTCATGTCGATAGCGCTATCACCTTCCATTTCATTGAAGTGCCATAAACCTGTGGTATAGGTCGGTTCGGTTTCCAGCGCGGAGGCGGTCCAATCATAGGATAGGGAGGTATTCGTGGCATTATCCAGTATATAGAGGAGATCGAAGGGATTGGGCGAGGCGCCGCCGTAAATGAAAATCGTCATTGGACTTTCATCGGTTATCTCGGCGTTTAATTCCATATAAGGATAAATGGCGATCTCTCCGTTGGCCGGAGTAATGAGGGTGACCTCGGGGGGATTGTTATCGATGACAGTGAAGGAGCGGGTTTCGGATACTGTCTCATTCCCGGCGCAATCCTCAGCGACTATTTTCCAATAATGGTCCCCTCCGCCGATATGGGAAAAGTTGGCCGCAATCTCGCCATCGGATAGGACTCGTTTGGTAATCCGTACCTCATCAATGAAACCGTCGAAGCATTCGATCTGTCGTGCGGCGGTTCCGATAGTCAGTCCGCCGTCACACGTCGGGCCGAATGAGACACCGTCGATGTCGTCTTCAAGAAGTCCGTTCAGGTAAAAGCGGACTTTCCCCTCCGAAGCATCAAGAGTCACAGCGATATAGGACCACTGATCGACCGGCGGAATCAGGGTGCTGATGTATTCCTGAGACCAATCCACTCCACTGCTGTAAAAGGCAAGATAGCCCTGATCACTCAGTGATATCTGGTAATTGCAAGGGCCCTCGCCGGTGAACATGCCACGTTTGGCAACCAGGCCTCGCCAACAGTTGTCATTGCCATCATCATGAGGCAAAACCCATATCTCAATGCTTACAACGCCGGTAGCGCTGTCGATATCGAGGCTGGGATCCTGATAGACCAACATATAGTTGTCAGAACCATTAAAATCTACGGCGTAACCGAATTTCCCGTCAATCGTCCAGACGGGTAAGGTTCCGGTAAGTTGGCCGTTATTACCGTGACCGCTGGCATCGTTCACCGTATAACCGTTGTCATCATCGAGATGCCACAAGCCGACGGTGTTGATCGGATCGGGCTGAAGAATAGGGGTGTTCCAATCATAGACGACATCGGGGCCTTCTATATTTTCCTCAATCGAAAGCAGGTCGGGCGCGATCGGCGAATACCCCCCGTAAATCTTGACCGTCAGCGGTCCCTCGTCGGAAACCGTGGCCGTCAATTGCATATGGGAATCGGAAATGGTCGTCCCATTGGATGGTGAGGTCAGACTCAGCGAGGGAGTTGATACATCATCTTCGACCGTTATGGTCATGTCATCATACCCTGTCGCACCGGAATCATCAACAGCTGTAAAGCGGATGCTGTAAACACCGACCTGGGTTTCATTTGGTGTCCATGAGAATGAACCGGCGCCGTCACCCAGGTTGGTGAAAGAGGCACTGGGAGGAAGATCACCGGAGGGGGCGGTCGAGGCGGTTATCTCTTCAACAAAGCCATCGATGTCGGATGTCGCAACCGGAAAAGTAAGATTGTTGCAAATAATCACTCCTTCATCGCCGACCTCATCGACTACCGGGGGATCATTAACATTGGTTACCGTGAAGGTGATGTTATCCTCATCATATAGACCGCCCAGATCAGTAGCACGGAAAGTGATGGTTTCATCGCCGAACCAGTCTTCATCGGGGATTGTGATCGTGGCGATATCAGCCGTGATATCGACGGAAAGGTCGAAGTTTCCGCTATAGCTCCATGCGATGGCATCGTCTATAGGCAAATCGGGGTCGGTTACATACCCGGTAAGGTCAATCGTAGCAAAGGAGCCACCCTCGGCAATCGTCGCATCCGGTATGTCGGATACAACCGGCGGCCGGTTGGTATTGGTGACGATAATATTCATGGTATGGGCGGCACTCTCGATTCCATCGTTGGCATAAAAGGTAATGGAATAACCGCCAGCCTGATCATAATCGGGATTGAAATCGAATGTTCCGGTGCCATTGCCGTGGTCAGAGAAATTACCATTGGCAGGCGGAGTAGAACTCGACAGACTAATCGGGACCAGGTCCGGGTTGGTGGCGGTAATCAATATAGATAGATTATCGCCCTCGGCGACGGTGGCATCGGCAGGGGGATCGATAACCAGACCGACATCGAAGTGCTGAAGAGCAGAGACGGTACTTTCCGCGGCATTGTCGATCGCCTCGACTTTCCACAAATATTGATTGCGGTTGAGTCTATAATTATTGGTGATTTCCTGCGCGGTCATAAGCCGCTTGGTGATCCGCACGTCGTCGATCAGACCATCGAAGCAGCGATCCCCGCTGGGTGTTCGGGAAGTCCCGATAGTCAATGCGGAATCATTATCCGGACCGAAGCTTGCCCCCGGGATTTCATCCTCCAGCACGCCGTTACGGTAGAAACGCAGGACTCCCTCGGCGGCATCGAGGCTGACTGCAATATAAGACCATTCATTGGCCGGGATCAGGATGGTGCTCTGGTAATATCCGGCACCGACAACATAGGTGCCGTTATACAGAGTCAAGGCTCCGTTATTGTCATCGAGATAGAGGGCGTAATTAACGGCTGTGGCGATTGTGTTGTCTCGCTTGGAGAGGAAGGCATGATAGACACCACCACCGACATGATGGGGATAAAGCCATGCCTCCATAGTCAGTATACCAGTGACCGAATCGACATCGAGAGAGTTGTCGAGATCAGGAATGGTGACGTAATCGTCGGTGCCGTCGAAATCAAGTCCGTATCCAAAACGTCCGTCAGCCGTCCATTGCGAACCGTCCGGCGGGCTGTTGACAAAATAGCCGATATTGCCCGAACCGGATGCGTCATTTACGACGGTGTCGGTATTCTCATCGAAATGCCAGAGTCCGACTGTGTTGAGATCGGTATCCAGCCGCTGGGATCTCCAACTGAAAGGAATTGTTGTCTCGCCCGAAAGATCTTCTACGACATGAAGAAGATCGGATCCGGCAGTCGAATCGCCGTATATCCAGACTGTCAGAGGATAACTGTCGGCTGAGACGGTTATGCCCAGGTCCATATAGGAATTTCCGGTGGAATCATAATCGACCGGATAATCGATGACAATCGAAGGCGGAGCGCTCAGGGCGCTTCCGCCGATAAGAAATCCGAGCAGGAGGCATAGTATCATTGCCTTGCCGGCTCCTTTGATTAGTTCCTTAGCAATTGATTTCATGCGAAACAGCTCCTCTTTTAGCGCTTTATGCGCGTTTACCCCCAATACATCAAAGGATGCCGGTATTCGGGTATGTGTTATTTCAATTTCTAATTAACCGGCAGATCGTTTTCAAGAGCCGGAAATGAAGTCAGGACTCTGAGAAATAAAGACTAAGGTGCATCGTCTTACTCCCAATATTTGGGTTGACGACTGGGACTTGGCTATTCAAAAAAAAGGAGACTGTTGAACCCGACCCGAAAGGAGTATACCCCGGATGGGGTATTCCGTGTCGGGAGGATAGAAGGACTTTCTCAAGGCCGCAAGCCGATGAGTCCATTTCGATTCTCCGCATCGTCAAACGCCGTCCCGGCAGTTGAAAACCGAACTAAAGCAAAATATAAATTCCAAAGCGATCCATAACCGCCATTGGTATTCAGTTTTTGCGCTTTGTTGTGATCAAAGAGGCTGGGGGATGTGCTCAACTCCCCAAAAGATTAGTAAGACAAAGCTACAATAATTAGTATAAGCAGAAATTCGATTTTGTCAAGTGATTTCAATAGTACAAGCATAGTTGGATATACATATCTATTATATGCATTTATTGGGCGACCATTGTTTCTTCAACTATTATATGGGTGAACTTATCCTCCGCAAAGGCAGCCTGACCGAATTTCGACAGGATATCCAGAATTCCAATACCGCTATTGACAGCAGGAATCGACCGGTGAGGCACCGCCGCTGAAGATATAGCTGATCAGGTAGACAGCGTCGCCGACATTAACATTGGCATCACCATTGGCATTACCCTGGCATTCCGGATCCGGTGACGGGCCGCCGCTGAAGATATAATTGATGAGGAAAACGGCATCGCCGACATTGATTGTCCCGTCAAGGTTGGCGTCGCCGCAAATATCTCTGCCGAGGAAAGCGCCCGATCCCCTGGAGCCGGCGAGGATGGTTCCATCCTCAATATACAGCAGTGATGAGATATGAAAATTAATGGCGCCTTTTCCCAGGTAAAGCCAGGTCAGACCGTTATCGGTCGATTGAAAAACTCCGTCATGAGCGCCGACATAGATGTCGCCGGAGGGAGGGAACAAGAATTCGTCAATTTCCTGGTACTTCAGATTGTCATCGCTAAGATTATCCCAAGTGTCGCCATAATCGGACGACCTGAAAGCGCCGCTGGAGGCACCGGCATAAAGAAATCCGTCGGGACCGAGGTCGAGACCGAAGAGACGGGTATTGGTTAAACCATTGGTGGCAGTCTCCCAGGATTGCCCGGTGTCGGTGGAACGGAAGAGGCCTTCCTCGTTGGCCGCAAAGAAATTTCCCGCTGCATCAATGACAACACCACGGATATACTTGGTGGTCAGGCCAATGGTGCTTTGTGTCCAACTGAGGCCGCCATCGGCGGAATAATAAATTCGTCCGGCGTCGGAACCGATTAATATATGGCCATCATCATTGATATCGACGGCATAAACGGCAGAATCGGCGATGTTGTTATTGGTTGACACCCAGGTCTGACCGTTATCGGTTGACACAAAAATCCCTTCATCGCGGGTGCCGAGGTAGATCGAGCCGGACGGCGCTACGACAATGGCGCGAAGATGGACGCTGGTCAGACCGGCCGTAATATGCTCCCAAGAGGAGGCATTATCGGTCGAACGATAAAGGCCGGAAAACATTGAAGCGGCAAAAATATCGCCGTTCGGCGCAGTCGTCATATCATGCAAATAGGTTTTATATAAGCCGGCGTTGACTTTCGACCAGGACGCCCCGTCGGTTACGGAACGGTAGATGCCGCCGCCTTCGGTTCCTATGTAAATTTCATTGGAGTCGGTGACGATCACCGATTGAATGTCGTTATGCTCCAGCATGGAACTGACAGGCGTCCAGGTTACACCAAGATTATCGGATCGGAAGAGACCTTCGGTTCGGGATCCCATATAAATGTTGCCGCCATCGGTTATGGCAAACGACCTGATAAATCCGTCGGCCGGGCCGCCGGGAAGAGGCGACCAACTGTCGCCGCCGTCATCGGATACAAATATGCCATCGGCATCGGTACCGGCAAACAGGCGGCCGTCGGGATGGGAGGCGACAGCGGTGATGCTGTCGACATTGAGGCTGTTTTGAACCGATTGCCAACTGGTACCGTTATCAGTCGAGCGGTAGAGGGCGCCATTGATGGTCGCCGCAAACAGGATATCGTCCT
Organism: Candidatus Zixiibacteriota bacterium; assembly: GCA_030668485.1. Lineage (GTDB taxonomy): Bacteria > Zixibacteria > MSB-5A5 > GN15 > JAAZOE01 > DAOUTW01. Next base: position 7,446 of record DAOUTW010000107.1, read on the forward strand.
GAGTCACAGTCAATACCGGTATCCCACCCACGGGCAAGCCATTATTAGCTGCCAGCCACGATTGACCCTGGTTATTGGAAAAGTAAATGCCGTCGGTGGCGGTTCCGGTAAAGACATCGCCCAAAGAATTGGAGGCCATTGAGAAAATAATAGCCAGTGGGATTCCGAGATCGGCTTGATCCCAGGTCTGACCGTCGTCCGTCGACCGGTAAACGCCGAAGGGATTGCCGCCCATAATGGTACTGTCGGGCAAGACAGTAAAATAGGATCCGAAGCACTGGCACAGACCGAGACGGACTTCCGACCAACTCTGGCCGTTATCCGAACTGCGGAAAGAACCGGCTTCCCAGATACCTGACAAAATATTCCCCTGAGCCGTTTCGACGAGGGAAAAAACAATGCCGCCATAGGGGCCGTTCGATTCCTGCCAGACCAGAGCGCTGGTTTGGGAAACGGAAAAGACCATTATTATAAACAATGTAGTTTTCAAATATTTCACGGTTGTCCCTCCGTAATAGGCCTCTTCTCGAAAACAACCGGTACTTTTTCGAGTTCCCTGTTTCTCATGTAAATTCAAGTTTCTTATAGATAAAACGGGAAGCAGCAGGGGGGAATTTGACAATAATTATATAATCATGGATTGAAGAAGGCCATGATAGGTATTAGGCTGGTGGCCCATCCGATCGGTAGTTCACGGGAGTGAACCGCCGATCGGGTGGGTTTACAATTTTATCCTGAGACATCGATTTCAAGAACCGCTGAAGAATCGCCCTGATACCATTTATAGCTACTCCATATCCATCTCTCGGGCCCGTCCACCAATCCCCTCTTGGCCGGGTTGTTATGGCAATATTCGACCGCTTTCCAAACAGCCTCATCGCTTCGACAATTATGATCGTCGCATCGCCTCTGCCACAAGGCGAATTTCTCTTTTCCGCTCCTCCTGACCATAAGTCTATTCCGAACATCCCCTTTGCCTTTCTTCATCAAATTATATATGGCCATCGATGAACGCATTTTTAATTCGCCGATAATGTCGCCCGCTCTGGTATCTATCCGTGGTACCATGACAAGATGGACATGTTCTGGCATGATTACATATCCAAGGAGTTTGAAGCCCGATTCCGTGCGGACTTCATCAATACTGCGTGTAACTATTCTGCGATATATATTATTGGTCAGGAGAGGAAGTTTGCGGTGCGTACAGAAAGTGATGAATCGGGCTCGCCCGTCATGGTCATAATGCTTAAGCTTCATGATATTAATCTAGCAGCATGACCGAACCAGGCTATCACAAATCACAGGTCTCAGACCAAAAATACTCCGCCCACCCGGAGGGTGGGGTACAAAGTTGGTACAATGATCTTGATAATGTGGTGTTGGATATTGATGGTATTGAATTATGATCTAACGTGGCCGGATTATTGAGTAGCATCCATGTTAAGCGGGAACCCACCCGATTGACCAATCGCTAACGCGAACGGCCAATCGGATGGGCCACCAGTCGATCTACGTGACTATTCATA
>DAOUTW010000057.1 GCA_030668485.1 Candidatus Zixiibacteriota bacterium
CTGCTGTCGCGTAGATGACCGGAGTCTCTGCTTGAATGTCGGGGGGACAGGAGGGTGGCAGGGGCCGCAGGCAAAAGCCTGTTTACTGCTGTCGCGTAGATGACCGGAGTCTCTGCTTGAATGTCGGGGGGACAGGCGGGTGGCAGGGGCCACAGGCAAAAGCCTGGTTACAGTCCTTGAGGGCGGCAACCAGGCCCCTGCCTGTCGCGAGCCGCCCCTACAAACGCGGGTTCATTCGCATGCCACATCAATGACGTCAATCTTAATTCTTGATTAAATAGAAAATCATGTTATGTTTTTATCATAGACTGGAAAATCGGTGTCCTGAGGATATTGAATGAACCCGAAAGTCAAAGCATTGATTTTATCGACAATTTTGATCTCCATTTTGCCCACCGTCGCTATGGCTGACATTCCACGTTTGATAGCTGTGCTTAAAGGCACCAATGAACTCGACCAGTTGGGCTGGAATAGTGACGGGATTGGGGATATTAATGGAGACGGCCTGGGTGACTTCATCGTCTGTCAGGAACGGAATCCAGAAAAAATGATGATATATCTGGGCGGGCCGCACCCGTTTGACGTTTCTCCTGTACTTACCATTTTCGATTACAACTATCCCCGATATGCCGGTGACCTGGATTGCGATGGCACGCCGGATTTCTTTGCTGTCAGTCCCAACGGCGATACGATGCGGTTGTATTTGGGCATGGAAAACCTGGATGAGCAGGACTATTTAGAGTTTCATGCCGATACGATTGCGGATGAAAACTACGAATACTTTAGAATTGTTTCGCTTGGTGACAATAACAACGATGGTTATCCAGACTTCTGGTTATATGATGCGGGAGAAAGGGCTGATACCATGTGGGGGTATTCAGGGGGAAACCTCCTGGATACAACGTCCGATTTCTCAATTCACGTTTCCCATGATCCTGATAATAAATATCACTCATACAGTAGAACAGCCTGCAATAATTGCGATTTGAATGGAGACTCTGTCCCTGATGTGATATTTGGGCAGGTTACGGGCAGTGACGTCTATCCTGGCAGGATATTGATAACCTGGGGTGGAGAAAATATGTCCCCAGAACCTGACTTGATTTTCTATGCTCCTGGTATGGGGGCTATTGACGATCCGATGTTTGGTTCAGACTTAGCCTGTATGGGTGATATTAGCGGTGATGGAATAGATGATCTATGGGTGCGGCAAGGGGGGCGCAGTTATGTATATCATGGCGGTCAATATTTCGATACGATCCCCGATTTGGCTCTGGACTATACCTGGACGGAAAAGGTCGAAAATATTGGCGATATAAATGACGATGGCTGGAATGATATAATGCTTATTTATACACAGATTGAATACAGCCAGATAGCATTCATGTACTGTGGTCCGACCATGGACACGATTATTGATATGGTTTATCGTGAACGGGATATTGAGGAGACTGTTGAGGATAGCATGACCGGAGCCGTCTACAAGGTTGGAATATCTTACTCATGGGTCGGAGATGTTGATGGTGATAATATCAATGACATCTTGGTCAACGGCATAGATGGAGTCGCTCGAGGTTGGATGTTTATATTTGGTGGTTGGGATGATCCAATTGTTGACGTAAACGATATCCCCGACCAACTACCATCGATACTGGAGTTGCATCAGAATTATCCCAATCCATTCAATTCTGGCACGGTGATCGAGTTTGCACTTCCTCGGAGTGGGTATACCGAGTTTAAGATATACAATATTTTGGGCGAACTTATTGCCACTCCGGTTCAGGGTTATCTTACAGCCGGGGAGCATCAGGTAATATGGGATGGCCGGGATAACTCCGGCAACATCACCGCGACGGGAATATATTTTTATCAAATAACAACCGGCGATGTCACCCAGACAAAGAAGATGATATTGTTGAAATAAATATGGTATTGCCAGAATACGACTGTATTATCATTGCTTGGGGACAATGTAGGGGCCGTTCGTGAACGGCCCTTGAGGGCGGCAACCAGGCCCCTGCCTGTCACGAGCCGCCTCTACAGGTGGTATTAAGGTCTATACGATATTATATTAGAAAGGGATCGGCTGAGGGGTGGCCGATCCCTTTCTAAACGTCCAATGTTTATCTGTCTATCCTATGGATGTAATAGCAACATCCTTGCGTTATTTTATTCCTACATCAGCAAAGTCAAAAAGACACCAGCGGCAACTGCCGAACCGATAACTCCGGCAACATTGGGACCCATGGCCGGCATAATCAAATTGACCTCACCGTCAGTTTCTTCCGAAACAAACTTCTGCACCACTCGCGCCGCCATCGGCACTGCCGAAACTCCGGCTGCCCCGATACACGGGTTGATTTTTTTGCCGTCGCCCAAGAAAAGGTTGAGGATCTTGGCGAAGATAATTCCTCCGGCCGTGCTGAATGAAAACGCAATCGCACCAAGCAGGAGGATATAGAGCGTCTGCAGATTCAGGAAACTGGCAGCACTCATGGTAGCGCCGACCGTGATTCCCAGGAAAATCGTGACAATGTCGATCAACGATCCCCCGGCGGTTTTGCGCAGTCGCTCGGTCACACCCGATTCGCGAATCAGATTACCAAACATCAGCATTCCGATCAGCGGGGCACTGGTAGGAATTGCCAGCGAAGCAATGACTCCGGTGACGATCGGGAAGATGATAACGGCGGTTTTGGAAACCGGCCGCGCCTGAGGCATATCGATGGCGCGTTCTTTCCTGCTGGTAAGCAGGCGTATGATCGGGGGCTGGATGATTGGCACCAGCGACATATAACTGTATGCCGCGACCGCAATCGGTCCGAGTAGATGCGGCGCCAGTTTACTGGCAAGAAAGATCGACGTCGGGCCGTCGGCCCCGCCGATGATACCTATCGCAGCCGCTTCCTTGAAATTAAAGCCGAGCAAATACGCTGCACCCAAAGCGGCCACGAAAATACCGAATTGGGCTGCCGCGCCGAGCAAAAACGTGAGTGGTCGACCGAGAAGCGGTCGGAAATCAGTGAGGACTCCCACACCCATGAAGATGATCGGGGGCAGAAGTTCGGTTTTGATCCCCTGATCGTATATCAGGGCGATAATACCGTTGTCGTATGATCCCATTTCCGCCAGCGGGAGGTTGGCCAGGATAGTGCCGAACCCGATCGGGATCAGAAGCAGCGGTTCGTACTTCTTTTTGATCGCCAGGTATATCAGCACTGCCCCGATGACAAACATGACCCAATTGCCCCAGGTCAGATTGGAAAACCCCGATTGCTGCAAGAGACTATAAATTGTTTCCATTTTGGCCGGCCCTTAAGAAATGGTAAGGATAGGTTTAGTTGAATCGACCTCATCACCGATACTGACATTGATCGAGGCTACCTTACCATCGCAGGGTGATTTAATATCGTGCTGAGCCTTCATCGCTTCGACCTCGGCCACAATCTGTCCCTTCGATACCGCATCACCGACTTTGACCTTGATATCGGTTACCTGCACCTCACCGGCGAAAGTTGAAAACACCGGGGTGCCGCTTGATGACGCCGGAGGCGGAGCGGTGGCTGTTGCCACAGCCGCCGGTTGTCCTGCCGGGGCGGACCCGAGCGGTTCGACCGTTACCGTGAAGGTGCGGCTGGTGCCGTTTTCTTCGACCACACAGCGGGATGTCACCGGGCCGGTTATGGCCGGAGCCGCCGCCGGAGCGTAAGCGGCGGGAGCAGGAGCCGCGGCTTTGGGCTCGATTTTTTTCTTAAGGGGGATATCTATTTTCGATTTTCCGGTAAGGAGGCGAATACCCTCATTGAGTTCCATTTTCTTGCCGGGAACCATCGCCGCCATAACCAGGAAAATATTTTTGTCGTTAACAGGCAGACCGCGTTCTTCAAGAGCCTCGCGGGCCGGTCCGATGTTTTTCGGCGCCGCCTCGAGCGGATCACCGGTGAACGGGTCCTTCTTGAGCTGTTTGGCGGCAATCTTGATCACTTCCGGATTGGGGGGAAGCGGGGTTTTGCCGAAGTAACCGAGGACCGCTTTGCCGTAGCCGTCGTTCATCTTTTCCCAGCGGCCATAGACGACATTGTTGAATGCCTGCAGCCAGTACTGCTGGCTGCCCGGAGTCACACTGGTCCAGGCACCGCCGGCTTCCACAACAACCGGGAACTCGGAGAGAACTTCACTGTATTTGTCCGACACGCCGGCTTTGACCATCATATGCACATTCGGTCCGATAGCGCCGCCCGGCATCGGGAATCCAAGCACGCGAGCATCGGCTGTCGTCGTCGTGGGATTGAATTCGTAGGCAGCCATGTCGTGGATGAGGACGTTTTCGATTTCGGGCATTTTGGAAGCATCGACATCGAGTTTATACCCGGTGCCTTTGAGAGCGTGGGCCATGGAGCGGACATCGGGCTGGACGGTTCCGCTGGCCATCGGCCTGACCGACAGGTCGACACCGTCGACACCACCCTCGATACCGGCCATATAGCAGGCGACGGCCATGCTGGCGGTGTCGTGGGTGTGTTGCCAGAGCGGCATTTCCGGTGGCATGATTTTCTTAAGGGCAACCACGGTGTCATAAATCGTCTTCGGATCGGTGGTGCCGCTGGCGTCCTTGAGGCAGATGCTGTCGATCTGAAGATCGCTGTCGAGTAGTCTTTTGCCGATATTGGTATAGAATTCGGAGGTGTGGACCTTGTCAGATTTGAATGGCAGACCCATCAGGGCGATACAGACCTGATGATGCATGCCGGCATCGACGATCGGCTTTCCGGTTTTGATCAGGTTTTCGACATCATTCATGTAATCGAAATTTCGATCCCAGGTGGTGCCGTACTGTTTCATCAATTTGGCCTGCAGTTGCAATCCCTCGATTGACTGCGTCGTCAGCGTAACACCGGAAACCGAACGGGTGAGGATCTGCAGGTCGACATCCGGTCCGACCGCCTCCCGCATCGCTTTCATATCCTCGAACGGATCCTCGCCGAGATAAAAATATGGCGCCTGGTAACGCGCGCCGCCCCCAAATTCAAAATGACGAATCCCGGCTTCGGCAGAAAGTTTCATAGCCGGCATAATATCATTGAGCCGAACTTTTCCGCCGAAAGAACTCTGGAGCCCATCGCGGAACGGGGTGAACATCACCCGAATCTTCTTGGTTGTTTTGGTGTATATCATTTTATCTCCTCAACCTTCGTTACTTTCGTACCGGGATATAATCCTTGCATGACGGTAGTGACGGCAGCCACCACCGCGGCGTCGCTGACAATATTTTTGGCCGGGAATATTACGATAATCAGCCGCATTGCAATCGCCAATATGGCGAGAAGCGTGAATACGGACAAGAATGCCGAGGTGCAAATTGTGAACAGTTCGGTTGACGGCATAGGCATGCTCTCCTGCTCCGGCCAATAAGGCCAATATTCAAGAGTGGTGAAAGAACCAGGGCAGGCAGGGCCCGCCAAATTTAGGTACAATTATCCCCAATCAATAAGTTGTTAGTATAAGAACTCGCCTCTGTCGTGTCAAGCGCATTCAGGTAATGAAAGCGAGCCGACCGTGAGTAATCGGAAATTTATGGCCTTCCAGAAATAATTCCAAATTTTGTCCTATTTCAACCACCCTGCCCCGAATCGCTTCCTCGTCACTATTATGGGGAGAATCGGGGACAATTTCGACCTCACGGCCCAGTATCAACGACCGATTCCGGTATTTTTCAAGTAAAAACGGCATCTCACCGCCGGACAGCTTCCGGTAATTTTCGTCCAGGGTATCAATAAGGTATTCAAAGGCAGTTTTTTGACTGCATATCGAGCCGTTTTCGACCAGATCGTTCAGGGAGACGGCTTTTGATATAAATTTATCCGGCTCGATTTCCGGTGTGGCTTCGACATTGAGGCCGATACCGATGACGGCCGAGGTAACCATACCGTCAATACTCGTGGTGTGAGTCAAAAAACCGGACAGCTTGCCATCGTCAATGAAGATATCATTTACCCACTTTATCATGGCGCGGCCATTAAGGCCGGGAATCCGGTCGATGGCGTCGACAACCGAGACTGCCGACAGGATGGTAAATCCGATTCCGGTTTGGGCCATCATAAGATCAGGCCTAAGATGTACCGTGAGGTGGAGATTGCCCGGCAAAGCGGCCCAGCCGCGATTTCGCAGGCCGTGGAATTTTTCTCCCGACCCAGCCAGACACAGGGTGCCGTGCGGTAATTCGACATTTTGCTGGCAGAGGTCGATGACAATATCGTATTGCGACACCGGAGCCTTCTCGACGATTAAGAGGTAACGCCAGATTCCCTCGCATTCGATTTCCGTTGAATGAGCCTCGCGGCCGGGATACAATTTCTGCACTAACTGCGACAAATTGGAACTGTTGATATCAGGGGCCGGCGCCCCCCAGTTTATATCATCGCCCAATATTTTATGGGCATAATCGAGGCTGTCGGTGACAACGATCATCAGCGATTTATTTCCTGGCTATCGGTGTGTCTCATCAGAAATGAGAATAATATATGAAAGGCGGCAGGGAAAGGATAATTATGGGGGAGAGATAAGGTAGAAAAGGCTGGAGCGGTCGACTTCTTTGGTATCCGGTTTGATTCCCAGTCCGGAAATGAGTGCCATGAATTGATCTGGTTTAACCGTTGTCGCACGGAAGCCATCTTTACACACTATCACCCCGTCGCCGGTGGCGTTATAATCGATTTCACCCAGCAGGCCATGCTGCGCTTGCAATTCAAACCATTGCAGACGATCATCCCAGAAGTTTTCGGAATAGCTGGAAAACAAAACTGTGCCGCCGGGGCGGGTAACACGAATGGCCTCTTCAATTAGCTTCCGCTGATCGACATGAAAGGCGGAAATACCGTTTTGGATACAGATAACAACATCGAAAACACCATTTCGAAAACTTAAATTAGCCGCATCGGCGAGGCACAGGCACAGGCAGGAGCCTGATTGCTGTTGAGTTGAATTATGTGCAAGAGTTAGGCTTGCATATGAAGTGTCAATCCCGGCGGCAAAGGCCGCCTTTTGGATCACCCATTCCAGTACTCGGCCGTAGCCGCATCCGAGTTCAAGGACTTTATCTGAAGGCTTAATATGATCGAGAACAAAATTGATTTCGGCATCAAGATATTGCCGCACTCGTAGCGGTGCGATCTCATACGCCTGCCGCAACTTTTCGGCGGCGAGTTTTTCCTCGTAATATCCGGGCATGTCAGTTTTCTCTTTTCATGATCTTGTGCCATGCAAGTTAATAATGGGTAGTCTTTTGCTATATGGCAAGCCATTAATTGGAGGCGGTGGCCCAATTAAGTTGTTGCAAAAAATGGATAAAAGGCTATAATATAGTTGCATATAAAATGCGAATAATTAGTCTTTAACTATGCCTGCCATGTCGTAACAACCTGGGATTATAAATTCGGCCGCAATGTCTGTAGTGTAAGGCGGGTTTGTATAGATATGCCGGCCAACATCCGGCAATCGAAATAAATAAATTCTTTTTGTGGAGGGAGGGAATCATGAATAAATATTTATTCATTTCATTTACCCTGGGTTTGTTCCTGGTATCCGGATCGGCGGGGTTTGCTCAGGATTTGGGAATTCCGGACACGGTCAAACTCGAAGGGGGCCCCCTGGTTGAAAATCAGTCGGTCCCGCTCACATTGACAATTGTAAATGATTATAGTGTATGCTCATATACCTTGGGCTTTGAGGCCATCTCAATTGATGACGGATTTGCCATCTATGATTCTATTGTCTATCTCAACCGCATGGCTGACCCCGCTATTATTAGCTATCGCAACATAAATCTATATGATAACGACGGTACTCCACCCGATTCTATTTTAATCGGGGGGATGGCCATATCGTTATGTCTTCCCCCGGGAAATGATCCAGTTGCACTGGTCTATTACTCCGGTCTGATCACCGGTCAGATGTCAATAGACAGCGCCTTTTTGCCAGCGGCCGCGAGTTTTTTGTTGGTAAATAATTTATTCCAAACCTATACCCCTGAATTTGTTACCGAGTACTTTAATGTCATCGAAGGAAATCCTCTTCCGGAAATAACCCTTTCCGAAAAGTCGCCGCAACTCGCAGTCGGTGATAATGTAACCTTCAGTGTCAGCGGTTCCTCGCCGGATAATTTCCCCATTGGCCTGGAACTCATTTCACTCGTCGGATATGAAGATGAAAGCCATGAACCGTCCGGCGAACCATCGTTTGGCGTCGGCAATCCGGCTGAATTTTCCTGGACGCCCGAATCATCCGATATCGGCATATGGGAGGCAACCTTCCGGGTTACCGACTCCTCCGGTCAATACGCGGATGCCATAACGGATATCCAGGTGGTAGAGAACTCGACATATCTGGTCGGCTTTGGGTATTCGGTTCTGGTCGATGTTGGTCAATCATACGGGATTCATCACGGCAATTTCGATGACGATGCGTATCCGGAAATCTTCAGTTGCGGAAACGGGTTCTTGGATGTCCCACAAATCGAGCTGTTTGAATACAGCGAGGAGGGTGGAATTTCCAGAGTCTTTTCTATGTACGATGGTTTTTCCCGGGCGGGGCCACAGGTCGGTTATTTTGATGGTGACAACTATCTCGACGGGTTGGTAATCCGTCAAGCGCACTCTGCAAGCACCGTTGAAATATGGCATGGCAACGGAGACAATACCCTAACAGTTTCGACTGAGGCATCATGTACAGGCTTTTTGCATGGTTCCTGTCTGGGAGAATTTACCGGCGATGGGTATCTTGATTATGCCACAGTAAAATCGAGCGAGGTTACGATTTATGATGGCTCGACATCGCCGGCCTTTGAGGTTATCCATAGCTTCAATATCAGTGGTACCAGCAAGGCTATTAACAGCGCCGATTTTAATAATGACGGTTATGATGACCTGGCGGTGGGGATGGTTACCGGTGTCCGAATATATCTCAATAACGGTACTGGCGGATTTACGGCCGGGGCGTTTTACTCGCAGACATTCGGGGCCGTGGATATAGTCGTTACTAATGAGGGCAGTGATTTCAATGGTGATGGCAATTTCGATTTATGCATCTCAACTCCGTCGGTTGCAGGTGAGTACAGCCAGATGGTTATTTATCTCGGTAATGGCGATGGCACCTTTGATCGGGATGTTATTCGTAATCCGAAAGGGCAGATCTTCGGCAATTGCGTGGGTGATTTCAATAATGACGGGAAGCTCGATGTCGCCTGCGTCAACGGGGCCCGGCAGTATGCGGCTGTCCTATTTGGCAATGGTGATGGAACGTTCACCAATGAATTGAGATACTGGATAGACAGCCGAAAACCGGAAAGAATAGACGAATGCGACATCGATCTTGATGGCGACCTTGATATGGTCGTTGTCACCAATGGCTTGCTGCCGAGTAATGATATAATACTGTTTTCTAACCAACTTGATCCTGAGCAATATGAAAAAAGGTCATTATCCATCGAAAGTCTGAATAATGCCGAAATCAGTCTTATGTCTCCAGACGGCAGGGTATTCAACCGCATGCGAAACACCATCCCCGGGAGTGATTATTTCCGTCGCAATCTTGATGCCGATGAAATTATTGATGAGTACGCAGTTTTCGAATTGGTCGCAGAAGGGGCCTATCATCTATCGGTTAGCCCCAAACCGAATCTGACAACCGGTGAACAATTTACCATGGAATTTACCCTCGACGGCGAACTGTACCGGCTGGCCAAAGACATACCGATGTCTGTCACGGAATATCAATTCACGGTTTATGCCGCCGAACAAAGCGAGATTCTTCCCCGGCCGGGCAAGTTTGTACAGGTCAACCCGCCTGCATTTATGTGGATAGGTGAAGGTGATTTCGATTTTCAATTGGCCTCCGACATTAATTTTGAAACCATTCTTTACGATGTCGACGTGACCGGGAATTTTTATACCCTGCCTTCACCTCTGTCCCTGACCGAAGTAGATATTTTCTACTGGCGTGTCAAGCAGGACGGGGAAGCATCATACGACTGTCTCTATGCGATCAACGTCCTTTCCGGCTCTTCCGGATTTTGTGGTGATGCCAATAGTGACGGCGGGCTCAATGTTGCCGACGTAGTCTATCTTATCAACATGGTATTTAAAGGCGGTCCGGAGCCAGATCCATTCTGCAAGGGTGATGCCAATGGTGACGGAGCCGCCGATGTCGGCGACGCCGTATATATGATCAGCTATGTATTCAGAGGCGGTTCTGCGCCGACTGAAAATTGCTGTCCTTGAGGAAATCCGGCAAGATAAAGTTAGCAAAAAAGGTCACGCGCCCGTCGGCACGTGACCTTTATTATTTTCACATAATGATGACGAATATCGCCCGGTTCCACTTCAGATCATAATCAGGGCCAAAAGGGTGCGACTGACACCGTTCTTGGCTGCAACCGACGCCTCATCGGCAACATCCTCGCCGCGAGTCAATCGCTGATGCAGGTCTACGGCATTGCGAATGCGAGCCACTTCGTTTGAAGGATCTTTCAACACCGACAGCCGTCCCGCCATGTCGTCGATTTTATCGGTTTCTCCACAGGCGGCCCAATAACTGACCACCTCAAAATACTCCCTGATCAGACGCCAGTCTTCGGGCATGGTGTGATTGATCCGATAAGCGGCATACTTGGCTCGAGCCTTATCGAATAGAGATTCGGCCTGTCCGACATCGCCGAGGCGACGGCGGATGATGGCAATATTGAAGACCGCCAAACCGTCAAACCACATTTTATCGTCACCGGTATCGAGCACCAGCAGGGTATGGGCATCGAGAACGGCAGTTTCATCATCGCCGGTGAAGTTGGCTGCCCAGCATCTCAGGCCGAGTGCGCCGGGATAGTAGTAGGAATCAACATGGGCGGCTTTGAGGCATTTGCCTGCAAGCTCGATCGCTTTGGCGAAATCTTCTTTTTCGAACGCGGCATAGCCGTCATCATAGATTTTTTTTGGATCGGGTAGCATACGGTTAATATCACTTCTCCGGCAGCTTATGGCAATTAAAATTTATCAAAAATAATATATAATGATTACTGACGGCTCGCTTTTGGGTTAAAAAATTAGTTGGTTCTCAGTTTAAATGCGATTAGTTATCAATAACAGACACCGTGAAGATTCTCAGCTTAGAATAGAAATTTAATTTTGCAGGTGGGCAACCTTTTGGTAAAGGAGGAGTAATGCGTATTCTATTTTTATTTTTAATAATGATCCTGATCGTGTCTCCCGCATTTTCGCAGGATTCGGTCTGGACCAACGTTTATATACCTGCCGTCGACGATTATTCCGATGTCCTAAATGGCGGCTGCGTCACCTCCGACGGTAATTATGTCTTTGCCGGCTACACCACATCATTTCAGATATGGACGGGCGATTGTTACTTGATGAAAATCAACACCGACGGCGATACCGTCTGGACCGGGACCTATGGCAATCCGTATCGGGATTACGGGTCCGGCGTGGTCGAAACCTATGACGGCGGCTTGGCGGCAGTCGGGTTCGGCCGGATCAACAACGAAAGCGAGGAATATCGGGTGCGTTTATACCGTACCGATGCGATGGGGGTTCAGCTTTGGGATGCGGCATATAACAATGTCAACGGATGCAATGCCCACGGCATGGCCGAAACCTCGGATCGCGGTTTTGCTATCGTCGGTTATACAGGGCCTTATGGCAATTATGATATGTACATCATGCGAGCCGACTCGGTTGGCGATTCAATGTGGCTGGTGACATACGGCGGACCGGAAGACGATATAGCCAACGCCGTAGCCGCAACCGACAACAAAGGGTATATCGTTGCGGGCGGAACCAATTCCTATGGCGCCGGAAGTTCCGATATTTATGTGATTGGCGTCGATTCTCTCAGCGAAATTTCATGGTCGAAAACCTTCGGGGATACTCTTTTTGACGTCGCCTTTGGAGTCGAAAAAACAAGTGACGGTTCTTTTGTGGTCGTCGGCAGCAAGATATTTCCCGATCCGATTGAAAACCGGATGTACCTGATAAAAATCGATGATGTCGGCGATACAGCATGGACCACGTCGATCTACGGAGGAACCGGCGCGAGAGGTCGTGCGGTCTGCGAAGCGAATGACGGCGGATTTATTATGGTCGGCGACGCCAGTTATGGCTATCCGAAAGACGAAGATGTTTTCATTGCCAAAGTCGACGCCAATGGCGATTCGGTCTGGGCGGTGCATTACGGCGGCGATTCGCATGATGTCGGCCGTTTTGTTCATCAGGACGATGGTGGATACATTTATGTCGGCGTCACCTATGCCACCAGCGATTATTGTGCGTTGAAACTTTACGAAACTCCGGTCGGGGTGGAGTTTTCCGAAGACCCGCATCTTCCGGGAGCCTTTTCTCTAGATCAAAACACGCCCAACCCGTTCAATGCCACGACGGCGATTAAATATTATATTCCGCGAGGCGGTCATGCCGAGTTGACGATTTATAATCTGCTGGGGCAGGAAGTGAAAACTTTGGTCGATAAATCTCACTCGGCGGGGTATTACACTGTCTTCTGGGACGGCACCGATACAGAGGGCAATGATGCGGCCTCGGGAACATATCTGTATCGCCTGAAGATGGGTGATCTGATTCAGTCGAAGCAGATGATTTTGTTGAAGTAGTAATTTTTTGCGGCGGCGTCAGGAACCCCTTCCTGATGCTGCTATGCAATTCGTAACTTGCCGAACGGTCGGGAAAGGGTTCCCGGCCGCGCATTAATAACCCACCTCTAAAGAGGTGGGGCATCCTGCATTTCAAAAGTCTTCAGGTTGTTGCCCTCGGCTTGCTGCGGGGCGTTCAGCTTCGGAGAAATCCAGTATAGATGGAGTCGGAAGATCTACTAAGCGATTTTTAATTTATATTGCGTCTGATGCTGATATATTTTATCTTAAGATAAGTTAATCCGACAAAACGGTCACTTCGAATTATATGAAATTCCGCCGATGGCGGCGGCACTAAAGGCAATCATTCGAGCGAGCATCATTATTATTATTCCTTATCCGCCATTGGTTAAATGTCCAGGTCCCAGGCCGAGGGAGGTCAGGTATGTTCAAGTCCTCAGTTCTCCTGTTTATGTTTGCTGCCGTCATTATCACAATTTCAACAGGGTCAATATTGGCGAAAAAGCCAACAATTGTCGGCGGCGAACCTCTAATAGAGATCAACTCGACTGAAGGTAGCGGCAGTAAGGAGATACAGCTACGCAACAATACTACCAATAATATAAGTCTCTCACTTCATGTAAGCGAGTTCAAGGTCAAGGTCATTGATGATGTGGAGCGAAAGATTGCCGCCAGTGCTGAACTTAAGCAACCGGAATCGAACGAAACAAAACGACTCCTGGTTGCCGAATTGAAGCCCGGAGAATCCTTATTTACACTTATTAAAGTTTCCAATTTCCGTGAATCGGGTGAGGCATATGCCTATTTGATGAATGGCGATAGTGTCATCGACATAGTCAGAGCGGTGAATTTTAAAGTTCCCTTCAGGGTCAGCGTCGTGGCCGCAGACCCTGCCCATCCCGAAATATTATTGCAGAGAAACAACGAGGGTGTTCTGGAGTTCAAGAACGATGATCCTATGGCATACAACATGAGCTGGGATCTTATCATACCAAGTATGAGTACTACTCATAGTTCTCAGCCGATGCTGATCCCCGGGGAGAGTACCGTACCGGTGAATATGACGCTACCGAAAAATTTGTTCAAAGGGTGGTTTAGCGGTTTATTCAAAGACATGGAGCGGGAAGGTCATCTGGTAATGAGATTTACACCTGCTACTGAGGTTGCGCATGGTGTTTTGCCCACCAAAACTATTCCGGTGAAGCTCAAATTAAGATATTGGTCGAGCGGATGGCAGAGTGTCGCCGGTGGTGGCATTATTATTCTTATACTGTTAGTAGGGGCTTTTATGTCGTTGCTTCTCAACATCTGGATTCCCAATAAACTTAAAAGCATGAAACTGCATCGCCGTATCAGAGGAATAAACCGAAGAACCGAGTTGATTACTCGAAATATCGATTCCGCGTTACGAGTCGGAGCTCGGGTGGATGGGCTGCGGCTGGTTCAATTGATCGACTCGACGACGCTCTTTAACACCGAGGCAATATCGATTTTCCAGGAGTATGAAAAGGATATCGATCTGCTTGAACGACGGGTGGGCATTGTCAAGGAACTTGAGATAGTATGGGATAATCTAACAGACAAAAGGGCCAAGTCAGAAGATGCTCCTCCAATAACCCTCAATGAAGTCGGAAAAAAACTGAATGAAGCGGCAAGGCTTTTGAGGCTTTCGGAACCACAGGAGTCCGACTTCAAGGAAGCTCAGAAGCTTATTCGAGAGGCCGACAGCAGCTTGAAGAATATGACCGCCGATAAACCTGAGTTCGCTGAGAAACTGGCCAAAAATGTAGCTAACCTGGTGACGATATTTGAAGATAAGCCGGGGGAGATCGGAAGCTTACCAAAATTCAAGGAAATGCGCAAAAAGCTGGAAGGTCTTTTCTACCCGATTAAGGACCAAAAATATTGCAATAGCTCAAATATTACGCCCCGACATTATCACTGGCTTAGCAGTATAATCGAAAGGCTCATACAACTCCGATATTATATTGTGGACTACAATGACGCGAATGGGAACATCGAAGGTCTGACGGATGCCGATGAAGAGAAATTCATTAAATATCTGAGGAGCCGTAGTTGGAATGACCTGGACAGGGCGCGCCGTCTGCGGAGCGAAATCTCTGAGAGAATTTTCGCCAGTGACATAGAAAAGGCGTTGATCGAGAAGAATATTTCACCCATCTGGGTGCCGGTTCTGCCTCGCCCCAACAAGACGGTTATCCTACAGGCAAAGTTTCACAATGAGCGATTGAATACTTGCAATGCGCGAGATAATTTCACTTGCGTCTGGGATTTTGGCCGGATTGGGAAGGAGGAAGGGTGGCAAATCTCGCACTACTTCCGCAAAGGGCATGAAGATGACTTCAATGACAGTTCCCGTAAACCCGGTGGGCCGGAGCCCAAAACAGCTAACGGGAGCAAGGATAAAGTTGCCTTCAAGGTCACCTTCCGCAAACCCGATGGTTCGAAACTAGAATCAGATAAAAAAGAAGTGGTGGAACTGGTAGGAAGTGATTTCAAACTCCACTCAGGGGATAATGAGAAGTGGGGAAAATACAAACGTATCGAGGTCCTTCGTACATCGGTGGCAGTCCTGGTTGCCGTTCTGGGATTGATCGCCGGCGCCCGTGAGCAACTTATGAAACTGGACGTATTCACCGGCCTGATCGGGGTGTTCCTGCTTGGATTTGCCGTCGACTCGGCGAAAAGCCTCATCACCCGACGGTCTGACGACTAAGTAAAAAAAGGTCAGGAATCTTCAGGACTCCTGACCTCGCATCTATATTAAAGTACACGCTGATAGGGCGCAGTTCTTAATTCGAGGGAATAGGGGCCAACCTGATGGCAACGGCAACTAGCCTGAAATTCGAAAAGCCAAAGATCACTCTGATGTGGTTTATTGTCTTCCCACTCGGATCAATAATCGGATTGGTATATATCGTCTGGTCGATGATCTATTTCAGGGAGATTTTCCAGGTATAATCAAGCAGACAGAGAAGTAGGTCCGTTTTCGGTCCGCCTTTGTGGGCGAAGCCCGGCATTGTTTTATGATCACTGCTGGCAGGAATCTTAGGGCTCCCGGCCAATATAAATTTGCCCCCCATAAAGTAAGAATTTTTATTGCTAAAATAATTAATTATTATTAATATGGTATATAACAGTCAGATGTGCTGGAAATAACGCATTTAAAAAATGGCATAAATTGCTAACCCAATATATTAGTGTGAGATAAGGAATATAACTATGTCGACTAATTCCGATATTAAAAAAACTACAGTCATTATGATCGTATTAGATTTTATCCTGATTGTTACTCCAGTTATTTTAAACTATTATTTTGAATATGATATAATCGCGGTGCTTCCGGCGTTTATCGCACTCATACTAGGTGCTAATATTTGGGCGGCCCGTCAGATACTTATTTGCGATATCAATGAGAAAATCCCCCTTGCGAAGTTACGATATGAGGCCAAAAAGGCAGATTTGGTTTTATACAATTACATTGATGAAATGGCTGCCAAATTGGCTGAGCAACTTAAGCACATTAAAGATGGTGAAATCGTTCTTGAGAGCGATAAGGATTATTGGGAATATGTTATGTTTACTCTAGGTAGTGTACAGGGTGATGTCGTAGCATTGGATGTAAACACCGATAGTGATATGTTAAACTACTGGAATCATAAAAAACTGGAAGAGTACTATGATCGGTGTATTGAAATCGTCAAGATGGGCTACAAATTTACAAGGCTATTTGTTTTTAGAAAAAATTTCGCTTTAGATGAAAGCGGTAGGCTTAGGAAAGTTATGGATGATATCTTGAATCGTCAATATCAAGATGGAATAGATGTTCATATCATCTGGATTGAAGAATTGATGCTAATTGCACGAAGAATAGACGTAGCGCGTGACTTCCTATTGTTTAATGATAATAAACAAAAGTCATCTCATCTAGTGATCCATGCTGAGACTCCACAAGGCGAACCTTATTATGAAGAAGCAATAGTCTCAACGCGAAAGCAGGACTTGAAAGAATACAGCGAACGTTATGAGAAACTTTTAAGACATTCTATTACATATGAAGAGTTTAAAAAATCACTTGAATAATAACATAGCTGACCGTTCAAAACCTCAAGGGCGGCAGATGCCCTAATCTGCCGCCCTTAATTATCTTTTAAATTCCCGCTTCTTTCTTTACCACCAGATCTTTACGCGATAGGTTCAACTTGTCGAAACTGGCCGATGAGATAACATAATACCAGTCGGCAAAACGATTGTTGAGTTGATCGCTTTTGGTTTGACCCTGATCGATATTCCGCTGCCAACGTTCATGGAGGTTGTGAACCCGTTTCTGTTCACGGTCGCCATCGGTCAACAAGCTGTCCGGCTTTCCGACAAAATCAAGATTGGAAGCCGCCGGAGATTCCGGAAATTGTGAAGGATCAAAAGTGGTGGTAATAAACAAATAACGATTCTCAGCTCCGCCGGTTTGGTCCTGTCCTTCGCCGGTGCCCGCCGAGACCGTCATCCCGGAACCGAAAAGGACTTCGCCAAAACGAATGGTATAATTCACACCATCCGAGGTACGGACCTGAAGTTCGCCCTCGTTCGATTTGAGATCGCCTTCACGGGTAAAGTAAAAGCCTTTACTCTGAAGTGACACCCGGTCGTTGTTGCTGATGGCAGCGCCGTCGGTTTGCTCCTTGAGGTTTTTCGATAAACCTTCCGGCTTGGGACGAACGCCGACAATGGCGAGCGAATCAATCGCCGTCAGAAGCTGAGACATGCCGGTTGAATCGACCTTTTGGGTCGCACCCATTTTGTTAGCTTTCCAGATATTGCCGTCTTTATTGAGCAGCAAGTTTTCCCTTTGCTCGATCTGGCGGGTTCGCTCGTTGATGGAGTAATCCATCAGAACCACCCCTTGAATTTTGCTGTTTTCCACTTCCAGAAGATCGGTTTCGATCCAGTCTTCGAATCTGGTGGAAAGGTCGATATCCATCCGTACGGCATAGACCCGCTTTTGGTCAGGCACGCGGACAAAACGAAAGCCGGGGCGATTTTCGACCTCATTGCCGACAATGAAATCGGCCAGTCTGTTCCCTTCCGCATCATGTAGAGTCACTCGCTTCCCACGACCGGCAAGACCCATAGCGGTTTCATCGAGAGGATCGACGACGCCACATAGCTCATGATCGGCAACATTGTCGGAACGGAAATCATCTTTTTTGATCCCGATTACTCCGGCTGCGGTTTTTGATAAACGCTCACGGGCGTCCGCCGGATAATCGTGATGCGAGGGGATGGTCCAGCGACGACCGTCGAAGGTTACCTTGAACGGCCGGGGCGCGCCGGTGGTACCATCATATTCGAATACCTCAAGAGTCGTGGCAGTATTCGGATCGGTGAAATCGGGAAAGAACGATTCACCCTGATCCAAAAAGGCCGTCGGGGTAATGTGGCCGGGGGCCAGAAGCAAGGCGATGATTACCAGAACGATGGCTGTGCCTGCATACCAGATAGTCTTTTTCGTCTCAATCATGGTTTAGCTCCTCAACCTTCTTGCCGCTACGGTTCCCTCATGTTCGCGTCGTCTTCGGTTAATAAAGATGAAAACGCCAAGGATAAAGACCGGTACCGGCGGAAGCAGTACCGCCGCGGTTTTTATTCGGGTCTGGATTCCGCGAATCGCCATTTCCATATCTTCCTTACTGCGCGAAACTGTCGCTTCCTTTTTGGCTTCGATTTTGGCCTTGGCCGCCTCGAATCGACGGTTTTCGACTTCCTGCAGATTCTGAGCCATGATCTGTTTGGTCTGCTCATCGAGATCGGTGCGGTTGCGGACCTCGGAGATTTTTTCATTGAGGCGGTTTTGCGCTTCCGTCAACGCCTGCTGCGCCTCCATCTCAGCCGTTTTTTCATCTCCGAGCCGCTTCTGGATATAATCGTTGGTCCGGGCCTCGACCGAGGTCAGCGTGCGATGTTTGATCCGCCGCTTGCGCAAATCGATAAAGGAATCATCCTTGGCCAGCATATCGATGCAATTGAGGAAAAAGGTCACATTATCGAATTGATAATTCTTAATCCCGGTTTCCCGGATTTTGAAAAACTGCTCGGTGATAAAGTCGATGTCGGCGATAACAATAACATCAACCATCTGTGGTCCGGATGCGTTGGTGGTCGAATCGACCACGGTTTCTCCTGCGGACCCGGTGATGCGTGCGGCGAGAGTATAAGATTCGGGCGTCTGTGCCCGGCGGGGACGAGGATTGAGGCTCATGCCGAAAAAGCCGCGCTGCACCAGGCTGAACCAGTTATGCATGCCGGACAACCGCCCGGTTTGAATCAGAGGTTCATATTGGAAGCGAGAATCGAGAGGCGGATCGAGATTGCCGGAATAGATCATGACGAGTTCCTGCAGCCCGGAACTGGACGGATTGACGCGGTTGAAAGCGTCGATATTTTTGTTGCCGGGACCGATAAAGACAATTTCCTGCTGCAGCGGCGACAGATCGGGATGAGGATTGTAACCGTCCCAGATAACCGAGCCGGTATTCCAATTGACACCGATGGCGCTCATGAAGCTGTTGATATCCCCTTTCTCCGGTTTTTGCTGCTGATTTTGCTGAAAGGGATTGGCCTGAGCGTTGCTGGGCAATGCCGGAGAAAGCCCGATATTGAACAGAGGCATCGGGTCGACCATCAGCAGGGTGGGATGGCCGGCCGCAATATAGCTTTTAAGGTAATCCATCTGCCTCTGAGGCAGCGAAGACGGCAGGACAACCAGCAGGGCATCGATATCCTGAGTGATCGGCATTTCGATATCGATACGAGTGACATCGTATTGTTTTTCCAACTCATCGACGACCCGCCAGCGAGGTACTTGGCGCCCGGTTTGATAATCAAAATCACCGTATAGCTTGGCTGCCGTTGCCAGAACACCGATTTTTTTACGTTTTGTCTGGGCGGCCACTCTGATGCTGCGCATCAATTCATATTCGACCGGTAGACCCGGTTCGAAAAACGGTATAACCTGCTCGTTGGCGCCGCAGGTGAGGGCGACTCCCAAAAATATTTTGGCCGTTCCGGCTCGGGCGCTTTCGGTCACCATCATTTCGCGAGGCATAATTCCGAATTTCTCTCGCGCATCGCGGGCTTCCTCGGTAAACGGTTCGGTATCATGAATCAGGACCTGTACCTGATCGCCACCGATGGCCCCGATCTCCTCTAGCATCCCAATGATATTGGCGCGAGTTTCGACCATCCCCTGAGGTACCTCGGGGCTGATAAAGGCTTGAATGAGGATGCGGCGGTTCTCCGGTAGAGAAGAAATCAGTTGTCTGGTCTCCGAAGACAGCGAATGAAGACTTTCCGCTGTGGCATCGACGCGCAACGGGATCAACCCAAGGATCGAGTTGAGGCCGATCACGGCGACTACCAGCGAAACTGCGCGTACACTATGATGCACCCACATTTTGTACCCGCCCGCTTCAGCCGGCCAGTGACGTCGACCGATGATGATGACATTGAAATATAGCATAATGCCGACGACGGATATAAAATAGAGCAGGCCCGAAAAACTGATGACCCCTTTGGCGAAATCGCCGAAATACTGGAAAAGGCTAAGGTTTGACAGGAATTTACTCAACCCATTTCCCACCAGCCATTCCAGCGAGTTGAGAAAAATGAAGATGGAACAAAACAGGGCGCCCAGTATAAATCCGACCGTAGCATTGGCGGTCAAAAGCGAAGCGAGCATGCCAACTGCCAGAAGAGCGGCTCCGATAAACCAGTATCCGAAATAATTTGCGATCATCAATCCCAGGTCGGGACTGCCGAGCCAGAAGAGCACCAGGATATGACTTAACGACAAAATCAGCGAGGCGGAATAGATGCCGAGTACCGCCAGGTATTTGCCCAGGACAACCTCAAGATCGGTCGCGGGAAGGGTCAGCAACAGCTCGTCGGTTCCCAGCCTCCTTTCTTCCGACCAGATACTCATGGTCAGGGCCGGGATAAAGAACATCAACAGGATAGGAAACCAGGCATTGAGTTGATCGAGGTTGGCCAGGTTATTGGCAAAAAACCGCGCCTGCCAGAAGGCGGCGGCGGCACTGAGAAAGATAAAGAGGGTGATAAACACATAACCGCTCGGGCTGCTGAAATAACCTCGCAAATCCCGTTTGAAAATCACGGCAATCATCTTGGTATTTATGTTCATGAGGTCGGCCCTCCCTGCCCGGCCGGCTTGCCCGGCATTCCGTAATCGGTCAGGCTGTAGAATGATTCCTCGATCGAGCCGTTGCGTTTCAACTCATCAGGTGAACCGTCAAAAACGAGACGGCCGCCATCGACCAACAATACCCGATCGGCAACAGCCTCGACTTCCTGCAGGATATGAGTCGAGAGCAGGATGGTTTTGGAATGGGCCAGGTTGGTGATGTTGGTTCGGAATTCCCGAATCTGGTTGGGATCGAGACCAGCCGTCGGTTCGTCCATAATTAAAACATCGGGATCGTGTAAAAGCGCCTGCGCCAGCCCGACGCGCTGACGATAACCGCGCGACAATTTGCCGATCGGCTTTTCGAGAACATGCTGCAGAGCGCATTGTTCGACCACCAGATCGGTACGATTTTTGAGATCAGAATCGGTCATACCGCGCGCCTCGCCGAAGAAATTCAAAAGTTCCAACGGTGTCATGTTTTCATAAAGCGGGCCGTTTTCGGGCAAATATCCCATCCGCCGGGCAGCTTCCAACCGCTGGCGGCTAATATCGAGACCGGCGATAAAGACCGAACCGGCGCTGGGACCCAAAAAGCCGGTCAATATCCGCATAGTTGTCGTTTTTCCCGCCCCGTTGGGTCCCAGAAAGGCGACAATCTGGCCTTGGGGGACGGAAAAAGTAATGTCTTTGATAGCCATGAACTCGCCAAAATACTTGCTTAAATTTCTGGCCTCGATCATGGTCTGATTTGAAACATCCGTCATAAGCCAACCTCATTCTTGATTAACAGGCAGAGCGCCTGATGGCACGTTCATTTATATAACAACGGTCAAATTCGGGTTCGTGAAAATATATGAAATTTACCGGGCCTGTCAAGAGCCGCTACCCTGCTTTTATGGTTATTGCATATCCCTCAACACTCCGTGATTCGGTCAATTTATATTATATCAAGAAATTGGAGATCGGTTTCAGGAAATATATGATCTGATTTGTCGTCCTGTACCTTCTGCCACAGGTGAAATCTGATGTAAAAAAGAGGCAGGCCGTGGAGACCTGCCCCTGTCATGCGAAAGCGGTAAAATACTATGGCAGGTAGACCAAAGCTTGACTCTGCACCCGCCCGGAGATAAAACTCCGGGAATCATAACCGGCGGCAGTGATGGTTCGCCGGTTATAGTGATTCAACAGTATGAAATATTGGCCCGCCTCCAGGCCGCTGAGGGTAGCCCCGGAAATATAATAACTGCCGTCATCGGGCGTTTCCTCAAAGATTATCTGTTGAGCGGTTGTATCCGTCGTCATGAGTATAAGTTCCACCACGCCGCCGCCGCTGCCGCCCCAGGTGACATTGAAACCAGCGTAGTCGAGGGTATCCCCATTCACTGGATAGGTGAGATACGGCGCATAGTCGGGAAAAGTGATCGATTCGGTCAACGCAGACACTCTATCGTCGGCGGTGATCTCGAAGGTATCAGTGGCGCCGAGAACGATAAAGGTATCATTTGGCATGGCATAGGAGGGGTATTGGTAGAGATAAGTTCCTTCGAGTCGCTTCAGCGTATCCTCGTTACATGTGACAAGTACGGAGTCAATAGGTAAAACGGGATTGCAGGGATCATACACGCTATCGAAGGTCGCCACGTATTGATCGTAGATGATATAGAATTCCGCGGCTATGGGGGTGATGCTTCTTCCCACTATCAGTGTGGCAAAAACTCCCTCAGAAACCGCCGTGGTAGTGTCGGCCAGTCCGGCGAAATCTGACAAATGCGAGATTGAAGAGGTTATCTGATTGTGAACGGTATCGACCGAGGTCGGCAAAATATCCCATCCGCCCCCGTCGTTGGTATACATATCGATCGACATCTCATCGGCTCCGTTCAGGCTGGGGTCGCTGTAGTTGAGGATCAATGTCGCCGGGGGGTCGAAGGTCGTGGCCGAGGGTTCGATCTTGTAGCAATTCGTTACCAGCCCCATAGAGCCGGGAGGAGAAGCGGGGGAGGTATTGTGAGTGACGGTGAAATCGATAGTATCAGTCAACGCTCCGGGGGGTACGATTAATTTCAACTGCCCGATTACCTCGAGAGTGTCGCCATCGGGACCGATACTGCCTTCGGTCGGTCCGGGCGTATCTCCGCCGTTGGTGCTG
Source organism: Candidatus Zixiibacteriota bacterium (assembly GCA_030668485.1). GTDB lineage: Bacteria > Zixibacteria > MSB-5A5 > GN15 > JAAZOE01 > DAOUTW01. The sequence goes on from DAOUTW010000057.1 coordinate 23,038, forward strand.
CTGTCATCATCTGAACAGCCGAAGATGAAAATGGCAAGACATAATGCGGCGGCCAATGCCAGTAGTTTCTTAGCAAGCATAATAGTATCCCTCCTTTATGAAATTTGTAGATATTCAAGGCCAGTATAGCGGGCGTTAGTTATCGTGTCAAGTCAAGATGTATGGATTGATTGATAGGCTTACAGAAACTATTCGCAGCAGTTATCGGGAGGGGGACCGCCACTGCCGTGGAAAACATAGGCGATGATGCGGACGGGATCGCCGACATCGGTCTGCCCGTCCCCGTTGGCGTCGCCGATACAGACTGGATCGGGAGAAGGCCCGCCCTTGAAAATATAATTGATGGCAAATACGGCGTCGCCGACGTTGATAGACTGATCGCCATTAGCATCGCCGCATATATAACCGCCGGAAGATTGCCAGCCCGATATGCGAGCCATCATCCACCACCATGCTTTACCTTTGAGATAACAATTGTAGCAATGCGAATGAGCGCAACTGCCGCAGGTGGGGCAGGTGTATACCGAGCACCAATCATAGCACCAGTTGCAGGCGTCGGTTTCATCGGGGTAATAGTTTCCTATAGGGTCATAGCTTTCGATATCGGCAAAATCGAACAGGATCTTGTTGTTAGTGTAGCAGAAATTACGAATCTGATTGTTATTCTGATAGAGCGGGCCATCGATGCCGGAGCCATCAAGGTGGCCGGTCATATAGATAAATACCACACCGGGATAATCGATCTCCAGTTCGACCATCTTGTTCAAATATATATCTATTCCGGCTTCGGTGTTGTCCGAACATCCGCCGCACCATGAAAACATCGCCATATTGCATTCGGGATGAGCATCAAGGTACACTCGTGTCGCCGGCACCCAGGTGGTGTCGCCAACATGTCCCAAATCGTCACCAACCTCATAGAAATAAGGTGGGTTATAGAACGCATCCTCGGCTTCCACCATATATATACCGGTCATGATCTGGGAACCGTGCGAGGTATGCACATAATAAATATTGTAACCACCGCCGATATTTTCAATTACTGAATCGGGGATGAAGCCGAAATCTGAAACCGAATTATGATCGGCAACGATGGCATCAGCATAGACGATTCCACTGGAGAACAGGCACAGGATTATAAAAACGAAAACGGTTAAGCGCTTCAAATAATAAAAAAACATGACTCCTCCCGGTTTACATATCGATGTCGGTTAATTCGGCATACAATTAAAGGTAATTATACCCCGGAGTTATACAAGAATTTTATAGGGGACTACTTTGCCGAATTGGCGTGCATAATATGATGTTCGCTTTCAAGCGAATATTGCTTGTTTCCGATGTGTAAGACTTTTTTGCCGCACTGCAAATTTTCCAATTGGACTTGACAGGCCGATGAGGGTGCGTACCTTTAGGAATATCGACAGAATAAGCAGGCAGCAAGACAAATATAGGGAGGTTATTATGCGAGGCATAATCAAATCAGGATTGTTTCTCCTAACCATATTATTGCTATCACATGCGATTCAGGCTGCGCCGGGAGATACCTTGAAGGCCTTGCCTTCACCGATGACCTGTCCACAGGGTTTGACCTTCGATGGGAAATATCTGTGGAATGTCGACCGCATGAGCGACATGATGTATCAAATCGATCCCAAAGACGGTTCGGTCCTCGATTCACTCACGGCTCCGGGATATGTGCCGCGAGGGTTGACATGGGACGGCAAGCGGTTATGGTGTGTCGATGCCGAAGCTGAACTTCTGTATGCGATCAATCCGAAAACCGAAATCGTGGAGAAGACGATTTACTGCCCCGTTTCGCGAGTTGGCGGACTGGCATGGGACGGGCAGTACCTGTGGATCGCAGCCGATCGCAATGAGGAACTTCATCAGATCAGCCCCGAAGACGGCACCACCATAAAAACGATTCCGTCACCGACACGCAATTCAACCGGCCTGACTTTCGATGGGAAATATCTCTGGGTGGCCGACCGCTATCGCAACATGATTTATATGGTGATGCCGGACAACGGCGAGGTGATCGTCTGTTTCGACGCTCCCGGCCCGCATGCCTGGGGATTGGCCTGGGACGGAGAGAATCTCTGGAACGTCGATTACCAGAATGACATGATTTATAAATTGGTGGTCGATGATGGAACCAAATTCGTCCGCACCGATGAAAAAGTTCAGGAGGTAGAATTTATCCTTCAGGCCCGGAATTTCGGCCCGGGGACAGTCAAACAACTCGATGCCTATATAGCAATCCCGCATGATCTCAATAACCAGGAACTTCTGGGACCGGTGCAGTATAGTCCCGAACCGACCGATATTATCGCCGACAAATGGAACCAGAAGGTGGCTCATTTCCGATTCAATGATGTCGGACCATTGGAGTTCAAACAGGCGAGTATGACCGCCTCGGCCAAACTGTACAAGAACCGCTACTTTGTGTACCCGCATCGCGTCGGGGCGCTGAGCGATATCCCCAAAGAGATCACCGATCTATACCTGGCTGACGACACCAAGTTTTCGCTTCAGGACCCGGTTATCCAAAAGGGCGTGAAGGCGGCCGTCGACGATGAAACCAATCCATACTGGATCGCGCGCAAGATTTATAATTACCTCATTGAAAATATGGAATACGAACTCGCTGGAGGGTGGAATATCGCACCGACGGTGCTTGAACGAGGCAACGGTTCCTGCAGCGAATATAGCTTTGTTTATATCGCCATGTGCCGCGCGGCCGGATTGCCGGCCCGGTATGCCGGGTCAATTGTCATCCGTGGCGATGATGCCTCATATGACGATGTCTTCCACCGCTGGTGTGAAGTCTATCTGCCGAATTTCGGATGGTTGCCGGTCGATCCTTCCGGCGGCGATAAGAAATGGCCCGCCGACCGGGCCAATTATTTCGGATATCTCAACAACCGTTTTCTGATCACCACTATGGGCGGCGGCGGATCGGAGTATCTGGAATGGGGATACAACACCAATGTTCAGTATACCTCAAAAGGCAAATGCAAAGTTGAGGTCGAATATTTCGGTGAATGGTCGCCGTTGACGGTCAACGAGGATGGGACGGTGTCAAGCGCCGCCCCCGACAAAGCCTGCGGCGATGGGAAGTAGATGATTATCGAGTATGAAGGATTAACCGTTTCGCAGGTTCCTGCTCGCCGAGGGCGAGTGTGAACCTGCGGTCATTTGCACGATTTAATTGTCCCCAGATTCCGGGGAGCGCAGGGCTCCCCGGCTACAAACTTTTATTCAGGTCGGCCCTGCCTTATCCATTCATCACGCGTCATGAAAGCTCGTGGCGATATCGCCCGATGGACAGTCAGCAGGCCATCCAGATGGTCAATCTCATGTTGCATCAGTTCCGACAAATCTCCATCGGCTTTTACAATGCGCTGCTTACCTTCGAGGTTTGTGTACTCAACGTCTACCTGCTCGGCGCGAGATACATTAACCATCAAATTGGGTAGACTGAAACAGGCATCCCATAATTCAACTTGCTTGTCGCCGGTATTGACAATTTCCGGATTTATCAGCGGCCCGGAGAATTCACCGGTCGGCATCTCAATATAGATAATTCGACTAATAACACCGATCTGCGGCGCTGCGATTCCGCGGCCAAAACCATTGTTCTCTCTGAATGACGCCAGCGTATCGCGCAAATCTTCGATCACCGATTTTGTCTCAACCGAGTTGATATTGTCAACCGCAAGCGATGTCTCCCACAAAACGGGATTGCCGAGCTGTAATATTTCACGAACCGCCATTTATGTTTATCCCTATTCCGATGCGGAACTGAATTTGGGCAAAATATCTTTCATCATATCTTTATGCACGGTCAGGGTCAGGATCTTGAGCCGGATATAATCGTCGCGCATGAAATAATAACCTTTGTACTTCCCCCAATGACCGCTGCTTCCCGAATCCTTGATCAAGAACCAATCGCGGCCGTCGATTTTTGTGTGACCAACCAAATGAACACCATGATCGTCGGTGGTTGTTTCATTATAGAATCGAAACTCGCGGCTGTCCTGATTGATATACTTCTGTGGAATATCGAAATCGGGCACGACCATTAGATCCTGAAATCCCTGCCAGCCCGGCTCGGAGTTGTCGCCGCCGATGGTTAGGGTATGGCCATTGTCGATCGATTCAACAATCAATTCATAAAACCGATCCAGCGGGATATTATAATAGCTGCTGTCATACCACCAGTTGTCGGGGACCTCGAAAGGCCCCTGCTTATAAAACGGTTGCGACAGAGTCGACATTATCCCCAGGTAATCATCGGGATCGAGGGTCAGCACATCGCTGAGAAATTGTTTCGGAGTCAGGGTTTTTCCCTCATATTCGAACGTCTCCGGCGGCTTTCCGAAATATTTGTTCAGGATAAGTTTGATATGTTCGATGGCCGCTTCCTCGTCCCAGATATCATTTTCTTTCAGATGTTTCAAGTACGCCTTGACCTCTTTTGAAACATATGAGTGATCGTGACGCTCATCACCGATATATCCGGGGAATTCGTTATAAGGCACAGCGCCATACATTTTCATCATGCGACTTACGGCATTGGTTTCCGAACCCTGACCGGGCCACCTTTGACCGCGTTGCTGGATAAAATAACGGGCCTTTTCCACATATTCATAGTAAACGGTATGTATCACCGACAGCTTGATCTTCTTACCGGTCAGGCGGTATACTTCCGATTCGAAATACGATGTCGACGAAAAGCACCAACAGGTCCCGGTGCGATACTGCCGTACCGGGGGAAAATGGAATTCCGATTTGAAATCATCAGGTGACTCCGGCTTGACAATACCCGACACGTCAAATTTCAAGCGCTTCCTGTTTTCCTTTTCCAGTTCGTCGTAATCATCCTGCCGGTCGCGGATCGCGCTTGTCAGGCTATCCTGTAATTCGGCCAGCGAATCATAAATGTCCCCCAACTCCTCATTGGCCGGATCCTTATAATTGGGCACATAGATGACTTTGTCATTCTGCGCCGACAAATTCGCGGTCGGCGCAAGTAATGCGCAAATAACAACAATGGCGAATAGATTTTTTAGCATAGGGCACCATCCTGAAAATGTGAGGTGGCTTGATATAACTGGCTGTAAGTTAATTTAAAAAGTGAATTTGAGCACGCACTTTTTTGGCACAGTTCGATCACTGCGCTTCGGCGAGCTTTTGCAGATTTTCCATCTGTTTCGCCAGGGTTTTCTCGGCCACCGAAACAAAAGCCGAGGCCAGAAGTTTAAATTTGAATGATGCCTCGACCATCTCGGCATGATATTCGAGATGGGTTCCGCCTTCGGTCGCAGTCAGACGATAATGCATCTTGACCATGAAATTATTATCGCCGACTCTTACTCCGAAAAGGTGTGGCTTCTCGTACTCTATGATTTCCCCTCCGTATTCAATCTCTCGTCCCATTTCGGAGGCACGCTGCCGGAATTTTGTTCCGACAGGATGGTCGGGATTAAAATCGGAAACATATTGCGATTCCTTCATATTGTCCATCCACCGACCCAGATTCTCGATGTCGCTTACCAGATTAAAAACCGTTTCCGCTGTTGCCCGTATTTCCATCTGATGCGATAATTCCATAATGTCCCCGCCAGAAGCTTAATAGTTTCGAGTATATCTGCTCGTCCAAGCCAATATGCCATTCCTGAGCCTCTATGCAAAGCCTAAAATTCGTCCTCTTTGGGTGCCGCACCGCTTGCGGTGCGTTCTTCGTTCCTGATAATACGAAACATCTCGTAAATCAAAATCCGCGGCGGCGGATGGTTTCGGCAAGTTGACTGTAGGGGCGCTTCGGGAAGCGCCCTCGAGGGCCGTTCTCGAACGGCCCCTACGGTAAGAAACAAATGATAGCCCTATCCCTGTTGACATTTCTATCCAATTTATGCATACTTAGTCAATTGAGGTATCACGCACATTGCTGGACATATGGATATTTGAATCATAACGCCCGAGGTGTACCATGAAAGACTGTTTCATAATCATGCCAATCACTACCCCGGATTTTGCATTGAATAGATATAATGGCGATAAATTTCACTTTGGGCATGTATTGGATCACCTTTTTATCCCGGCAATCGAAAAAGCGAAACTCAATCCAATCCCACCAATAACAAAAGGCGCGGAACTCATACAGGGTGATATCATAAAAAACTTAGAGAAGACCGATTTAGTTATGTGTGATATTTCCTGTCTTAATCCCAATGTGTTTTTTGAATTAGGTATCAGGACAGCCCTGAACAAACCTACTTGTTTGGTCAGAGACGATACCACAGACAATATTCCATTTGATACGACTATTATAAACCATTACGATTATAAATCCTCCTTGCATGCTTGGGAGCTTGAGGGACAGGTTGAATCCCTCACCAATCATATCAAAGACACCATGAAAAACACCGATGGCCAAAACGCGCTATGGAAGTATTTTGGGATCACAATGACAGCAGAACCAAGCAAGGAGAAGGGGAATATTGAAGCAAAATTAGATATCCTGTCAAAAAAACTAGAATCGATTGGTGAGTCAACTACCAAACGCTCAATACTTAGAATAGATAGAGAATTTCTGTTGCTAAAACAAAGTCTTCTTAAATCGTACCCTAATGTTATAACATCAGTACTATATGTAGATGGGGTGGTTTATGTTGGTGTTCTCTTTAGTGAAATTTCAAATGAAATTGAGCAAGATATGATTAGGATATCCGCGTCATTTGGATTAAAGGCAATTGTACGTGTTGAGGGTTGATGACGGCAAGCGCGATCTATTATTGCCGGGTGCCGCACTGCTTTAGCAGTGTGATCTTGTACCCCGCCCACAGGCCATTCTTTTGGCCGACGGGCGGGATTTTTTATATGTGACTCCCACATATAATTTATCTCTTGACAAATACCCCATTTATACGTGTTTATATATAGATTAGGAGGGGTGTACCATGAAACGATTTATCGCAATATTAGCCACTATTCTCATCTCATTATTGTCTGTCAGTTGCACCGATAAGGTCAGCAATCCACCGGTTGACGATGGTGTCTTTGCTGTCAATGACACGGTATGGCTGGAATACGGCGAAAAGAAAATCCTGCAACCGGGAAATCTGGAAATCGGATTCGACCGGGTGATCGAGGATTCGCGCTGTCCGCGATTCTATGTTTGCCTTCAGCCGGGGCAGGGAATCATAAGGCTGTGGATTAAGAGAAGCGGAATGGACACTATCTTCTTCAATGTTGGCCTTATCGGAGATAACTTTCTGAGTAATGAGCGACTAAGGATTCCCGCCGATACTCTCGGCCATAGATTTTCGGTGCTGGGCCTCTATCCTTATCCGGTCGGTCCGGACCCTATTCCTTCGGAAGACTATATGGCTCAGATCGAAATCAAGGAGTTTGTCAGTCTTATCTCAAAGATCGATACTGTATTATTAACCGACAGGCCACCCGACTCGATCGAACTTGATCCGTTCGAACTTATTACCATATTTATTCGTGACGATACTCTCACACTGCGGATTAATTACAGCGGCGGATGCGAGGAGCATGATTTCGAGTTGTATATGAGTCCGTCGGTATTTGCTGAATCCAATCCGGTGCAAGCAGATTTATATCTGCGCCATGATGCAAACGGCGATGCATGCAGAGCCTATATCCAACAAGATCTGATCTTTGATCTGCGATCGGTTGGCCGCAGGTACTATGAATTATACGGACATCTCGATCCTATACAGATAAATGTACACCTCTATAAAAACGAGTTCGGATCAGACATAAGCAAACTCTATTACCCGATCGATTCGCTTTAGTAGTTGGATGATGCCGTTTATCTTGCGGCGATGCGATAACATCATTATATTATGCGGATAAAGCTCGGCGGTGGCTGTGATCTGTGATCGCAGTCGAGTAGATACCGTCTTTCAAGTCAAGTGTTGATATTTGGGGTTGAAGGTGGTTTTGTGTATAAGCATGCTCCTGCTGATAAGTAGGAGCTTCTTCATACATGCCACCAAAGCGACCATTTTTAGTTTTTGATGTTCCAG
>DAOUTW010000091.1 GCA_030668485.1 Candidatus Zixiibacteriota bacterium
ATCTTTGGGAATGAATTCTTCCAGAGAGGGAAGAAGCATCATACCCGAGTCCAGTCCTTCTCGTTTTGTCTGCATGAGTTTATTGAAACACTCCCAGACCCTTAAATCAAGACTTTTTCAACAAGCCCCTTGCTGTGGGATGTTAAATTTCGAAGATACGCACTAACTCAAATACCATAAAATGACTTGGCGTTCCTCGTATTCCAAGAAAGTTAATCTGCAAAAATCCAATTCTCAAGTAAAAAATAAGGCCATCTGCGCAACAGCCAAAAACCAGTTTTTACTGGCGGGGGAGCTGGGACAAGTATCGAACTCTGATTTTCGAGCAAAAATTATAGGCCATCTACGCGACAGCCAAAGACTTGCTTTTGCAAGCGGAGAGGCTGGGAAACATATAGAACTCTGATTTTCGAGGTAGGTCTTTAGGTCAAGCCGTAAGAGGAAAGGTTGTTACGGAAATAATTTCAGTTTTAAGAAATTTCTGAGATATAGATACCCCCGGCTAAAGCCGGGGTTCTATTATTGGCTTACGCCAGTCGCTTCGCGGACGGTGTCTCCCTGCAACCGTTTCTTACCGGATTCCAAAAAATCCTTACTCCAGCGGTAGTATTGATTAGGATTGAGACCCTCACGGCGGCACAATTCGGCGATACTGTTCTCGCCACGGAGGCCTTCCAGCACGATCCGGATCTTCTCTTCGGCGGAGAATTTGCGTCTGGTTTTACGCCGGATTTCTCGGACGACAGCCTCGGGACAAGGATTATCCTTGGGGCTCATTGGTGACTCCTTTCATTACACAAAAGGTACGAAATCACCCCTTAATCTCAAACATCATCATGTCCACTTTAGGCTGACGGGAAACAGATGGGCAGCAGGGATCGGCACCGCCTTTGAGCATGCAATTGATTAGATAGACGGTATCTCCTATATTGATATCTTCGTCACCATTGGCATCGCTGCTACATATTTCGAATAGAACCGGTGACCGCTTCCCCGTCTTTTATAAGGAGAAATAACCGCAATTTTACAAATTGCCTATATATCCCAGAAGTATGACAGCTTGGCGAATACAATCTCAGACTCCTTGGTCAAAGTGCTGTTTGCATGCACATATCCCGAATTATACGCCAGATAGAAATTGCTTCCAGGAAGATAGGTCAATCCGAATAGGAAGTTGACATTGTAGTGGTCAGTCAGGCTGTTATGTTGGACAAAGACTCGGGAAAATATCTTTGGCGAAAAAGCGTAGCCGATCCTGATTACGCGATTGGTTTGGCCATAAATTTCTCTGCCGCCTCTTTTGTCATATTGCCGAACCGTTTGCAGGGCAGGCGCAATATGCAGCTTCGGCGTCGGGTTCCAACCGATTTCGGCATAGACGAACCTCTGCCAAACGGTGGACTCGGTCCAATAGTTGAGCGCCTGCCCCTCGCTATATGATGATGAAACGGTCAACCTTGTGTCCGGATTGGCCGAAACGGCCAAGTCATATGAGTACTGGTCGAAATGCTGCCTTTCCCACAAGGTACGATTGCTATTTGCAGAAACGGATACCACAATATTTTTGTCCCATTCGGTGCTGACACAGGCCGATATTTTGCGGGTGGCCTCTTCATGCCGGTAGGTTTTTTTAGTGTCATAGACAATGCTGGGGTTCAGACGTCTCAGCCAGCCGTTGTTAATCTGCCAGGTATATGACCCCAGGGCACGGTGCCTGCGATAAGACACCGGTCGCAAATCCCATCCGATGTAAAGAGGGGTTATAAATCCAAGGTCGGAGGTAAAGTTTTCCTCAGTTTGTCCATACCCATAGGCAAGCATGATATCGTTTCTGATATAGGCTACCGAGCCGTATCCCATCAATGACAATCGGCTTTGATGATCATTACTCCAGCTTTGCGCCATCTGGCCGACAATTTTAAACCCGCTGAATTGTACATCCAAATCGGCCGCGGCCACCCGATTATAATAATCGGCGTTGCTTTTGGAGGTTACCAGACACCCCACCTGCGAATTGACCATGAGGCTTCGTGTGAGTCGGACGGCTCCTAAATCATGATCGGAGGATTCGGGCAAAGGTCCCCGATCATTTACATATAACGCCCCCAAACCAAGTTTCCCCTCTTGTCCGGTGATCTTGACACCCGCTTTGGGATCAATAATTCGGCGGCTGTAGAAAAGATCGAACAGGGTTTTAAAAATATCTGTCTTTTCCAAGAAAAAGGGTCGTTTTTCCATTAATTGCAGTTCATATGGAGTAATGCTAATTTCTTCGATATCGGCCTCGATATGGCTGAAATCAGGATTAATCGTGGCATCCATAATGAGATTAGATTTAATAGCATATTTAAGATCGGCACCCAAGTCGGGTTCTCCGGAATATCTTGTTCCCCGATCCACTTTTTGCGTGGCATAAGGGGTGATGCTTAAACTTTGAGTGCGCTCGATCCCCGACAGGCTGATCAAATCCGCAGTTCGGACAAGAAAGTTGTTATCGCATTTTCGCATCGGCACATAAAACGACATCTCATTGTTCTGGCTGATTCTCCTAATGATTTGAAAACGCCACACAAGTTTGTCTCCGGCTGCGAAACGCAAGGCCGTAAAGGGAATTGCCGCCTCGACTATCCACCCGGATTCGGTCAATTGTCCTGCCGATTTCCAGACGGCATCCCAACTGATATCATCCTGATTATTGTATTGAACGGCATCACCCTGGATACCGTAGGGATTTACAAAAAACTCATATGCCGCCCGCCGGTCGCCATAACTATCCAACAGCAGCATAATCCAATCATCTCCAAGGATGGCATCGCGATTGTTGATAGTCGAGGCGATTTGAGTAGGATCCCGCATTTCGCATCGCGCCGCGAAGTACAGGTTCTTTTTGTCATAGGCTATATAACAATAGGTCCGTTCCGATGCCGGTTCTTCCTGGGCAGGTGTAAACTGAGTAAAATTGGTGATCGGTTCGACCTTTTTCCAGGCGGCATCATTCAGGTTGCCATCGATATTCGGGGGCGCCTTCACAAAAACAGCCTCTACGCTGAAGGCATCAAGGGGCAAATCAATCCTCCCGTTGGCGTCGGCCACTGATACCCGGCATATTGTCATTATCAGAACTGCCGCCAGCACATGATAGCTTCTTCTCATCGTTTTCATTTTATTTTTCCTCCTTTGCGCATGGGATTGGTCGCGCTCGACCGCAATCACCGTATGCCAAGTGTTTCGCATTTCATGACAAAGAACTGGCAATCTATATCAATACTGTGCCAGCGAACCAACCCGCCGGGATCGGTTGAATCCCAGCCTGACAGCGATTAATCCCAGTGGCACGGTTATAAGCGACATGACAAAAAGAATCTGGATTTCCGGCCAAACCGCGCTTATCGAAGCATTTTGAATCAAACTCATACGAAGCGCATGCAAAGCATGTGTGGTCGGCAGGATGGCCGAGACTATTTGTAACGATGGCGGTAGATACTCGACCGGAAATAAAACCCCGCTCAGGAATCCTGCCAAGGAGGTAAAGGCCCAGGTGATAGGATCGCCTACCTTGGTCACAATAATAACACCGGCGCTCATCAGGCCGATTCCAGAAAGGGAAGTAATGGTCAATAGCACAATCGGCATTGCCGCAATCAGATTAATCCCCATGGGAATGCTGAAAACCAAAGTGACCATGGCAAAAAGAAGACTCACATTGATCACTGCCTGCAGGAAACCGGTCAACCCGGCACAAATCAAGATATACTCCAGCCGGGTGTTGCTCATGAGCAGAAATTCAAGCGTCCCCATCTGCTGTTCGGAGCGGAGAGTTTTCTGAAAGGAGTTCAGGGCCACGCCGACAAAACTCGTAAAGGCAGTACCTATGATTAAATATGATAGAAGATTGCCACCGTACTGCGTTAGAGCTGGGAAACTGTTGCCGTCTTCCAAAAAACGTCCCATAAAAACAAACTGCAACAACCCGACAAATGTGCCCAGCACCAACAAAACCAGACCGGTTTTGTAACTTATCAAGGTAACCATATAACGCATGAAAAAAAGATACAGCTTGTACATCTCAGCACCCCACCAGTTTGATAAAGACATCCTCCAGAGATGGCCCAAACATATTCACCCGCTCAATCCGGAAATCGTGACGGATTATAGCCGTGAGCACTCTGTTGATATCAATCGATCCGTTATATTTAATTTCGAACTGATTTGGCCGAAAGCCGATGTAGTCAAAATGCATCTCGCTCTTCAATTCCGAGATAATTTTGTCGACAGCCTTCGGGGTGGAAATCGTTCGAGGATCTATTTGCGCAATAAAGTTCTTTTCCCTGATAATGTTTTTATAGTCATGAAGGGAGCCGACCCGAATCAATCGCCCGTTTTTCAGAAAACCGATCCGATCCGACATCATTTCCGCTTCTTCCATATCGTGAGTCGTCAGTAAAATACATCGCCCGGCTTTCTTGAGGCGGAGAATAATCTGCCTCAATCGCCGGGCCGATTCGGGATCGATCCCGCTGTTCGGTTCATCCAGCAGAAGAGTCGGCGGATCATGCAATATTGCCCGCGCCAAACTCAATCGTCGCTTCATGCCGCTACTGTAGCGCATGAACTGCATATCACTATCATTTTCCAGGCCGACCAGGGAGAGCACTTCCTGCACCCGATCTTTTAACATCGGCCCCTTGAGATTATAGAGGCCTCCAAAAAACTTAAGATTCTGGGCTCCGGACAGCCGGTAGTAGAATGTTCGCTCATCGCCAAGCACCAGACCAATGGTTCGACGAGCCTTGACTTCCTGGGAACGCATGTTTTGGCCGCAAATAGTGATGTGCCCGTGTTGCGGTAGTATCAGACCAGACAGCAATCGAATCATGGTCGACTTACCGGCGCCGTTTGGTCCCAGAAGGGTGAATATTTCGCCGGGAGCAATAGACAGAGTTACATCATCGACGGCAGATTGTTCCTTTTTTGGATATTTATATCCGATGTTTTTCGCTTCAATCATGCCTATGTCCGGTCTTGTCATGATGTCCTCCGAATCCGATCCCCATAAGCCTGCCGATACGTTTGCAGGTTATGGACGGTGACATCATCTCTGGCCTGCAGTCGATTCCACAGCCAGTACTTGTGCCAGAGTCCAGCCATTACCAATATCAGACTGCCCCGATTATCTTTAATTGTCTCTTCAATTCTGAAAAGAAAGTTCTCATTCCATTCTACCAGCAATTTCTCACGATCAGGAAGCAATCGCTTCTCAACCATGTCGCGAGCCTCAGAAATAACATGGTATTCGGTCAACTGCACATTCTCGATACAATCACCGCTTTTCATAAGATCACTCCATAACTGTGCCTCATAAACCGCCAAAGACTCGCCGTATTCGATGTAGTGGCGGCTCGGTTCTTGCGACCTCAGTTTCCCATCAGCGGCTTTAAACCGCTTTTCCCACTCCATCGCCTGCTCAGTTGAGGGTTGGATGGGAATGATCGGAATCTCCAGCCTTTTGGCCGTAGGTATGATTACATCCCGCTGTTCCGGTTTTGAATTGCAGGTTTGGGTCCCGGCCAGTTGCTCTGGAGACAGTTCCGAACAGATGAGATCGGGAGCGATTTCTTCGATAATCTCGCCCAGCCGTTTGGCATAGGCGGGACAATCCTCCGGTTCGAGGTGCATGGTCCCAAAGATGATAATGATTGTCTGTTCGTGCTTTTGATTCATGCCGGACCTCCTCGTTTTCAAAATTTCCAGTTGGCGGTACCTGGCGGCCGTCCAGGTACCACCCACTGGCTTGCTAAATATCCCGTAACTTACGGGTGGTCAACCGGTCTATGAACTTGTTAATACCAGGCAACAACCACCAAGTTGGAGTAGCCAGCCAAACGCTGCGGTCGATGAAGCGCAATATCATCGGCAGATTTAAGAAGAGGCTGGGTATTATATTCCACTTGATTCACCTTTTTTTATATATCTGGGTGTAAGCTCTTACCTGAAACAAGTTTATCTTGTGCCATTCCCATCCCCGGGAAGGGCAGCCGAGCAACCCTGAATCGCGGTCGAATTCATCGATGCATCACAGGGCGGTTACGGCTATTCGATCAAGAACCCGTCAGAGCCAGGCAGCAACAGCCGAGGTTGACGAGGCAACCGGACGCAGTTCCAGGTCCGCTGACTTCCAGATCTTCTGCAGTCAATAGAAACGGTTGGGTGATAAACTCCATATATCTCACCTCCTTTCCAAAATTTAAAAGTTAATTCCTGTTTGTAGAAATCTCTTTCTACATCATTCTTCATACCCAAGCAACACCGATATTGGCACCATGCTGCCGCCCGTATTGATGACAGACAACATGGTCCTCGCTGATCCGATTATGAACCTGTCAGAGCCAGGCAGCAGCAGCCAAGCTGAACCCAGCAGATGCCCTCAAGTTCCGTACCGGGCATCGTGACTTCTTCGGAGAGCAAAAACGGATTGGCAATGAATTCCATATTTCCTCCTCATTTCCTGAGTAACACGGTTGGGTTTCCTCTACAATCGTATTATCCGGCACCGCCCCGTCTCCGGGAGCGGCGCTTGATACCACATAGAGGACCAGTTCCCCTTTCAAACAGGCTTATCCGGTGCCGTTCCCACTCTGGGAACGGCACCGGGATGTTTATGGGGCCGTCGCCGAGATCATCGGCGGACGGCGAGGAATTCTGGCGGTTTGCTTAGGAACCAGTTAGTGCCAGACAACAACAACCGAGGTTAATACCGCAGACTCCCGCGGGCTCCCCAACGGATAATGTCACATCCTCAGACAGCAGAAACGGATTGGTGATGAATTCCATCTCGTGCCTCTCCTTTCCTGTTAAAGGGTTGCAGGTTTCGACTACGGGCTTTGTTCACCGGTCAACAAATCCCTTTTTATCTTACATTTTTGTCTGATCGGTCGTCATCACACCTCTCGGTGACCAATCTTATCTTAAACCGATCAATTCGAACCCTGCAAATCCTACGCCCAGGCACTTTTTGCCGAGGCCGTTTGCCGCATCGTTACGATTGTGCAATATCGAACATGGCGAAACAGATCGGCAGCCGGCAGCCAAGGCCTGACCGCCGGATCGGATGGGCGCTATTCGACTAGTCTCGCGTCGGCGAAAGATTTCTTTCACCGATATGAAACCAGGGAGTTGGCTACGCCCAGACTGATGAGATGTTCTATGTTGCCGTCAAATGCTGACAGCAGCAGCCGAGCTGGACAGTACAGTCACCGGATAATTCCGGCATCGGTAATAGAATATCATCTCCGACCATTAGTACAGGCAATGTCATAAAATGCATTGGTACCCTCCTTTATGAAAATGTCAAAGAGCAGAGCTGTTTTATTTAGCTTACCGTAAGGTGTTTACAGCAGCAGCCGAGTGCAATCACGCAATCGCCGGATAATTCAGGCATGGGCATCAGAACATCATCACTGGTAAGCAGCAATGGAATAGTCATGAGTTGCATGAAACTTCCTCCTCCTTGAAATGTGAAATACTGGGCCGGTAGAGCCTACTGAAAATCGGTTACCGGAGTATATTCCGAATATGGGCTGCCGCCTATTAAGACCCCGTGAGTTGTTGACAGCAGCAACCAAGTTGCACATAACAAGTCCCGGACAGATCCTCAAAGGGAAGCTGGATGTCATTCCCGGTCATTAAAAACGGGTTGCTTAAAAACTGCATGGTCGGTTATCCTCCAATTAATGGCGGTCGTGAATGCCAGGTTGGCTCCCATCAACCGCCGGATGGGTGCGATATATTTGTGAGCGTATATTTCGTTCTTCATCCACATCCGTACAGACCCTCGCGATGCAGCATGGCCAGCAAAGGTGTGACCTCTTTTTCCTTGATGGGAGCGGCACATCCCGCTGTTTCGGGGTATTTCAGGGTAGCCGAGGTGCATCCGCCCATACAGGTCGGCAGCATCTTGCACTTACTGCATGATTTTCGCTCGAAGAAGTCCCCTCCCATCCACATAGCCATTTTTTGGAGATTAAATGTCGCCGTGCCGTCGGAATGGAGCTGACCGATTTTCAACTCGTTTTGGTATGACACCGGACATTTGGATATGCCGCCGTGGGGACCGATAACGAACTGGTTGGCATATTGTGCCTGGCAGTATCCGGCCCGCGGCAGCATCTGATAGCGTTCATACCGGCCTTGATCCTCAGAACAGGGGAATTTTTTTCGATATTTGGCGCCCATCAGGTTCATCTCCGTCATTTTCTTCCGCATCGCGTGACCCGTGAGATTTTTCACCGGTGTAGCCTTCTCACTCGGATTTTCAGTCGGATCAGCGCTAAGGAAGGAGGAACACTGGTAGATTTCGGCCATATACATATGGGCTTTCTGCCGAATAACTTCGGGCAGGTTGTCAAAGAACCGGGGAACATGTTTAATCGATTCTTCGCTGACATTGACGCGGAGCATGACGACAAAGTCGGGATGCTTTTCATACAGTTTCACCAGGTGATCCACCAATACGTCATAGGTTCCAGCCGTGCTATTTTTAAGTAACCGAGATGTGTTGTGGATATCCGGGGGGCCATCGAGGGTGACCTGGATATGACGCAGATTCCAGTCCTGAACGCGGTCAATTACCTTTTCGTCCATCAAATAACCGTTGGTCGATATGGCGGCGCTGTATTCGACATCATATTTGTCGCATAAGCGCTTGAACTCTCCGGTGAGATAATCGATACATTTGTAGCCCAGCAAAGGTTCCCCGCCGAACCAGCCGACCTGGAACTGATTGGCCACCTTGAGACGGGTTTCCACCCATTTCACCAGCGCCTGCTGCATTTCCAAACTCATAATGCCGGTGTCCTCCTGCTGGAAACAGTAATTGCATGCGAAATTGCAGGCCATGGTCGGTAAAATGACCAGATGGAACTGCTCGGTACTGTACCGCCCCAGCATGGACATCATTTTCAGGACAGCTTTCTCATCGACGTTTTCTTTGACAATGTAGCCGCCTTTTTTAGCAGTTTCGAAAAGCTGTTTCTTATCCGGCGAATTGCAATCAAAGCCGTTGGGATCATCAAGAATCCGGCGGACAACTTCTACATTTGCAGCCGGAACTTTTGCGAAACCGCCGGACAGGGAGTTAAAAAGCAGAAAATCTCCCGTGTCATTCTCGGCATCAAAGAAAAAATTGTAATACGATTGCTTGAGACGCCCGTTACCGTTTTCGTTGTCATTTTCCTGGTGCTTCTCGGGAAGTACCGACAGAAACGGTAAATCTTCCTTATTGTACTTTGTTTCCATGGTTTACCCCTATAGTGTAAAAACCTAAGGTTAAAAGTTAATGCTTTGTAATCACCGGTCGACGCTCTTGCCTCACCCCGAGCGCGGACTATATTATGGCGGCGCTGAGGATATCCTTGAGGTCGATCCTCTCGTTATCTTCCGGTGAATTTTCTACTATATGCCACCCGCGGTTGAATTGCAGGCGCGGGCGGATGATAGCAATTGTTTTTTCTTCTTGACCGCTCTTTTTCAGTGTAAGATGCAGTTTGCGTTCGGTGGCAATAGCCACGTTGATAATGTGCGAGGTCAGAAGCACCGACAAATCCTTGGAGCTCAGAACGGTACCTCCCGTTCCACTCAAGATGGCCTGAAGTGCGTCAACCGAAAACGACTGGCCCGATAAAATCTTTTGAATGAGATCATCAATGGCCGTGCGGTAGGCATCATTGACTATTCGTGAAAGTTTTTTCAATGCCAGTATCATCACAATGACCTCGTCAATTCGAAGATGGTCGACACGCACGCCATCTTTTCGAACCAAACGGAAGCCTTTATCCCGGTCATCGTAGTACACGGGCACATTGGCCTTGGTAAGAAACTCAATGTATTGGCGGGCCGTTCGGTCCGATACATGGCACAGGCTGCAGATCGCTTCTATCGTCACAGCCGATCGAGAAGACAGGAGATTAGCCACCAATAAGATGTTTTCCAAAGCGCTCAAACTACACCTCTCATAAAATTGTGCGGGACAGTGATTAGAGCAATGCCAGCCAGAGAAAAAAGATCAATTCTCCGACAGGAATATCTGTGGGGGTTTCGCTTCCCCCGGGCATTGCATTGGTACCATCGGTTGAGTCGGGTTCGTTCTGTTGACCAGGCAAGGGATCTATGCTGGAACTGTCAGCCATGCCCGAATTCGGGGTCAAGGCCGCGATGAGAACGCCGGCCATAATTAGTAAGATGAACGTACTGCGGTAAATTGATTGTGACACATTTCGCCGTGACATAACAACCTCCCAGATTTGAATCGTTAACGGATCATCATCACGCTACGGATGCGATCAAATCTGAGACCACTTTATCAGCGATCTTATAATTGGCGGTATTCTATTGTGGATCAATAGTTTATCGTGGTGGTCCCGAGTATTCGAAAGGTCGTGCTTACCGGTATTTTAGACTTAGAATGGTAAGCGTAATGTTAACTGTGTGTGGTAGAAAGGGTTGTCAAAAAGCAAGAACGGCAGAATTATGGTTAGCCGGCAAACTTTCGGGGGAGTTTATCATCTGTGTATATCATATTTTTTTATTTTTCGACGTAATGTTGATAACGGCATGTTCATTATCCTCGCGGTCTTCGATTGATTCCAATTATGGGTGAGCAATAAATCACGGATGCGAACTTGCTCCATCGTTGCGGCCGTGGCTTTGGCCGCCTCATCGGCCGACAATCCCAAGATCGTTTCCTGCGGTAGATCATCGGCATGAATTACCTTTCCCGGAGAAAGAATACACAGTTTTTCGATGAGGTTACGAAGTTCCCTTGCGTTTCCTGGCCAGGAATATACCAGCAAAGCTCGCCGGGCATCGTCGGTCAATCGGGGCGCCTTTCCGGCCGGTGCAGAAAACAGCTTCAAGAAATGATCCGTGAGGGCTATTATGTCGCCGGGTCTTTCTCGCAAAGGCGGTATATCAATGGTTATCGTATTGATACGATAGTACAAATCTTTTCTAAATTTTCCTTCCCGGACCATCGACTGCAGATCTTTGTTGGTGGCATAAACAAATCGAATATCGGTGCTGATGGTGCGGTTGCTGCCAACAGGTTCAAACTGCTGGTATTCCAACACACGAAGGACTTTGGCCTGAATCTCCAGAGGCATATCGGCTACTTCATCCAGAAACAGAGTACCTCCGTCAGCAGCGACAAATCTGCCTTTTCGCTGTTCCACACCGGTTGCCACGCCCTTTGTCACCCCGAACAATTCACTTTCGATTAGTGAAGTCGGGATCGCGGCACAATTCAGTTTGACTAGTGGCCGGTCGGCACGAAGGCTTAGCCGAACAATATTATTACAGAGTACTTCTTTTCCCGTCCCACTCTCGCCGGTGATTAAGATATTTGCATTAGTCCGGGCCACTTCGGAAAGCTTGTCCAATATTTCCCTTGACACTTTATCGGCGGCGATGAAAGATTGTCCGGCCCCGAGTAATGCCAATTCAGATGTAAGGCGTGCCTTCGATGACTGCGCCACGCGGACGCTCTCGAGGGTCCTCAACATAATCGCCAGGAAATTGGTCATCGAGGAAACAAAGACCATGTCCGATGAATCGAACAATGCCGGTATAGTGTGGTGATCAAGATAAAGGATACCCTGCAGATCGTTAGGATGACCAATAGGAAGACATAGAACCGATTTGATATTATGCATCAATACGCTCTCCATATTTTTGGTCTGCTTGTCCTTTGTGGCATCATCAATCATCAAAGGCTCGATCGATTCAGCTACCGTCCGCGGAATAGATCGACTTATGGCCAGGACATCCGAGATATCCGCATTCTCGCAGTTAACGGAAGCTTTGATCCGCATATCCTGCGAATCTTTTGAACATAGAATCAAAACGCCCCGTTCGGCGCCGGTCTCATCAACTGCGAACCTGATTATTTTATCCAGGGCCATTTCATAGCTGTGAATGTCTTTCACTATCGTGGATATCTGAAATAGAATATCACCCCTACTATTTTTATCAGGTTCCCTTTGTCTCATATTCATCACCCGTGTTTGAATGATTTTGCCTGCAATGGTATTACCTATTCGCTGCGATATGCTGTCGGCCTGTCTGTAAAAGTGTATGGCAAGCCTATTCTTGGATTGATGCCGATACAGATCTGCGATTTTTACACAAACAAAGATATTTAAGAAATGATGCCGTGAATTGTCAAGTGTTCTGTATAAATATTTCAGCTTTTTTACGGTACTGATATCATTGAACGTGTCTTCGGAATTAATATCAATCAGAAGGCGCAAAGCTATGAACATCGGTGCTTCGGATCGTTCCACGAGCGATTGAAGTGGTGCTGCCATCGTCACCAGGTCCTTTACCTCGCCCCCCTCATATCGTAATAGGATATGGACAAGGAAAAGGGCCGCATAATAATGGCAGTTGTTTTTGAGAAGAGAGTTCAGAACTCTTTTGAGGTTTTCAAGATGAGGTTTTTCCGAAGTGTAGATGTCACAAATCTCCACAATAGAGGCCAATTCGGCCAGGGAAGTCGGGTTGTCCAGCTTTTGAAAGATATCGTGGGCTTTGGCTGCGAATTTGCGACATTCTCCGGTTCTTCCTCGATAAAATGAAATTTCGCCCAAGCTCTGATAGACATTACCAAGATGGATACTTGTACTTTGGTCGCTCAATAGCTCGACGGCTCTATAATAATATTCTTCTGCCTCTTTGAATTCGAAGCGGTTTAAGGCCAGCCAGCCGCTATAGGCATGGTAGAGGTTGAAGAAGCCGCTATCGAGCTGACGCACGGCGTTGGCCCAGTACCGGTGCAACCAGTATTCGGCCCGTGAATAGTCGCCCAGGCGTACATAGCAGTGAAAAACTGTAAGTATCAAGGGTGTCAGCTTGACCGCGTTATCTTGTTGATCCAAAGCAATAATGGCTTCTTTGGCATAACGGATAGATTCTCTATAATGCGCCAGATCAAACAGCAGCGCCATGAGATTAACCGTTGCAGGCGTGCCAGCCGCAACTAATCCATGATGCTTGGCCATCCTGATTGAGGTTAAGTAATGCTTTTTTGCCACGGCATAATTGCCGCGACGCCATGTTATGGCACCTATGTCGTTGTGCACCTTGACTTCCAGTGCAGGGATGCCCGCCATGGCAGGATCTTCAAGAATGGAATTCAATATATCCATGGCACCGGTATAGTCAGCCCGGATGCCATATCCCCACGCCTGCCACCGCCGAAATTCGAGCCCCCATTTGTCATCGTCAAACTGCCGTGCTTCATCCAATCCTCGTTGAATATATTGGTCCGCCCCTGAGAGGTCATTGCGCAACATGTGAAGGCAGACAATATCGTAAAGCATCTGGAATGATTCGGATGTGACCGTATCCAAAAACTTCAAGGCCAGGGATTTATAGGTTATGGCTTCATTCGACCGATTCAGGTCGACCGCCAGTTCGCCCAAGAGCTGGTATACAGCGAAAATTTTTGACTCAGCCGCGGCCGTTGAAACAACATCGAAGGATTGTTCATTTTTTTTCAAGTAAAAGAATGCTTTGAGCTTTTGATCCTCTCTTCGCAATTCCAAGGCAGTTGACACCAATTCCGCCGGATCCGTTATCTTATCCGCAATCACAGCCCCGGGAAAGGCCAATTCGCCATTAATTTTCGCCAATTCACCAAAAGTGGAATACATCTGGTCGTCAGTGAGGGTAACATGCCAGTATTCAATATGGCGTGATACCGCTGCCTGATTTAAAAGATGTCTAAACGCCTTTAAGGTAGCCAGACGATTGACATGATAGGCCTTTTCAAAATCACAGACGAGTGACGACGGCAAACCAAAAAGATTGATATGATCTCTAAAGAATTTACACAGGCTCAAGCGCCGCCCATCCAGACGGGCTCGCTGGCATAGAAACTTGCCGACAGATATCATTCCCAGGAGTTGTTTCTGGATTTTAGTGAATTGGTTGTTACCAATTATTCCACAGGTATGCAGCGCATCAAGGAGAGACCGGGGGCGATGGAGAGGTTCCTCATATACTGCCCCCTATTAGTGACAAGAGGTAGTTAAGATAGTATTTTGTG
>DAOUTW010000024.1 GCA_030668485.1 Candidatus Zixiibacteriota bacterium
AGTACAACGGCCTAATTTCATATGAGGTATAAAGCATGCCAGGTAAACCTGCAGCCCGTGTCGGTGATCAATGTGCTCACGGCGGAGTAATCACCGGTCCCGGAGTCCCGATGGTTCTAATCGGCGGTATGCCGGCGGCGGTGATGGGCGATATGCATGTCTGCCCCATGGTCGCTCCGGCACCTCCTGCAATCCCGCATGTGGGCGCGGCCATAATTGCGACCGGATTCATGGTTCTGATCGGTGGTAAGCCGGCGGCCGTAATGGGCGACATGGCCATCTGCACCGGACCGCCGGACTCGATTGTAGCAGGATGCCCGACCGTCCTTATCGGTAGCGGCGGGGGCGGAGGCGGGGGCGGAGGCGGAATGGGCAAGAGCGCCAAAGCCAAAGTGACAGTAATGGAATCGGAAGTCGAGGAGAACCATTATCTCGATGTCAAATTCGAAGACAAAGGCGGTAAACCGATTACCGGTATTAAATTTAGCGTTAAAGACCCGGATAGCAGGCAAACCGATGGAGTCTTGACCGGCCAGGTCAAAAAATCCGGCCTGAAAGAAGGTGACTGCGAGGTGGTGCTGACCGCCATCGTCAAAGCCGCCTGGTCGACCGATAAAGCGGCTGTCGGAGACAAGGTTAAGCTTAAAGCGGAAACGGCCGGGATCAAGTCGGGGGAGAAGGCAACACTCGAAATTTTCATCAAGGACAGCAACTTCGCCGATCATATGTTGACGTCTATCGAATCAAAAGTAGATGGCGACAAAATCGAAGCCGAATGGGTCATGGAGATCGATGAAAAACTTCTGGCCGACCAACAGGGCAAGGAGAAAAGGAAAAGATATTCCTCACCATGGTTTTTCTTTATTGTCAAGGCTGGCGGGACGAGCGCCCGGTCGGGGATGTTGCGGTATCGCGATTTTATCGAATTGAGCCTTAAAGATTCCAAAGGGAACGCCTTGGCTAACAAAAAAATCAAACTCTTTTTCCCCGACGGGACGGTTAAAAATGTGACCTTGGATGGTAACGGATATGCTAAAGTCGAGGATATCCCCCCGGGGCGGGCCAAAATTATGGCCGATCCGCGAAATTAAAAACAATACTTGCTATGGTAGGATTGCATTTTGAGCGATGCACTTGAGCGAAGAGCTAAATTCAGGGACCTGATTGGCAAAATAGACCTGTATTCCCACAAGAAGTGGGAGGTTGTTCTCGATCGGATCGGCGTTCACATTCTTGAAATGGAGGATGTCCTCTTTCATCATAACAGCGCCGTTATGATGCCGGAAAATCCGCAGGGAACCTCATCCCAGGATGGGGCGGGCCAAACTTCGGCCAGTACCAAAGAAGATCAGGAAAAGATAACCGGTATCAAAGCCCTGGCCCTGGTTTTCAAACAGTTTGAATTTAATCCCGACCAGCAGATCATAGTTGCCGGGCATACCGACACTTCCGGCGAGGCCAAGTACAATTTTGAGTTGTCCCAATTGCGCGCCACCAATATACTTTATCTTTTGATTGGCGACCGTAAGAAGTGGGCCAAAATATGTTATAAGAAACACAAGGTTGAGGACTACCAGCAAATAATGCAATACTTCTGGGTCACACGCGGTTGGCCGTGCGATCCGGGTAAAATTGACAACGCCTGGGGCGATAACACCAAGCTGGCCACCAGTCAATTCATCGATACCTATAATGTCGAGTATGCCGACGAGCACAAAACGGAGCGTCTTCCGACCAACTTGACCAGAAAAGTCGATCGGGACAGTAAACATCGCTGGCCGGAAAAACTCTGGCGGGCGGTTTATGATCTTTATGATGAAGATCTCCGTTCGGTTTTGGGCGTATCGGCATTGAAAATGGCCAACCTTCGAGAAAACACCCTTAAGTTTGTAGATGACAAAAAGAAAACAGTCGGTTGCGGCGAATCCTTCCCGGTCGACCAGGCCGAAAGAAAGAATTACCGATCGCAGGCCAATCGCCGGGTGGTGATCCTTTTCTTTGACAAGGGTGAAGCGCCGGTTATGGATTGCCCGAAGACCACCAAAAAAGTTCACCGGGAAGTGGAATGTCCGCTTTGGCATAATTGGCATTTTACACCGCTTTATATCGATCCCAACGATCTGTATGCGGTCGTCTATCATTTGAAGTTCACTTATTATGACCGGGTCCTGAAAGCAATGACCGCAATCCCGGAAGGTCTGAAAATACAGGCCTTTGAGAATGGGACCGACGAGATAAATACTTCATGCAGGTATAAAGATGGCGTCTATAGTGTCAAGGTTCAGTTCAAAACGGCTCTGGATGATGAAAACCGTAAACGGCTTCACTTCGAATTCAAGACCGCCAACCAGTGGGTTTACACCAAAGATAAAGACTCCCAGCCGAAATTGGAAACTAAGACGCCGGTTGAAATGACCGAGTTGAACAAACCCGAAAACGCGGGCAAGCGAATTAAATATTATGACCCTCCGGTCCAATGGTCGTCACGGAATTACTGGACCGGCTATGATGGCGATCCCAAAAAGGCCGACCGGTTCGAGCGCGTTTTCGGCAAAATCAAAAAGTTTAAACCGTTTGGCAGCGACCTGACCGAACCGAGCAAACCACTGGTATTTTCACTTGATGATATCGTTCTGGTTACGGAGAAGGGCGACCAGAATATCTTTGACCGCAGTTGTGAAATCGAGGCTCGATATCCAAAAGGGAAGACGCATGACCTGAGCGAAAAATCCCGGGTGCGTATTCTTTATGTCGACCCCGAAACCAATTACCTGAAAGTTTATTCCACCGAGGCTTTACCGGTTCATCCGGGAGCCGGTGATCTTACAGCCTATCACGATAACGTCAAGAAGTTTCACAAGGCGTCGCTGGTAAGATTTGTTAAAGATAAGGATAACAAATACCGCAACCTGCTCCTCGCCTCTCCCGGGGGGACCCGATCGATAATTTTCTGCGGCGAGTTCTATGACGTTACCACCAAAAGAACCCTAAAGGATAAAAAAGTCCAATTCGGGCGAGGCCATGTCGTCGGGGCTCGGGCGGCGGTAATGCATGACAAAGATTGCCATCATTACAAGCGGGTGGTAGAATCCAATAAAACCAAGGTGATGCACAGCCCCGGAGTCGGCGACTTCAGCCTTCATTATCTTCATGGCGGCGGTGTCGTAGATGAAAAATTGTGTTCCTATATGATCGTCTACTGGTCGTCCTTCGTTATGAAGGATACCAAGCCGACCACCGGAGTAGCTGCCATCAACAAAAAGACGCCGGCCACCGAAGCCGAGGTGAATGAATTCAAAGACATCGGCATGTTTAACGCCATGAACCACTGGAACAAGAAGGAGTATCAATTCAAAGAACACGATGTCGATGATGAGGACACCAAGCATATTATCCGGCCATTTCATATGTTCGAGGCTTTTGAGGAGTTCAAACTCCCGAACGATTTCCCGAGGCTTGATTTCGACAGTGAATACCGCGCCCTCGTCCTGCATAATAAATTCAAGAAAGCCATGAAAGAATCAAGAGGCGGGGTGCCTTACAGCCTGACCTTCATCGTTGAAGAAGACAAAGGTAGTTGGGTGTACTCCGCCCGGGACACGAATCCTCCTTTCAGCTTCCTCAGCCTGCGAATCAAGACAAGGGAGGACGATCCTGATCGTTTCGGCGTCAACCGGTTCCCTACGGGAGTTAAATTTGCCGTCAATGAATTCAATGATCCGGGGAGATATGGATGCCTGGTGATCGCCCATGAGTTGGGACACGCCACCGGTCAGATCGACGATTATATGGAAAAAGCGAAAGAACGAGTAGTGGTCGGGCCAAATACCACTTATATAGGCCATCGGGTACCCAGCTATGGTCAATTCGGCTACACCAATGCCGATGTAAGGATTTCGGCTCATGACAATTCGACATTCGGCAATCGAGTCCTTGGCAGCGAGGCTTTTCCCTTGAAATATGATGATAAGACGATGATGGATACCAATGGGCCGATTCGCATGCGGCACGTCTGGCGGTTCGTACAATGGCTGAACACCGGCGGGGCCGATCCCGATATCAAGGACAGCGTCACCAACCTGCCTTTGAAACCACTTCATAAATTCCTGTCCGATGCAGAGTTCGAAATGGTATACGAGCATCCTGATGTCGACAATCCGATGGTGTATTATCGTTCCGATGATGAAAAGAAAAATCCCTGGGCGTTTAGTCATACCGGCACGGTAAATGCCAAACCGGCACCCAATCCCGGACGTCCCATGAATGTGTACTTTTACCAGAAGTTGGGTGAAACCCGCCGCGAAGGTGGACGGGACTATCAAGGTATTCTGGCTGTCCGCCCATTGCTCTCGGTCAAGTTCCCTGGCGGTTGGAATGCCAGTCAAAAGAAAAACTGGATTAGGTGGGTCAACAACAGGTTTACGCACAGTGAAAACCTGCTACCCGGACATTTTTATCTAAGCGATGGCAGCGGTAACGGATTGGATCCGGTAATCATTCGATATATTGCCGGTTACGATTTTTACACCGGGGCCAACCCCGGGCATGCCAATTTCCATTATCGTATTATCGCTGACACCGACGCCGACGAATGGGATGTTGATGGAACCAAAATCAAGGTTGGCAACTCAGCGGACAAACGGAAAAAATTGTTCTTTTATCTTTTTAACAAACCGGCGGCAACGGCCAGTTTTGAAGCCGCCGATTTCAGGTATATAAGTGATTGGTTTAACACAACGGTTGCACCCGGCGGAGCCTTTACCGTCAGGAAAAAATGATCACCGCCGCATGGCCGGGTGGATTACACGGCTCCGGCAGTTGATATTGACGGCAGTAATTATCTGCCTGATGGGTGTCATTTCCTGCCGGGCCGAACCAATCTCGGATACGGCCGGTAAGGCGCCGGATGTGAAGGAGCATAAGGTAATGATGTACCCCAAAATATATGCTGATTATCAGCAGACGTCATTTCAGTCGCAAACAGCCCGGATTTCCGGTAAGCGGGTCTGGTTTGTAAACTCTGCCGACAACGTCAAGGGTCAGAAATTGCAATTGATTATCCTCACCGACGCCGGATTGACTGTCCAATATGAATCCCGCCTGATACAACTCGATTTCACCGGCAAATTGGCCTGGGAGGCGGCGTGCGAACCCGTATTGCCGGCGCTCGCATCAGGTAATCGGATCTTTTATAGAGGTCAGAACGGCCACTTGCATGGTATTGATGAGCAGGGCCGCGAAATGTTCGAAGAATTCCCGATTCCCAATTGTTTTTCTCTCGGTGACGTTTTGGCGCTAATGCCGATCGATGATGATAACTTCCTTTTCCAGACTTATAATCGCCCCGAGGAAGTCGAGAGAGGATACCCGCCGGAGAAGGCCGATTACAATCTTATCCTGACCGGTCCGACCGACGGTATCAACTGGAAGTGGCTGCATCAATTCGAAGGCAATGCCCTTCCCGGAGTAGCCTCCACAGATCAGACAAAATTTATATTGCTGAACGATCAAAGCGAGGTCATGATCTTCGATATCCCCAAAGGGGAACTGGCAGGAAAGTTTGCCGTGGAGGGAGCATCGTTTGCTGACGCCAGTATGGATCGCCGGGATAATCTGATTGTAATGCTGAAAACGATTGAAGGCGAGCGAAAGCTCTGCAGTTATACTCTATCCGGTGAATTGAACTGGGAGTATGTTCTTGGTCCCGGAACGGGGTGGTCGCCACAACCGCCCGCGATTGACAGCAACAATCGCGTATACATTATTGCCAACGACACCCTGATGGTGATAGACGAAGGCGAGGTGAAATGGCAGCAGCCCGTGCCTTCGGCCGGTTACCGATATCTGACTATTCTGGGAGATAACAGCGTTCTGGTCGTCGGAGGCATCGAGATAGATCACTTTGATCAGGATGGGAAGGAATTACTGGCCATTGAACTCGAAAAAGGGGATATCATCACAGCACCTCCGGTAATCGACAACAACGGCCGCCTTTATATTGGAACGATATCCGGGATTCATTGCCTGGAGTAATGAATATAAAAGGTTTTGAATTACCGCGCTACGGCAGGATTTTTGTAAAATTCAGGGAGAAATTATGGGTTCGACCAATAACCAGTTCAGGATTGATCTTCCCTCAGGATGGGATGACCAGACCGTCCATATGTTCATGGGGCCGGATGACAGCGGCGTTCAGCATATGATGCAGCTTTCGGTTGATACGGAGATTGACGGCGCCGAACTTGAAGAATATGCGCGCGGTCGCATCGATGCCGCCCTGGAGGCGCTACAGGGAGCGGAAATACTCAAGGAAGAAGAAAAAACTCTTGCCAACGGCAGAGCCGTCTTTGAATGCGTTTTCCGATGGATACCGACCGACGATCAGATTATCTTCCGCAAAAATATATTTATGATAATCGGTGATACCGCCTACACCTTCTCGGCTAACTTTTCCAAAAAAACACTTAAGACTATCGGCGTACAGGTGGAGCAAATCATCAACACTTTCAAATCGGGCGCCGTCGGCGAGGATGAAGAAGACTGACCATGGAATTGAAGTATAACAAATCGACCGATACCGAGCATACCATCAAGCTCGACTCGACCCTGATTTATGCCGCCTGGCGAACCGGTCTTGCCCGGGCCGGGCAAAAGGTGTCGTTCGAGGTGATGACCTCTTTTGTCGGCAACGGCGCCAAGATAAAAGCCAAGGGCAAAAGCGCCGCCGGCGAAAGTTTGGGATCGGTCAACGGCAAAATGAAAAACAACAAGTTTGTCGGCCAATTCGAAATCCCGGAAGATATCGAAATGGAGGACATGGTTTACTTCACCGTCGACCTGTCCCAGAACAGCCTCTCCGGTGAGTCGAACCGCATCCCGGCGGCACCGCCAATTATAGTTAGCAATATGAAGTGGAGCGCAGAGGAAGCTCGCCGTGGCGATATCCTGAAGCTGACCGCCGATATCGAAGGCTGCCGCGAAGAGACCGAGGCAAAGATTACTATTTACGAATACGATCAGGACAGCGTCCATGATAAAATTGCCGAGCTGCCGGCGGTTGTAATAAAAAATAAAATTGAGTTATCGTGGGAGTATGAATACCACGAGGATACCGATGAGGTTCCGACCGAAGAGGAATTGCAGAAATATGGGAAATCGTATAACCCACCCGAGTACTTCTTCGTAATCGAGATTGATGAACAGAAATTCGGCGAAGAGCAGGAATCAAAGCTTCTGACCTTCAAGGATTATATCGAAATAGAACTGAAAGATCCTCAAGGAGACCCGGTTGTCGATGAAAAATACAAGGTGACGCTCGCCGACGGGACGGAAAAAGAAGGCACTCTCGATGAAAACGGATGTGCCCGAGTTGAAGGAGTTCCGCCCGGTCAGTATGATATAGAGTTTCCCGATATCGGCCCCATAGATAATACCGACAGCCCCACCGATGAAACCTCAGAAGAGACGCAGCAGACCGGCGGCGATACGCAGCAAACCGGTGGTGATGACACTCAGGATGATGACGCCGATACTCAACAGGATACTGCCGGAGGAACCGGCGGTGATGACACTCAGGATGATGACAGCGATACTCAACAGGATACTGCCGGAGGAACCGGCGGCGATACGCAGCAAACCGGCGGTGATGACACTCAGGACGATGACAGCGATACCCAGCAAGACAGTCGAATATAAACCAATCAACGGTTTTGATCAACAGGGAAGCACATGGCCGGTGGTACTCTAAAACAGAAAAGCAAATCAGGGCAACTGGGGCGTTTTGCCGTATCATGCCGAGGTGTCTGTGTCCGGGTTATGGAACGCCGTTATCCCGGTGCTCGCGACCGAATTGAAATCGAGAACAAATGGCTATATGTTTTTAGAGAAACCAGTCCCGGAGCAACACCGGAACTGGTTGATGAGATCTTTGCCCCCCCGCGTGGGAAGAAAAAATTGCATTTTTGGCGGGCCTTAGAAGTTAAGGGCAAGGTCAAAAGCCCAAAGGTACGTGAAAATTACAGGAACCGTCCGTCCGGATGGTATCAGGCCGATCCGAAGAAAAAAACCGGGACCTTTCTCTTTTTCCTCAGCCCGATTCAGATAGGTCCCAATACTCTAAAAAAACTACAGGACCGGATCAAGGCGCTCGCCGACAAACGTCCCAAATCATCATATATGGGAATGCCCGGTACCGAATATTACCTTGATTATGGCGTCGACGAGCATAATTCGAAACAGGTTATAAACTGGCATTCGTTTGAGAAGCAGCCTGCCGGAAGCACCTGTCTTGTCATGGTCCCGGATCCGTTTGCCTGGGCGGAAGATCTACAGCAACTGGGTTATCAGGTCGCGCTTGAATTGTACCGGGAAACCCAGAAAGATAAATCCCGGGTAAATGAAGTCCTGGTGGCCGCCGCATTGCGTGGAGCCATGGCTCCGGTCGGCGGCGATTCCGATCCGCATAAAATCGAACGTCATCTTCAGCGGGCGCTGAACTGGTATGCCCACGGGCGGTCAAAACCGCCAACTCTGGTGAAGACCAAGCGATTACTTGATCGACGTTCGATGTCGGTGGAAGCGAGAATTACGCCGGATGAATGGGAAAAATCTCGTGCCGGCGCCGAAAGATCGGTCGACGTGCGACTGAAAATGCATGAAATCGAAACCACCGCTCTCAAAAAGACAGCCAACCGGGAGGCCAAGCGATTGACCGACTGGCTGGAGGGTGAACGCCATCGTATCGTGGAACAGGCCGGCTTTGAGTTGTTTGAAGACCAGAGAAAATACCGCAGTGCCGGCGGGCCGGATATGCTGTGGTATCTGGTAACACATTGGGCCAAGGTTACCTTCCGTCTGGGAGAAATCGAAGCCGGTATCCGATTCCAGATAAATACCTATGAGAAAGAAAGCAAGCGGGTCGTGAAGATGCTGTTTAAGCAGGCGGAGTCGAAAGGCAACTGGTGGGACAAATCCGGCCCCCTTCGCAATGGCATGCTCTCGACCTTCAAGCTGGTGGAGAATTTCGCCAATGCCCTGAGTATCTCTGAGGGGAAGCAATTCCAACCGTTTATGAAAAAAGTGCTGGGAATGAAGCTGCTCGGTTTCAAATGGGTTTCTCCCGATTCATCCAAATTCCCGCGCCTGTTCGGCAAGCCGATTCCGACATCGCTACGTGCGCCGCAAATTGAACTACCATCCGGAACAAAACTGGCTGACGCCAAAGATGCTTTTGATAAATATCAGGTCGATTCCTGGTTTTCCGGCATCGGAATCGGGATTGCAGCGATTAATCTCACCCTTGCTCTGGACAAGATCATGTCGGGCAAGGCCAGCAGTAAAGATAAACTGAAGGCCGGATTCGACGGCATTGCCCTGGCCGCCGACATTGCCAAATTATCCATAGAAATACCAATGAAACGGGCTGCACAACTGGCCAAAGCCGGGCAGCTCGAAGAGGTGGTCTCCGCTGGCGGCATGACGAAGACAGGTCTGGCGGCACTGACTCGAGTGGGGGCCGCGGCCGGAGCGGCCGGGTCGTTGATTGATTTTCATACCGCCGTATCGGAGTTCGGTAAGGAAGCGTTACTCAATGAAAATCCGGAAGCTGCCATGGGACGAGTGCTGCAGGCCACCGGTGCCGCCGTCGGGTTCGGCGCCTGCGTATTCGGGATGATTTTTGGAGGCCTGGTATCGGGTCCTGCGGGCTGGATCGCCTTGGCGGCAGCCGGCATCTCGATATTCGGCTCCTGGCTGGCGTCGCATTTCAGCCGCACCAAATGGGGCGATATCGCACTTTATTCTTTCCTGGGTAAGAAAGCCGGAACGGGGTCGTTTTATAAGGAATATTTCGAAGGCCGCGCGAGCAGTTTCGCCAAAAATCTTGATGCCCAGGCTCGTGCCGCGACCGGCCTCATGGCTTCAATTATTCTTGAATTGCCCTGGGGCACATCGGGACGCGTGCGTATCAAACCCGGTTTCATCGATGATCGCACCAGATATTTCATCACCTGGCAGCTATGCTACCTCGCCTCGGCCAAAGGAGATCGTTGCTATGCGACGATTGAGACCATATTGAAACCGAAAGAAGGCCTCCTGAGGTTGAAAAGTTGCACTCGTGTAAATTTTCCGCGAACGGCAAAGTTTACTGTCGGCAGACAATCACTGATTGAGAAAGTCAAGCTGGTCGATGGACGTTGTGTGGAGTTCGAAATCTTTCCGGAACTGTCGCCATTTTTTAAGCAGCAAATAGCCAAAGAGGTAACTGTTTTCATGTGGATCGATGTTTATGGTGACGGCAAAGTCACCGTGCCGCTGGAATACGACACCGAATTTGAATATAGACTTCCCGATGGCACCAAGCGCAAATTGAATCGACATGGCGGCCTCACTGCCGGGACAACTCGGAGTGAATCGACGGAAATAAAATAATGTAAAAATCGGACATATAGGTTGATATAAAACAACTTGACATGGGCAAAGCAGGGTGGTAATATTAAAGGTTATCATCGCAATACAAAATTTATCGGTTGAACGGCAAGGGTGCCGTTAAGCTGATAGCTAAACAGTAGGTGGATATGGATATAGCCAACTATTCTTCGGATTCGCGGGCCGTTATCAAAAACGCCAGGGAAATCGCCACTTCCTTCCGGCATCCCGAGATCGAAATCGAACATCTTTTGATCTCCACCGTCCGGCAGGAAGGTTCGCAGGTTGAATCGTTTCTCAATCAATTGGGAAAGAGTCCCAAGTTTGTAGAATCGATGTCCGAGACTTACCTCAAGGATCAGTCAAGCCGGGCGACGGCCAAGGAAAAACTTAACATCTCACCGGCGGTACAGGAAGTCCTTGCGCAGGCGATTGAGGAGAAAGCCAAGCTTTTCGATACCCTCGTCGAGCCGGAACATATTTTTATTGCCATCTTCGATCCCAAGTCGGCTCTCGCGCCGTACCTCCGGGATAAAATCGGTATCCGGAAAGAGGATATCTACCGCGCCATAGCCGAAAGTAAAGCTGTCGAGGAGATCGCTTCCGGTCCGAAGGCGGCGGCCGGAGAAGAGGGAGTCGAAGGCGAGAAAAAGATTTCCGGCACTCTCCGGTATTGCATCGACCTGACCAATCAGGCGGCGGCGGGAGAGTTCGATCCGGTTATCGGGCGGGACAAGGAGATTCAGCAGGCGATCCAGATCCTGTTGCGACGCCGCAAAAACAGCCCGATCCTGCTGGGCGGTCCCGGTGTCGGCAAAACCGCTATTGTCGAGGGCTTATCCCAGGCGATTATCGACGGCCAAATTCCCAAAGCGCTGGAAGGTGTCAAGATGATGGAGCTTGATATGGGAGCGATGGTCGCCGGCGCCAAATATAAGGGCGAATTCGAGGAGAGGCTGAAAACGCTTCTCGGCGAAGTGGTCAAGGCAGCCGGGAAAGTGATCATTTTTATCGATGAGATACATACCATCGTAGGCGGTGCGGGAGGCAACGATGCCGCCAATTTGCTGAAACCGGCGCTGGCACGGGGACAGATAAAACTGATCGGCGCCACCACCGAAGAAGAATACACCAAGCATCTGGAAAAAGACAAAGCGCTGGAGCGCCGTTTTGAGAAAATAAAAGTGGAAGAACCGAGTTTTGACAATGCGGTGCGAATTGTCAAAGGAGTCGTCAGTAAGTATTCCGAGCATCATGAAATAGAATACACTCCCGAAGCTCTGGTCGCATCGGTCAAACTGGCCATGCGTTACCTGAGCGAGAAAAACCTGCCCGATGTCGCCCTCGATATCATCGATGAGGCCGGATCGGAGTATGGTGTCAAAGAGGAGTTTGCCAAAGCAAAAATTCCCGATATCAAAAAGCAAGTCGGCGAAGTCAAAAAACTGATCGCCGCCTGCGAAGGTAAGGATCCGACCAAAGACAAGGAAGTGTTTGAAAAACTGAAATCGGGTTACGAACAATTTTCACAAAACATGAATTTGCTTCAGGGATACTGGGGACATCGAGTCGATATCCAGGCGGGAGAGACGGCATGAATGAAATAATCAATCTCGATGAGATCAAAGAGGGGTTTGCCGAGAAAGTTAAAAACTTCAAGGCTCTCGAAGAGGTGGTCAAAACGCTGGAACATAAGGTCGACGATTCCGATATCGCCGCCGTCATTGCCCGCCGCACCGGAATACCGGTGACCAAAATGATGACCGCGGAAAAAGATCGACTGATTAACATGGAAGCGTTTCTGGCCAAAAAAATCATCGGCCAGGAAAACGCCATCAAGGCGATTGCCAATGCCATTCGCAAAGCCCGCGCAGGGCTGAAGCTGCCGTATCGTCCGGTCGGATCGTTCCTTTTTCTGGGACCCACCGGAACCGGCAAGACGTATCTGCCGAAACTGCTGGCCGAGTTCCTTTTCGACGATAAAAATGCCATGGTCAGGCTCGATATGTCGGAGTTTATGGAATCGCATTCGGTGGCCAAAATGATCGGGGCTCCTCCGGGATATGTCGGATACGAGGAAGGCGGGCTGCTGACCGAGGCGGTCAGGCGCAAACCGTTTTCGGTCGTACTTTTCGACGAGGTCGAGAAAGCTCATCCTGACGTGTTCAATGTCCTGTTGCAATTGCTCGACGACGGCCGTTTGACCGACGGTCAGGGCCGGACGGTCGATTTTTCCAATACTCTCGTGGTGCTGACATCGAATTTTGCGGCGGACAAAATTCTCGAAGCCGACGCCGAGGGGCGCGAGGTCGATATGGAGGAGGTCCGAGGATTTCTGTTCTCCAAGTTCCGGCCGGAATTTTTGAACCGCCTCAACGAAATTATCATTTATCACTCTTTTACGCAGGAACAGGTTCATAAAATCGCCGCTCTGGAATTCGAGCAACTGTGCGTATTACTTAAAGATCTGAACATCAAGGCAGAATTAAGCGACGATGCTCTGGCCAAGCTGGGACGCGACGGATATACTCCCGAACTGGGCGCCCGGCCGATTCAGAGAACCATCGAGCGCGACATAATCAACAAGTTATCTGTTGATATAATCACAGGTAATGTATCATCCGGCGATAATATTCTAATCGATGTCAAGGATGATGATTATTTGTTTACGGTAAAGGCGAAATCTTAAACTTAAATATATGGAGGAATAGATGGCAAAGTTCATCCTTGGTGCGACCGAAAAGGTGAAACGGGACGATTCTATTCCCGTCGAGCTTCTTCCGTCGAACAAGTTGCTGTACGCCGCAAAACTGAACAATGATGAGGAGGCGGACGTCTCACCGACCAGATGTAATAATCTCAAAGAGGTCTTTGAGAAATTCAGGCCCGATTTCTCGGTCGAAATGGAATCGGCCGACGGCGAACAGGTAAACGCCGATTTTGAAATCAAGGCCATGAAGGATTTCGGTAGTAAGGAGCTGATTGAGAAAGACGATTACCTGCAAAAGGTTTATTACGGCAAGGAAATCCTCAACGATCTCGAAAAGCAACTCAAGAAAAACAACGCGTTGAAAAAGACTTTGAGCGACAAGGATAAGAAAGACGCCTTGCTCAAGCTGGCGCGATATTACATTGACCTTCTCGGTGAAGAATAGAAAAGAGGTGATCATAGATGAGCGAAGATGAAAAACAAGAACTGCAGCCACAGAAGGAAGAGGCGGCCGAGGCAGCTCCCGCACAAGAAGTAGAAATAGAAAAAATATCCGACGATGAATTTGCATCATTGCTCGGAGAATCGTTCGGTGATTTCAAAAAGCTGTCGGCCCTGCTGCCATCATTCAAGACCTCTGATGGCGACCTGGTCAGGGGTGTGGAATGGCTCGACCCCAAGAAGAGTTTCCAGCGCAAGGAATTTTTGACCAAGGACAATTTCGCTATGCAGCGCAAACTGCTGGCGCAACGTCTCGATATGTGGGTCAAGAATCTGGCGGGGGAGGGCGATCTCGACAAAGTCCGCCAGAAATGCACCGAAGAAGCGACCAAGCTGGAAGCCAATCTCGATAAGAACATGAAAAAAGTCCACCGCGCCAGTCGTGAGCTCGAAATGAATTATCGGGCCATCGATAAATTCTTTTCCAACGCTCAGATGGAGCCGGATGAGAAGGTTAACGCTTATTTCTCCAATGTCAGCGCCGAGGAATTGGTTAACCCCGATGACAAAGAAAAATTCGAGACCCTGGCCAAGGCTATCTCGGATGAATACCGGGAATGGGATATCTACAACAGTTATGCCATGTGTGTCGTTCCCGGATATCTCGGCAGCGTGGAAAATATCGATACCCTGTCCCGCCAGTTGGGACTGCCGAACAAGGTCCATGTCATGACCGACCTGCCTGACTTCGAAAGCGTCGATGAGGTCATGGAAATGCTCGACGATCCCAACTATGCCAACTTAAACGGCATCGACGATTACAAGCAGTATGTCTCCCTGTTTGCCAACTATGTACTGGCTCGTGAGAAAAATCAGTACGAGGATGAGGATATGTGGATTCCGCCGTCAGCCTCGGTTGCGGGTAAAATGTATCAGGGTGACACCACTGTCGGTATGCAGCAGCCGATGGCCGGTTTCAAATTCGGAAAAATCAACGAGGCCAAGTACCTTCGTTTCCGGGCCAATCAGCCGGATGCCAGTAAAATCAACGAGAAGGGTGTCAACCCGCTGGTCGATTTCAAGGGCTCACCGGTGGCGATGGGCGCTGCCACGCTGTTTACCAAGGAGACCTTCAACGTTTACTCGATCCGCCGCACCTACGATTACGTCTACAAAACGTTGCGCAATTACCTCAACAAGCAGACGTTTTCGGTTATCGATCAGAAATTCATCGATACCATGCGGCGCGATATCGACAAGTTCATGAAGGCGATCTCCGGCGGCGATAATATCCTCCAGGATTACAAGGTGGAAATCTTTGCCGACGAGGCAATGCGCAAGCGCCAGGAAATCGACATCAAGGTTGCGCTCAATCCGAAGTATCCGGCGAGGACATTCAATATCGAATTCGCGGCCTGGAATGATGACGATCAGACAAATGTAAAGGATAAATAATCTGTTTTGCCTGGGATGACGGACTGACTGTGATTGAGCACAAGGCAAACAAACCAGTTTGGAGCAACCAACAAAATAAGGAGAGCCGATCATGGCCCACAGACCAAAACTAGAAATCGATGGTGTGCCGTTTTTAAATGTATATCAAGTGTCTTATAACCTATATACGGCAAAAGACGAAACCGGTCGTCCTTCGGATCGGTCGCACATCGGAACCATCAAGGTCACCATCGAATCCGACAAGGAAGGCAATGTCGATATTGCCCGCTGGGCGATGGATACCAGTAAGCCGAACTGGAAAGGCGGAAAGGTAATCTTCATTAACCCCGATGATGCAACTATGAAAGAGCTGACCTGGGAAGAAGGGTTTATTACCAAGTTTGAAGAAACTATTCCGCACGTGAAGGACCGGCCCGACGATCAGATTTACCAGTATTTTGAGATTTCATGTCATAAACTGATGGTTGCCGATGCCGAAATCGACAACCGTTGGGAAGAATAATTAATCAATTTACGGACTTCGGCGGGCGATATGGCCCGCCGAAGTCTGGCTGATAACGGGAAGAGATTATGCCGACAGATGAAAATCTCGACCACCTGGCCGATGATGATAAGGAAGACTACAGTGATAAGGTATCACTCGTAACAGCGGACCTGACGAATGTTACGCTCACCTTTGACGGGAAAAAGATAGATTATTTCCAGAATGTATCATCGATCAAGCTGGAACAGTCCGTCGATAATCACCATGTCGCCCGGGTTGTTATCCATGAAGACATCAAGGATATGAATGAGTATGCGAGGTTCGATGATTCCAAATATACCAACCTCTTAGGCAAGTCTTTTTCGATGAATATTGAGTCGCAGGTAGCCGGCGTACCTCAGCCGGTTTCCATGTCTTTCAATGGCATCATCGGCAATATCAAGTTCAAAAACAGTATTGACGAGCTTTTCGAGGTTACGATCATCGCTCACAGTCCGACCATTTTGATGGACGGTGCCAAAAAGAACGCCTTTTACTATGATCAAAGTGCGACCGATATAATCGGAAGCGTCGTCAGCAGCTATCCGGTAACCAAGGGTAATACGGAGTCGTCACCCGGAATCATGAGATATTGCGTCCAATACCGTGAATCCGATTATGATTTTGTAATGCGACTGGCTTCCGGAATCGGGATGTTTGCCTATTATGATGGTCAGGAGTTCAGGGTTTCAAAAGCGAATTCTGACGAAACGGTCACTCTCGAATTCCCGTACACATTGGGTTCCTTTGTGATGGAATTGGGTACAATGGCGCATGAGTACGCCTCGGTCGCTTACAATTATGCTCTGAAGAAAAAATATTCGCAGGATTCGACCTCGGTAAAGCAGCAGGCGTCTCTGTCCCAGACCAGCCAGATAGCGGTAAAAGCTTCTCAGTCAATGTATAAGAAATCCGGATTCTCAGAACAGCCAAATGTCATCGAAGACGCCCAGTCACTCGATAAAGTGTTGTCGGCAAAACGTGCCCAATCGATAGGCCGGATGATTATCGCCCGCGGACAATCCGGAAATCCGACTGTTGTGGCCGGCCACTGCATTAAAACCGATAATATGGGACGGATCGACGGCACTTACTGGGTGACCAAGGTTACCCATACTTACGACTCCGGAGGATATTACAATCATTTCGAATGTGTCCCGATCGATATCGCCTGTCCGCCGGCAAGATCAGCGCGGCCCTCAATTACCAACATGCAGACGGCGGTGGTAGTAGGCAACGACGATCCCCTCCGGTTAGGGCGGATTAAGGTAAAATTCCCCTGGCTCGATTCTGAAGAAACACCCTGGGTACGGTTTATGACAGCCCATGCCGGTCAGGAACGCGGCTGGTTTGCGCTTCCGGAAATTGGCGACGAGGTGCTGGTTGGCTATGAGCAGGGATCGCCCGATTTGCCGATTGCACTTGGCGCGCTTTACAATAATGAGAACAAACCCCCAACCGAGGGCGATGCCGAGAATAATGTCAAAATGTTTTCTACCAAAAGTGGCAACAAGATCGTTTTCACCGACACGGGTGGCGAAGAAAAAATCGAAATTGTGACCAAGGATGGTAAGAACCTGATAACCATGCAAATCGGCGGACCGACGACGATTGAAAGTGAAGGGGCGATTAATATCAAGGCCGGCGGCGATATCTTGATGGAGGGAGCCAATATTACGCTGGATAGTCAGGGAGATGTGGAAATTAAGGCTGGCATGAATGCAAAACTGGAAGGCGGAGTTAATACCGACGTCAAGGCCGGTGTACAATTGCAATTGCAAGGAACGACAACCACCGTTAAAGGAACCCCCATTCAGCTCAATTGACGATATCTATGGATTACTTAGCGTTGCCATATATACTGAGGGAGGGATACCTCGACCGAGCCAATCTCCTCGAATCATTAACCTACTCTATCGGTTTGATTCTGAGCACCCGGAAAGGCGATATGCCGTTTGAGCCCGAATTCGGATGTGATATCTGGGATCGGGAATATGGCGATCTGTATACCGCCAACAAGGGTGATATCCGGGCCGGCCTGAGAATGGCCATCGATAAATACGAAAAACGGTTGCACAATGTCTCGGTCTCTTTTACCCGTACCGAAGATCGGTCCGCGAAGGTTCTCGGGATGGTAGTCAAGGTTAGCGGAAATTACCGGGACGACAATGATGAGGAACAGAAATTCCAAGCCAGCTATCACCTGGAGTGATAATTGTGAGTGACACGACCAGAAACAAACAGACAGTCAAAGCCCGCTCGGCGGAAGATATTTTTGCAGCCATGCATCGCGAAATGAGGGCCTGGAATCCCCAGATACCGGAGTCATCGGAAAGGCTCGACCCGGTTCTCCGCATCCTGATGCAGCTCTATTCCGGACAGTTGGCGAAGATTGACCAGAGGGTCGATATGGTCTGGGAAGTGGCGACCAATTCCCTTATTCGTTCGCTGTGTCCTGAAAGTATGCGCTGGCCGGTGCCGGCTTTCACCGTGATGCGTTGCGAGCCGAAGGATCCGGTCGTGGAAATTGATCCTCATGCCAAGTTCTTTTACAAGGAAACTCGCGAGGGGGGACAAACCTTTTTCTTCTCGGCGCTTAAAAACGAAAAGCTGATTGCCGCACAGGTCAAGCATATCTATGTGCGGAACGGCAATAATTTGATAGATTTGTCGCCGCAGTCAGGCGATGAATTATCTTCGATAACTTCGCGTCCCCGTTCGGCCATGAAGGCGGGAGACAATTACCAGGTTTACATCGGCGTCGATTATAACGGTGTGTCCGATGATTTTTCCAGCGCCGCCATATTCTTGAAGGGTATCCCCGATGTCTTGAATCAATTGCGATGGGCCTACTGGTATCCCGGATCGAATTTCGGGGGCGTTTATGAGGACAGCGGTTTCTGCCCCGGATTGTCGGGATCATTCGCAGAGATATTTTCGACCGATGGAGAGGGCATGGATTGGGGTGGGTTACGGACCGGGACCGACCTGTTCAATTCGCTGGAGGACAGCTTTGTCGTGCTGCCTGAAAAATTTACCTCAACCTGGGAATTGGGGCCGCCCGATGAGGAACTGGTGCATCTTATTTCTGAGCAGGGGATCGGTTCGGATTCTGATGAGGAACAACTCTACTGGATACGCCTCGATCTCCCGCCCGGCGGTGATAAAACGAAACTGCAATCTCCATTCGAAGTTTATTTCAATTGCTTTATCGCCGTTAACAAAAATGAATTGACCTTGTTTAAGCATACCGGCGGCAACCGCCTGGTTGAAGTCGAACTCCCCGAGAATATATCCAATGTTTTGGAAGTTACCAATGTGGTCGATTCCAGTGGCCGCGATTATCAGCCCCGGCACAAGATGAATACCGACAAATCGGTGCGGTATTATACTCCCGAGGAAAGAAACGGTCGCCTGGTACTCTGGTTTGATTTCTCCTCCGTTTTGGAACTACCGCCCGATTCACTGACGATCAATTATTCCGTCACGTCAGGGGTTGCGGCCAACGGTATCGAAGCCGGAAAAATAAACGACCTGTACGAAAGTCATCCCGGTATATCATCGTCAGTCAATATTATCCCGACCGGGGGGGCCATTCCGGCCAAAACCGAAAAGCAGATTATCACCGAAGTAACGTCGCGGCTTCGCAGCCGTGACCGGGCGCTGAGTTTTTCTGAAATTTCGCGATGGGCAATGACCTTTGATCCGCGAATCCACGATGCTGTCAGCGAAAACGGTGTCGAGCGATCGGCAACCGGGGTACACCGTTGCATTGTCATCAAAGCCACCGTAAAAGACGCCGACTTTTATTCCAATGATGAGATCAAACTCCTGCAAATGCGACTGGCCAGTTTTCTCAAATCCCGATCGCCGGTCAATACGCACTATCGCGTGGAGATAGTCAAGCAATGATCTACTTCGGCGAAAATAAAATGCCCGATTTCTGCAACCGGCAGCATCCGTTCCATTATGTCACCGCTCTGAATCTGCTGGCACAAATGGGCATCGATATCGAACGTGTACAGATTCTCGCGATCGGTGAGTACGAAAATTACAAGGGAGAGGTCCGGACTCAGAAACCGGCAGCCGAATCTCCTTTGACCAAAGATATGGAAATAGTTCTCGAGGTCGGTTATCCCGGAGCGGTTGATCAACTGCCGTTCCAGTTTTTCTACGGACT
The DNA here is from genome assembly GCA_030668485.1 of Candidatus Zixiibacteriota bacterium. Lineage (GTDB taxonomy): Bacteria > Zixibacteria > MSB-5A5 > GN15 > JAAZOE01 > DAOUTW01. The sequence continues at coordinate 19,735 of DAOUTW010000024.1, forward strand.
GGAGGGCAATACCGCTCGCGGCAGTGACTGGGATATGAATGCCCGCCACCTTATGGCGCCCTATGATGCCACGGTTATCAGGCGCGAAGCGGCAGCCCACTACCAGACCCTGAAATTCGGTTTTGGAATCGCCGATGAGGATCATCTAAGTCGCTTTCTCGGGCTTTTTGATATGGCGCAGGAAAAGGAGATTGATGACCTCAACCAGGCCGTTATCTGGGCTTCCATCCTGCCCAGCCTTCATCTCTGGAGCGGCAACCCTGAAAAAGTGGCCGAGGTTTTGCGCCTGTTGTTCGGATACCGTTTTCGAATTGTTGAGAATATCAGATCGACGACCGAAATTCCAAAGGAAATCAGGTACCGGCTCGGTTCAAAAGCGGGTCGGCTGGGACGTGAAACTGTCATCGGCGAATCTTTTTCCGATTATGACTCAGCCTACCAGGTGATCATCGGCGGAATTTCAAGGCAGAAAATGGCCGACTTCATTCCCGGCGGAGTCCGGAGGAAAAAACTGGAGTGGGTATTAAGTCTTTGTATGCCCAGTAATTTGGGTTGTAGCATTACGTTTGAAGTGGAAAATCAGGCGGCTGTGGCCGGTAAAAAGGACGAGGGCTGCTATCTAGGATATTCCACCCATTTGCGCAGCGAGAGGATTAAAAGACAGAATCGGCGCCGGGCGACAAATATGGCGGCGCAATAACCTTGACTTTGAAAATAAACCGGTATAACTTGGATCGGTTATGACTGGGGCAATATTATGAGTGACTTTAAATTATATTCGGTCAACTGGCAGGACGGGATGCTCATCACCCAGCAGCATCTCAAAGATCAGGAGCGATATCTCGAGCAGATCTCGCGCTGGCATGCGATGCATGTCGGGGATAATTACGGCCTGGTCCGAAAAGCCCGTTCCGGACGCTCGGCACTTAGCATGAACCTTTCGGTCAGCGGCAACCGCCTGCGGGTCGAAATTGTCAGGTGCCAGGCGGTAACCTCCGATGGATATTATATTGAGATCGGAGAATCGTCCCAGGATGTAGTTCGGGGAGAAGCCGAAATAAACGAAACCCGGGTACCGGTCTATATCGGAGTCAATCCGGATGCGAAAAAGGCTGTCGGGCAACCCGATCCGGCCGAAGATATCCCCCGCGTACCGTATCTGACCAATACTTATTCGGTTCATCTCGGTGCGCCGCCGAATATGCCGGAAGGCCAATATGTTCAGATAGCAGATTTGATAGTCAATGGCAGCGAACCGAGTCCAGCGCCCGATTATTTTCCACCCTGTATGACTGTTTATGCCGATGAGCGCCTGGCGTCAATCGCCTCGGAATTGAGAAACCGCCTGGAAAGCCTGCTGTCACTGTCGACGCGGGCATATCGGGAAATTACCGGCTCGACTGCACTCTCGGGCGAAAGCACCTCCCTTCAGGTGGCTTTCAAAGACACCATCAGTATGCTCGTCAATCACCTGGCGTCGACGCTCGATGGATTTGTCGTCGGAGCCAATGGCGGTCATCCGCTTTTCCTGACGCTGACTTTCAAAAAGCTCTTCCGGGTTTTTTCGACTCTGGTCAGTCTTCATCCCGGTTTAAGAGACTATCTCAATGAAAAGTTTTTCACCAAGGAATTGAAATCCGAAATCGGCCGCTTCCAATCGGCGATTGAAGGATTTATCATGACCGAGTACAATCATCAGGATCTGGGTAGTCAGATAAAGATGATTGACGAAATCCTCGATACCCTAAAAGGGGTCATCGCCTTTTTGGCTCAAACCAAGGCGGATGATCTCGGCAAGCAGGCGGTGGCGGAGGATACTCTGACCTACTCCGGCCGGACTTTTCGCAATCTGTCGTATAAAACCAGCCGGCTGGAAAAGGTCGGCGAACTTAGTTATCTGCTTATCGAGATTGCCGAGCCATGTCCGGTTTCAGATTTCGTCTCACTAATGTCGAAAGATTTGTTCAGCGATGCCGAATGGCGCAATATGCAGGTCAGGCTGGGCCTGAACGAGGCCCGAGGCCTGGGCGAAACCGACCCGGTCGACATCGATACCGTGGAATTGTCCAACAAGGTCGTGCTTCATCCGCGAGATATGCTGGAGTCGTCATCGGTACGGCAGGTCACACTGATCTTCCGGGGCACCTCGACGCCGGAAAAATTCGCCAGCCTGGGACAAATGGATTTGATCCTTTATGCCATGTAAACGATTGGAATTAGAGTAAACCGTGGATATTAAATCATATATCGAAGACCTTTTCAAGTACCTGGATACTTTCGAAAACAGGTATGCCGAGTTTGAAACCGAAGCCTTTCTTCAGACCTATAACGGCATTTATGCAGTGTTTCAAGCTCTGCGGCAGCAGCGCGATGAGGCGGTCGAAATCGACCGTTACTTTCTCGATAAAATTCAGAAATCGCCGCTGAGTTCATCGGACCTCCGTCAACTTTCCATTCAGATACTTATCACCTTTTTTGAATCGGAAGCCGATATCGACGGTCAGTCCAATAAATCGTATCTCTATTGTCGCGACCTTCGCCCCATCAAAAGAGATATTTCCTTTTTCGAAGATCATCTTTTGCCGCTGCTATTTCGTGAGGGGAGCCTCAGTAACAACTACCGGCTCAATTCTTATTTCCTTGGTGAACTGGCCCGCTATCTGAATAAATTCGGTCGCAATATAAATGAAAACATGAGTCCCGAGGTATTCGGGGCATTGTCCGATCCGGCCAAATTTCTGGAATTGATGCGGCGGCGGATGGTGCTGGGTGAGGATATCTTATCCGATCGTGGCAGTCTTGAGTTTCATCTGCAGCGGATCGATGCCTTCACCAAACTGGGCCGTGCCAACAAGCTGCACGACCATTACTTGATTGAATGGAATTACCTGCGCACCACCAGTTTTTGGACAAAGCTGAAAAGCAGTTTTGGGCAACTTTGGGGCAAGTTCAAAGGGGCTTTCAAGAGCGCCTGTTATTTCAGGCTGGTAATGACGCAGCGTTCGGCAGCCTATCTATTGTATGGTGTGATAATCGTGGTTTTTATGCTTCTGGCGTTTTACGTGCCATCGAAATGGAATGACTATACCGACCAGAAGCTGGAAGACTTTCAAAAAAAGGCGTTGCAGGTCAAGAGTGGTTCCAATCGCTGACCGGATGCCTCACATATGAGATATAATCGAGATTTGACAGCATGAAATTCAGCAAAGTTTTTAAAGTATTCAAGAAGGGCGCCAAGGCGGCTGGTAAGCGAAAAGGCAAAAAAGGTGCCGAAGCGGTCCGATGGCCAGGTGGTACTCGAATTGGGATTTTCGGGCACGCCAATTCCGGAAAATCGGTTTATTTCACAGTGCTCAACGAAGAATGCAAAATCTCCAAGAAATTGCAGATTTCGGTGACCGACACTGCTACTGCAGGGGAATTTCTGGCCAATTATCGCTCCCTTTGGGGACTTGGCTCGGCCAGCGAAGCTGGAACGGTAGTCGACTTTCGGGGTGAGAAGAAATTTCCCGACCCGACCCGGGGCGACAAAATCCTGAAATTCACTGCCATTATTGATCGCAAAAAGAAAATGTCGATTGTGGCCTACGATTTCGACGGCAAGGCGGTCTCAATTTCGTCCGAGGACAACGCCCTGGCCGAAAAAGTGGCCGATTTTATGGCGGGATGCGACGGTATTCTCTTTTTCTACGACCCGAAAATTCTTGGCGCCGAATTGGAAAGCCAGGCCCGTGTCGCATCATTTGTCAATATGCTGGAAAACCTGGCTCCACTCCGTGCCCGCCTGCCAATACCGATAGCGGTGGTGATCACTAAATCGGATATTTTACCGGGGTTTGCCGGCGATGATCAGGTGCCGTTGATCAGTCCCGAAGAAGAATATTTGGCTTCGGAAGAATTCGAAATATTCCTGGAAAGAGTGCTGGGTGGCAGCAAGGTGGCGTCAAATCCCAACTGGTCGGGATCGGTCAGGAATGTTTTGGTCAGGCTGAAAGATTTTCTGCGAGTAGTTCTGCGTCGCACGCTCGATTTTCAAATGTTTTTCATCTCCTGCACCGGGCAGGAGCCGGAAAAAGTCGGCACCGAAGTCGGCCGCTCACTCTACGTGCCGCCGGCTAAAATTCAGCCGATCGGCGTCAAAGAACCATTCTACTGGTTATTGAACTCAATTATCAGGAACAAGCGGATTTCGAAATTCCGGGCCCTGGCCAAATATGTGGTCATCGCCAGTGTCATCTGGATGATCCTCTGTTCCCTTCCTTACCTTTATCATTTTAAAGTCCTTTTCTCCAAGCCGGTCAAGACTGAGCAGGCGATTAAAAAGCTTCATAACGGTAATCTTCTCAGCGCCACCAAGGCCGAACGCGACACAATCGGTACAGCCTACCGACGATATCAAAGATCCTGGCTGGTCGACAAGATGTTCACTGAATTCAAGTATCCGGCCCAGCAGATCGGGGCCGTTTACAAAGAGAATCAATTGGCAATGGCATTGGCGGAGATTGACAAAACCATCGGGATCCTTTCCTCCGTCATTTCCAATCAGGCCAGTTGGCCGAAAGTCAAACCGAGCGATTTGAGTATTATCCCCGACCCCGAGCATGAGAAACTGCTGGCGGTATTCGATAGATACATCGCTACCGATGATTCCACATCGGAGTTGTTCATCAAGAGTCAGCGGGCCAAGGATTACTGGGACCTCTTTATCAACGGGGTACAAAAGCCGAAAGATGAGGCTGCCTGGGAGGTAATTCAAAATCAGGTCAAGCAGGACAGCAACCTCTACTGGAATGATCTGAGCAAGGAAGAGAGAAGTTTTGGTCAGGCGCTTCTGGCTGTCAAGGTGGAAAAGGAAAAAGAGAAAGTGGTTGCGGCGGCGACAATGCAACTCGGTGACCTGGGGAACACGATCAACAGCAACCCTTCGCCCGATTACCGCCTGAAAAAAGCGGTCGATACGCTCAAAAAAATCAGGAATAATGTCGGCGGCGAAGATGCCGCCCGGATCAGAAAGTATATCAATAGCGCCAATGAATGGAAGAAATCGCGCCAGTATACATACAGTATTGAAAGCATTCCCGCTTCATGGCATTTGCATATCGCCGTTTCTTCGGGCGGGGCCGATCCGGAGTGGAAAAAGGAATTGATAACGATGATTCCGGGGCGAGAGGAGACCATCACCTGGAAAGCGGGTGATATTATATATATCGCCATGGATTCAACTCATTCAGGAGATGAAACCTGGGGCGTGAGGCCCCGGGCCAAAAGACCGCTTGACGGAGATTTCTCGATTTTCAAAATGGATGGCGAAATTACTTTTCCTGACATAGGAAAAAGTGTTATAATTCGGTTTAAACCCGAGCTTAAAGGCCGATTACCCGAATTATAGAGGCGGCCAGGGATAGTTGCCCAGACAAGGAGTTTGATCGATATGAAGGTAGAAAAATACAGAAACCGTTCGCTGTTTACAGCGCTGTGCATGATATTTGCGATTGTTGTTATGACTGTGTCGGCGCAGGCGGGAGTCGTCGAGATCGGTAAGGGAAAAGAAGTGAAACTGAAATTCCCGGCCGGTATCCAGATAACTTCGGGCAATGTCACGTCCGGTATTCCAATAGTTTGCTACCTTGCCGAGCCGCTGATAGAAGGTGGCGTCGTCGTGGTCGAAGAAGGGGCTCAGGCTACCGCTACGGTGACCGAAGTCGAACCGGCCAAAAAAGGCGGCAAATCGGGGAAAATCATAGTAGAATTCACTTCCCTTGATCCCAAAGGTGAATATAAGCTGCTTACGGAACCAAATATAAAATTGAGCGGGACGCTGGAACGCGAAGGAAAAGGACGCAAGCTTCTGTCATATCTGTTTATCTTCGGATTGTTCATCAAGGGTGGAGAAGGTGTCGTTTCCCCCGATATGATCTATACAGTGAAGGTCGCCGAGAGCGTCTATCTGGAAAATAAATAGGGCCGATCACAAAGGTGATCAGCCCCATCAATAATTGAAAATTACCTCTACATCCAGTTTAATTCCGGCGGACTGACAAGTCCGTCGGAATCGGTCTTGATCAAGTAAATATCTTTTCCTCCCGCGCCGGACGAAGTAGTGTAACCGACCGCGATATAACCGCCGTCATCGGCCGGCTTCACACAATAGCCGACATCATCGCCGGTTCCACCGTAGGTCATATACCATTTCTGGGCGCCGTTGGCGTCTATTTTCCTCAGGTCGACATTGCTGAACTGAGCGCCGACCGTCTGAGTACCGCCAACCAAAATGAATCCCAGATCTCTGGTCGGAGAGATTCCAAAGCCGAAATCCTGTCCGGCGAGGCCATAGGTTTTGGTCCATCTGAATGTGCCGTTAATGTCCATTTTGACGACATAGATATCATTCATACCGGCGCCCTTGGAGCTGGTATTACCGATGATAATATACCCGCCGCCGATTGCCGGTGCGATCCGTATTGCATTTCCTTGAGTGTCGTTGTCAAAGGGCTTCTGATTCGTTTGATTCCCAAGTGAATCGGCGAAGACAATAAGAATATTGTCACCGGCGTCGCCCCCCCCCGCTGATCCTACGAATACAAAACCTCCACCGGGTGCCAGGGCGACTGATTGCCCCTGTGCGAAGACGACTTCAGTGTAATATCGCCTGGCCCAGACCGAATCTCCCGATAGGTTGGTTTTGACGGCATAGATGTCACTCCCGCCATCCGTAACGCGGGTGCCGGTAATAATGAAACCACCGTCGGCCGTTTGCAGAACAGAGTGGCTCGATTCTATGTCGCCGCCTGAATAGGTCTTTTGCCAGGACAAATTGCCCGCACCATCGGTTTTTACCAGGTAAAAATCTGAAGGCTGGTCGGGTGCGAACGAATTCGATTCCCCGGCGATAACATATCCGCCGTCATCGGTCGCAATCGCACTGTACCCGATATCGGTACCTGCCGCGCCATAGGTTTGAGACCAGACGACGCCGCCCGTTTGATCGACCTCGGCCAGATAAACATCGCTCAATCCGGCCCCGAAGGAAGAGGTTTCACCAACGATGATGAAATTCCCGTTGTGAGCGGGGCAGACACAATGTCCGATATCATCACCCGCACCGCCGATTGTTTTCTCCCAGGTCGGAATCGGCGGCGGTTCCTCCCAATACAATTCAACCATCGCACCGTCGGTGTAAATGTCACCCACAGGGACGATGGTGTCGACGCCGGTGTATACATATGTCGGCTGCACCTGGAAAAGAACCGTGGCCGTATCGGTCGCCCAGTCGCGGTAGGACCGGAACCAGACTCGCGCCAGATGAGCATACCCCGAGGCGTCGACGAGACTCCCTCCCTGCGTATGATATACACCGATGGTATAATCGAAGTAACTTTCGCTGGTCTCATACCAGACACCGACGGTATCGCCGTAATCCAATCCCCTCTCGACTCTCATGAAATTTAACGGGCTGTCATTACGAGAAAAATCGAGATCTATCGAGACGATGTCCCGTACATTGAAAACCGAAATGTCAACATAGAAAGAATCGTTGAGCTGCACGTACTGATAATGAGGCGTCAGATTGACCATCGGTACCACAGGGAAGAGGTCGATATTTAATTCTACCTGAACATCCGGTTCGATATCGGCAGTATCTTCGCCCTGATACAGAATGATCCCATCCTTATCCAGAGCCCGTGCCACAAAACGCCGTGCCAACCCTGATTCGACTTCCACCTTTGCGACAATAAAACCGTCCTGGGGGTCCTGGGGGACCATCGGCACAATAATCGATCCGAAATCCTCACCCCAGACCTCCAGTTCATAACGGTCAATGACTGCCAGGTCACCCGGCGAAAGCATTTTGGTGCTCAGCGCTATCGTCACATTGGCGTCGTTGCCGCCGTTGACTATTTTTTCCGAACAGCCTGCCAGTAGAAAGACTGCGATAAGGAGGCAAGCCGGAAATATCATCCTGATATTGGTTATTATTCTCATTTCATGCTCTCCTTAGAATGCCGCCCCTATACTGGCCGACAACCGATAGCCGGTCAGGTCGATATCGCCATCATCGGCTTTTCCAGTATAGTATTTAAACCCAACCCCGAATTCATAATCCTTATTCAGGGTTCGTCCATATTCCATTCCGAAACCGATATTATTGGCTGAGCCGAAGTGGCATTCACCTTCAAACTCGTCGCCGGCTATCAGGCGCAATTCGAACACAGGAGCTACATACCAAATTTCCTGATAGTGATAGGCAAACTTCCCAGTCATAGAAAACTCATTGCCGTAAACCTTGAGACGGTAATCGATTACCTCATCTTCAGAATAACTTTCATTGCGTCCACGGATAAGGTAATTCAGATCACCTTCCAGGGTGTATGAATTTTCTCCATAGATTATTCCGGCATGAATTCCAAGCTGGTCGCCTTGTTTAAAAAACTTTTTATCCCTAAGCTTGTCAGTACTGAAACTTGATAGCGTTATATCGCCAAGCAATACCAGTTTATCTGAACGAGTGTCAGCGTTAGCGCTTATACTCAACATATTGCCCGGTTTATAGTCTCCTTCGTCCTCATACGCTTCATACGATCCATTGAATTGATACATGATCGTACCACCCAGACGGCTGTTGCCACTCGACATGGCCGTCCCGGCCAGGAAGTTGATTCCCAGACCCTCTCCAAGGCGACGGATCGGAAAACTTACATAGTTCTGAGTCAGAACGGCCATGACCAGCTGTTCTTCCTCATGCGATAGCTTCTTCTTTCCAGTGGGGAGATTTATCCCCATGCTGAGCAGTATGCGGTCGTCGGACATAGAACCGTTAAGCTGCAGGCGAATGTCACTCATACCCGAAAGCGTATATTCCTCATCGCCGATATCGACCCTATTTGAGGCATTGGCAGCGAAGAAACGCATTTCCAGGTTGTCCTGAAGAGGAAAGAAGCCACCCACCGGAAACATTAATTGTGAAATATCGATCGATCCGGCGCTTTGCCCAATACTCCAATTGCTGTAAATCATCCGCAGGCTGCCGGAAGCGGGCTGACCGTAAACAATCTGACCATAAATTGACGATGTCGTGAGAATCATCAGACCGGCCAGTATCGCAAGTATCAATCTATGGTCTCGCATCGAGATTCCCCCGTATTAAGACGGTTCCGAAGCCGCCGATATCGTCTATTCCACCGGTTCGGATCGGTGAATCGGGTGTATTCCCGAATTGATCCAGCCCGCCCGGATCGCCGATGAAGCCGTGAGAATTCAAAGCGCTCGATTGAAAACGTCCCAGGCCCTCGCCCGATTCTTCCTCATCCGAGGCCGAGGTCAGCTCGGTCTCAAACTCCTGGAAGGCGCCGGGCTTTTCGGATGTGGTCGGGGCGTTGAGCATAGCCTTTTGCTGCACGGCTGCTTCATCGAAGCCTTTATCCTCATTGACCGCCTGCTGAAACTGAAATTGAGCGGCGTCATACTGACCCTGGCTGCGCATGTCCAGCCCGCGGCAGAAGGCCATGAAGGCAAGGTATGACTCGGTCGGAACCTTCTGGATAGCTTCCCGCTCGTCGGCCGTCAATTCCAATCCGAGGTTATCCACCACTTTGAATACGAATTGTTTCTGAACCTCGAAAAATTTGTTCACGGCGCCTTCGGTCGAACCGGTCATTGTCGTCAAGCTGTCGCGAGTATTGACTATCGCTCCGTCAAGCTGGATCACATCATCGCCGATACCAAGTATCGATCCGGTGACAATTTGATTGCTGCCCAGCAAACGCCCCATTCTCGGCGCTGTCGACTTATCGGAATACTGCGACGAACTCAGTTTCAATTCATTCATAATGGCATCGATTTTCAGCCGGTCGACAACCCGCAACGATCTGATTTTGGCCAGATCCATCGCCGTGAATTCCGCCAGCCCCTTGCTCAGCGGCGCCAGTTCCGGCGGCAGGTGAGTGTTATCGAAATCGACCACGGCAATGGTATTTTCGGGAATGGTATCGATATTGATTGCCGCTTCATTGGTCAGAGCCGTCGATACTTCCTGCTGAATTTTTTTCGATATCAGGCGGTCGAGATGCGATCGGATCATTTCCCTTGTTTTCGATCCGGGCTTCAGACTGAGCGAGGTGCGATAGGCGTCGATCGCCTTGCCATAAGCATCCTGCTTTTCATAAATCAGACCCAGGTAAAGATTGGCCCGGGCGCCGGGCATTATGGCATTGGCCTGCATGAAGGCGTCTTCGGCTCTGGTCAGATCGCCCTGCTTGTAGAAGGCAATGCCCAATTCCCGCCACGCGGCAAAACTGGCCGGGTTGGCTGAGATATGTTCATAAAACAGTTTGACCGCGGTATCGTATTCACCCCGATCAACCATCTTCTTACCCTCTGAATACATGCTCTGCGAACAGCCGACCAGCAGAATAAGAAGCGCGATAGGTATATATTTCAACATAATCGCCTCACATTAATGAGCCCATTCGAGTAAGGTTATCATGACGCCAGCGGGCGATAGATATCCATTTTTCGTTTTGCCTCGGCAAAGGTGTTATCCTTTTCATAAGCCTGCTTGAAGAATTCGTAAGCCTGCTTATAATCGTACTGATCCATGTAATACAATCCTTTGGAATACATGGTGGCGGCATCGTTCGATTCGGTTCCGGTTTCGTCGATGAATTTGGCCGTTTCCTTATTCAGGGTGATATCCAGCTTTGCAACCAGGTCCTTGACCAGTTCTTTCTGCATCTTGAAATATTCGGGACGTCCTTCCTTGGTTACGGTAGCGATTATCTCCGAGGTTTCCACCTTGACAACCTTGATCAGCATCCGCGTATCACGGGAATCGAGCTGGGTGATACTTCCGAAGACCATTAACTGCGCGCCGAGTAATTTACCTACCTGCACTGCCGACGCGGCCGAAACCATGCCCGATTGCGACATCTCTATTTCCTTCAGGATAAAATCGATTTTATCCCGTTCGACCACTTTAAGATCGCTGATGGCGGCAAAATCGGTCTCGAAGAAATCGGCCAGGCCCTTGGTGATAAATCCGAGTTCCTCCTGGTATTTGCCGACCGAATAATTGTCGAATTCCATGATCGCGATGGTCTTGATATCCTGATTACCATCACTGGGGCATACCAGAGCGCCTCGCTTTTTGGCGATACTATACCAGCGGTCACGCAGTTGTTGCGGCCAGAATTCATATGGCAGATGCAGTTCGCACGGACCAATCGACGCCATTTTTTCAAGGTATTCATACGATTGATCCATATGTACCTTGCCCTTGCTGTAGGTCAGCATGCTCATCACGGCATAAATGGCGATACTGTCGCGGCCCTCCAGGTCGTCGCGGGTCAAAAGCCCCCCGGCCACCTCCAGACCTTTATCAAATTCAAGTTCGGTGTAGTACTTGAATACCTGGGCCAGTTGTTCGGCTACCTTCGACTGACCCTGCGGCATAACCTGCGCACTGCCCAATGACAGCGCCAAAAATAGAATAGCCGCAATGATGGTTTTCCCCTTAATGGGGTTGCGTGGACTCATTTTTGACTCCTCTGCAAAAAAGGTCATTTATATAGATTGTCGTTATTTACCATATATTGAACGAAACTAACGTTCAATTTTCGAAGTCAAACCACTCTTTTCCCGCGACACCTTTTTTAAACTCGACCGTCTTGCTCTTAGATAACTCCTGACCGTCCAGAACCAGGATCACCTCAACTTTATACGATCCAACCGGACGCCTGAAGGTAAAATTGGTGCGATCATCCTGTTCAACGCCGTCGATTATCACCAGGGCTCCGTCGATCGGGCGGGAGCCGATAATGACATCTCCCGAGTCTGCAACGGCAACCTTATCCGGTTCCAGCTCCGCTTTCGGAAAACTGAATGCAAATGTTATACTATCCGAGGCGCCATCAGCAAGGTAAACTCTTTTCGGGATACTTTTTTCCTTGCTCTGGCGGTTGGTGACGCGGATATCATGCCAGCCGGTATCGAGAATAGCTGTGGCTTCTGACTCACCTTCACCCCATTTTTGTTCATCAATGTATATATCGCCCCGGGGGCGAACGGAGATTACCAACGAGGCCTCCGCAGCCGCCACCGACGCTATATTCACCGTAAATGACATCACCGATGAAAAGTCACTTCTATTACCGTCATTGTCTATCGTCTGAACGTGCCAGTAGTATGTTCCGTTGGTCAGCGGATCGGATGGGGTATGTTCGGTAGACATCAGCGTTCTGGCATCTACTATATTGACAAAACTCGAATCGGAAGCGTATTCCAAAGTATAACCGACATTACCCTCGTCAGGTCCCTGCCAGGAGAAGGTTGGTATCGGCATATTTATGATCGCGTTTTGCGGTGGCGACAGCGGCTGGGGTGGGGCGAGAGCGTCTGATCCTCCCGAGAGTATCAAATAAACAATGGCTGCACATACTATCACCACGGAGGCCACAATGATTGGCAGCTTTTTTGAACCTGGCTTACCGGGCGGAACCTGTGGCTTGGTCTCAGGCGTCGGCGGTGGCGAGTCAATCTTCTTTGCCGCACCGACCTCGCCGCGCAAGGCGTCGATAGCCGTTTTCATGGCAATGGCCGATTCAAACCGTTCACCCGGATCTCTGGCCAATGCCTTGACAATTAATTCGCCGACTTTTTTGGGGATATCGGAATTGAGTTCCCGAGGATTCGGAGGATCATTGAACATCTTGGCATCGCGCAAGGCAAACTGATTGTCACCTTTGTACGGCAGTTCGCCGGTCAGCATATAATACAGCGTCGTTCCCACGGCGTAAACATCCACCAAAGCATAATTGATTGCTTCGGTTGGATTAAATTGCTCCGGGGGCATATAAGCCGGTGTTCCGCACGAGGTTCCTGCGATAGTTAGATTGGGATCGGTTTTACTCTTGGCGATCCCAAAATCGATGATCTTGACCTGGCTTCGTTTATCCACCATGATATTGCCCGGCTTGATATCCCGGTGGAAAATATCCTTCTGATGCGCAAATTCCAATGTTTCCAGGACGTCACTGATTATTTTCAGAGATTCGGCGACCGGAAGTTGCTCATCTTTTTTTATCATGTCCTCGAGGGCGCTACCGTCGATAAACTCCATGGCAATAACAAAATCGTCGCCATGATTGAAAAAATGCTTGATCCGGCAGACATTTGATTGACCGTCCAAAAGGGCCAGCTTGTCCGCCTCCTGGCGGAATCGGTCGGCCAGACGGGAGTCGGTGAGAATCTTCAGGACCACCTTCAGGTTGGGCACATCCTTGTGGACAGCCAGAAAAACCTGAGCCATACCGCCGGCGCCGATTTTCTTCAAGATCTTGTAATTTCCGATAAATTCTTCAGCCATGCTCCGAATATATACTGTCCAAAATATAAGGGCAACTTTAATTGGCAGGCTTTGGAGTCATCGGCGGCAAGAAAAAACCCCGCCGTGGCGGGGTTTCTCAATTGTGATTCGGTAACCTAACAAAAACGGTACTGATTTACAGTGTAATCGGCATACCCATCATCGGCCAGATAAAGGCGACGAAAAATCCCAGCACAATCATCAGCACCGCACTGGCCGGAATTCCGTACATGAAAAACTCACCGGTAGTAAACTGCCTGCTCTCATAAGCAATGGCATTCGGAGCGGCGCCGACAAGGAGTAAAAACGGCATACCGGCAACTACCAGCGCTGAGAAGAGAACCACCTCCGGTGCGACACCCAAATAGGGCGCGATTACCAGCGCCACCGGCAAGGAAATGGCTATGGCGGCGACGTTCATGATAAAATTGGTCATTATCAGGACAAAGAACGCTACCCCCATGATAAATATAAACCAACTGGCGTTCTTCAAAATATTCAACCATTCAATCGCCAGCCATTCGGCCGCGCCCGTTTCCCACAGGCAGAACCCGATACTCATCGCGCCGCCGAACAGCAGCACAATATTCCAGGGAATCTCCTCCAGGTCCTTGATGGTTAAAATCTTAAACAGGAAAAACAGAATCGTCGAAACGAGAATTATGGCGCTTTTGTTGATTGCATCCAATCCCGGAACGAAAGACCGCAGACTCATCGTGACAATCGCCGCGAAGACAATGACCAGGGTAAGAGCTTCAATCCGCGTAAATTTGCCGAGCCCCTTATTCAGCTCAATGGCGCGCTCACGGAGACCGGGGATAGTTGGTCGTTCCGGCTTGAAAAAGATCATGAAGAAAAACCAGAGGAGGATGACCATCACAACCCCGACCGGGAGCATATAATATGAAAGTTCAAAAAACGAAATCTCTCGCCCGGTGATATCACGAAAGAAACCGATTGCTACGGCGCCGCGAGCTGCTCCCAGGAGGGTGATAATACTCCCGGCCCCGGCGACGAAGGCCATGCCCATAAAGAGGCCCTTGCCGAATTTGGTCGGCTTCTCGCCCTCTTCATCATATAGAGCATAAATCGCCATCAGAAGCGGAAAGACCGCTGCCGCCACAGCAGTGTGAGCCATGATTATGGTCAGCGCGGCGGTCATAACAAAGCTGCCCAGATAAATCATGCTCGTTTTCTCGCCAACCATCGTAAGCATTCGGTAGGCCATTCGCTTGGTCAATCCTGATCGAGTAAAAGCCATCCCGATCACCACCGAGCCGATAATGAACCAGACCGACGGATCCATGAAATTGCTGAAGGCGATTTTGGCCGGTCGAATCAGGAATAAAGCCTGCACTACGCCGATCGTTATACTCGTGATACCGATCGGGACAACCTCAAAAACCCACCAGGTCGCCGCCAGCATGAACAGCGCCAGGGCCGCCTTGCCCTCGCGAGTCAGCGGCGAATGCTGACCCTGAGGATCGACCGCATCGGGCCATGCCGGGGAGAAGTAGATCAGACAAAAAAGTCCCAATCCGAGGAAGATAAAAAACAATCTCTTGGTATCGATCTTCTTAACAATTTCGGCAACATGAGTCGGATGATCGCCGCCCGATGGGCCGCCCTGTGCCTTGGCACTGTGACTCATAGCTCTAATCCTCTGCACCATAATTGCTCCTGCATGATGGAAATACCGATTACAACGACGTCATTTACTCTACCAGTTTCGCGATTTCATGAAATGCATCGACGCTTCTCACGACACCGACCACATTACCATTCTCCAATACCGGAAGCAGAGCCAGGTTCTGGTTGATCATCTTATAAATAACCTTGGTCAGATGATCGGTGTGCCTGACAGTCGCTTTGATCGGCTGCATCACCTCGCTAACTAAGTGCTCGGCCTGCTCGCGAACCGCTTGGGCAATCTTTCCCGAGGAAAGAATAACAAGATTGGGATCGACCTCGATCTCGAAAAGCTGCTTGCGGTGAGTCATAGGCATGGTTCGGAGGAATTTAGGCTCCAATCCGCGCATAATATCGCGACGACGGACGATACCGAGCAATTCCTGATTATCATCGAAAACCAACAGGGCTCGAGGCAGTGAGACGCGCACGCCGCACAGGATGGTCGCCTGCTCCATCACATCACATGCCTGACGTAGCGTGAAAGTGTGGGGGATATGGGGATAGCATTCGAGCGGGATCATGATACCCCCGGCATTTTTGGTTGCCATTGTTAACTCCTGGCTAAGGTTTAATCGTTAATCCGTGCCGATTCCTTTGGCCCGTTTTCCACCTGCGGTCTCCCAGACATACCCGTAAACATAGACATTTCGAAAGATTCAGATTCGTGAAAAAAATATGATTCGATGGCGGGTACAACAAACATTTTCCCCCGGTGTACATCATCGGGTTGCAGCAGGTTGATGACTAATCCCTCCAGTTCACTCAAAGGCGCGACAACTGCAAGCAGGTCCTATTTGTACGCCTCTCAATATTACCCTTATCCGGGCTTTCTCCCCTGACAGACTATATTAAATATATGCTCGGTGCTTGTCAATAGATTGGCGGCGATATTTTAATAAATAGAGGCTGTTGTTACTCTCATGTCAAATGCGCGGCATGTCGAAATCGGCACACCGCGCTGTCGATACCCCTCCCATAATGGGCTAATTTTGATTTTCTCGAACCCAATTGGTCAACACGATGGTTTCCTTCCAGTCAAACGGCAGAGGTGAGTTTTTATCGGCGGGGATTTCTATCTCGGTATGCTCGCCGGGACGCACCGTAAATGATTTCTTGAGCATCGTTTCCCCAACCTGATCGGCTTTATAATCATCGATATCGATATCCGCCGTTTCCGGGTTGACAAGATAGATATGCTTGACGGCGAATTCGAGTGTTATGGCTTGATCGGAATTCCACTGTACCTGATCGATAGAGAAGAGGACAAGAAATAAAACGCTGTCGCCACCGGGAAGGTCAAACATCTGACGGTGCATACAGTGTCCTTCCCCTGATTCGCCGTCGCCGACAAATCCCAGAACACATTTGCATTGACTGATGACAGCCGATCCGTTGTCGAGGTTATAGAGTGAATATTCCGACCTGAAATTGATTCTTCGATCTATGTGAGGCGCATAAATCAGGGTAGTTCGAGCTTCAGGTGTTATCGTCAGGATAACATTCTTCCCGGGAATCCCGGATGGAATGGAATAACGATAACTACCCCCGCTGTCTATTGGTATGTCAAAGGTTTCTTCGGCGAACGAAAACAAAGCGGGGGAGGAATCGAGATTCCTCGTGTGTTTTTGGATGAATCCACTCACCTGTATTTGCTTATTCGGTGCTACCCGAGGAGTCAAATAAATATCCAGCATCATATGAAGGTCATCCGGATTGTCGTTATTTGCCCCCGGTGTATGCAGATGTGGAAGCGGCATCTGTCTTGTTCCCGAATTTGTTACATTGAAGTTTCGCAAGTCGCGCTCAAAGGTAACACTGATTCGACCATACTCGTTTTCCTTGACTCGAAAGCCAGTCGGTGCGCTTTCGGATAAATAATCTCCCTCGATGGCGACTTTCAGTTTGATATAAAACAATATCTCTTCGGAGGCGCACACTCCCGAGAAGGAAAAGAGGACTAAAATCAAACAGATTTTCCATGCTTGCATAAATACTCCCTCCAGTTAATTGTTGGTATGCATGTCGGTGACCGGAGTCGAGTACACCACATCGTACTCCGAAAACACGACCTTTTGCACATATGGGGTTGACTCGGAGGGTATCGACGGCGACTGCTCGTCGCCTTTATGTTCAAACGGGTTTACCGTAACTTCGATAATAAGCAGGGCGAGCGCTAGCGCGGCTGCCCATGCTACACCGCGCGGGATACGGTAATATCCGTTCCAGAACGATTTTTTCTCGCTTGCATGTTGATCGAACGCCTGAATTTTTTCAATGACCGCCTGCTCGATGTCGGGTGGGCACGGCGCTGGCGGCAGTTTCCGTAAGACATCGCCTAAGCCGTCGATCTCTTCGGCGAAGTTCCGACACGAATCACAGGACCGCATGTGTTCGATCACCTTCCGCCGATCATCGGCTTCCATTTCATCGTCCCGATACGCCGAGATCAGCCTGCGAAAATCATCACATGTCATAATTCGCACCTCTTTTGCACAGTCGTGAATATATATCCCGGAGCCGCTTACGCGCCTCGTACAATCGCGACCGCAAGGCGGGAATTGTGCACTCCAGAATTGCGGCCATTTCGCGGTAGGTAAATCCCTGGTATTCCTTTAAAATCAACACTTCGCGATCATTCGGATCAAGTTGATGCAAAGCCTTTCGGAGGAGCATCACCTCGGGAGATTCCGGGCCATCGGCAGTCGCGGCGAAATCGGCTTCGGCCAGAGTGGTTGTATGTCGCTCGTTTCGCATTGTATTGAGGCAAAGGTTGCGGGCGCTGATAAAAAGCCATCGTCGCGGATGTTCGATACGGTGCCCTTGAGTAAGTTGCTTGTAAATGCGAAGAAAAACCTCCTGCGTGACATCGCCGGCCGTGTCGGTATCACCGGTCAGTTTCAGCGCGAAATCGTACACCCGGTCTTTATACCGGATGAAGACTTCACGAAAACAGCCGTCGCCATCTTTTCGCCGTTGGGTCACCTATGATTCCTCTATCGGTTTTTATGCTGTCTATACTAAAGACACGCCAGGAAGCAAAAGATCGGAATTTTTTATAAATATTTCAATGTTCCGTCAGGTCTTGCGGCCCGTCTTCGGGACGTGTGACCTGACGGTAACGATGTGCTTAATGTTTTACCACCAGACCTGTTGGCCGTCCTCAATGGTAAAGATGCGTTCCTCTTTGTCCGAATCGGTAGCGACCATCCAATACAATCCACCAGCGGGAACATCCGAAAATTCCAGAGCTGTTTCTCCTGCCTCAGCTTTCCCCAGCGACTGCCACTCGTCGGCCATGTAAAATAATTCATATTCCTGACCCGTAGTCAAAAACGATTTGGCGATGCCATCGGTGGATCTATCAAGTTTCCGCTTTGTCGTTGAGGCGACCGTCACGGTGATGTCCTCATCGGCATTGGCCGCCAGTAGCCGCATGCTGCAATCGAGTTCGAGAATAAACGGCGCACCGAACGGTACTATCTCTTCATTGAGATACAAGGCAGGAATATAGGCAATATCCCCCGCCATGTCGGTGAAGGTTGCCGACCCGTTTATGATACGGCCCCAGTGAATCGCTCTCCATTCACCGGAATTGAAAACACACAGGTAGGCGATATCGACCGAATCCGGAATCTCTTTTTCGAATTTAACCGTCACATCGCACACCTTGGCATAATCGGCGGTGACATCGACATAACTGCGGCCCGCCAGCCAGCCGGGGACCTTTTCCTGTTTCTTTTCGAGAAAGATAAGGTTGTCTTTTTGTTTGCCGAAGCTTTTGCGGTAAATTTTGGCGAATTTATGCCCCAGATTGTATTTGCCGGGATTGCATTCGGCTCCCATAAACGGGATCACTTTTCCCTCGGGTGTGACAATGGCGTTCCAGGCATGGTTGTTGCCACAATCAGCCCAATGCGGGGTGTAATCGCTGGTCACCGCCAAGCCGTTGGCACGCATAGCATAGATGGTCAGATTGGTCATATCCTCGCACCGCCCCATCTTGTTGTCGAACATCTCCGTCAGGCCCTGGTCGGTCGGATGATAATAATAACGAGGATCGAACTTGAACCATGATATGATTTCATCGTTGATCAGCGCTGCCGCCTCCATCGGGTCGTTATTATCAGTCATGTTTTCGTCGATTTCGGCGTAACGTTCCTGGAAGGTGGCCCGCCATGCCTCCAGCGGTTCGTTGCTGCCGCGGTAGGGAAGAACATAGTTACGAAAATTTTCATAGGAGAGGTTTTTGGCCCACGGCTTACCGCGCCAGACCTCAAAAGCAGCATCGATCTGTTCAATCAAAAAGTCAGCCGTAATTGTCTCCAGATCGAGAATTTTATCCGTTTTTTCATAATCAAGCTCGCCACGTTTCTCCTCGATGGCATTGGCGGCGATTACGAGGGAGTCATAGTCGGGATAGTCCAGCACATTGAATTCAACCTCGGCCCCGGAAGTGTCGATCAGCCGATAGGTGGCATAGCAATGGCCTTCCATATTGCCGATCAGGTAATAAGCGCCCTGCAGCTTGAGTGAATCACCTTCGGTTATATAATGAGTCAAAACCTGTTCCAACTCGGCGTGATTATCTCCGGCCGCCTTGAGTGAGGCGGTAACATCGGGCGGATAAGGCGAACTGCCGCATCCAAGAATAAAAAATAAAAGAGAAATTACTAATGCCGGGGTTCTGAAATTCATGCACTCCTCGCAATCTACTAAGAAACGATTTGCTATTCTCTTCGAAATAAATAGACGACCGTCCCCGCCGCAAGTCCTTTTGGCGTTATTTCGTACTTATCAGGTGAAAAATAATGCGATCACAAGGGCGGTAACAAACATGACTATCGTCGGCGCCAGCAGCCGCATAACCATGCCCTTAATCGGCACCTTGAAATACTCGCAGGTGACCACTAGGCAGGGATGTACCGGGGATATGATATATCCGAAGTAGATGGCGATATAAATCAGGGCGAAGATAAAATATGAGACATCATCGGCGGTGGCCATATAAACCGGGAAAATAACCGAGGCCGGTAATTGCACCCTGCCGGTGAGGACGCTCAGGATAAATCCGCCCGCCACAGCCAGAATCAGCGGCGGCAGGGGAAGGGAGGCGATAACCTGTCCCGCATCCGATTCGGTGAAAATATGCAGATAAAGAAACATCCCCAAAATAATCAGGGCGAAGTTCCACGGCTTCATCCGCAAAGCTATTTTCTTTAGGTCGATTCGATTCTTACTCAACAGGATAGACAACGACAAACCGGCGGTGACGCCGATAACCGTCGCCAGGTTACCGAGCGAAAAGAACCGCTTGAGAACAAAATCGAGTACCGGAGCGCTCAAAATAACGGCCATCGGGATCATCAGTCCGCGCCAGGAAAACCGTTCGGAATAGGTCTGGCGTCCATTGACGAGCCTGAGGAAAAGCAGATGACCAAGTATCAGCGCCACAAAAAAGCCGGGAAGTATGTACAGAATCGCGAAATAAAGATCCAGCCCGGTGATCTGGGTAGAAACAATTAAGGCCGGGCAGAGGGGATAGACCAGAATAAACAGATGGCGATACCAGTTATTGATGGCGCAGATAAGGTCGCGCTCGACACCCTCGCCGGCCTTCTCTAAAATCGGCGCCGACAGCAATGCTCCGCCGGGCATTGGCAAAAGCCCCATCATAGCCGCCGAAATTGCCAGAAGGTAGCGCCGTTTTATCCTGAGATTATTGACCAGGCTGTCGATCTGCCCGCCGGCCTTCATCGTCCCACCGATCAGGGGAACAATTCCCATCGCCAGGGTCAGCAGGATTATCGACGGATCGGTGATCGTGAATAAAATCCGGTCCCAAAGAAGACTGAGGGGAATAGTGAATAATCCGAGGGTGATTGCACCTCCCGCCAGGCCCAAAGCCAGGTTTTTCCGGGAAAGAATCAGGATTACCGCCAGAGATGTCAAAAATCCGATCCAGGTCATGCCACCAAGAAACTGTATTTCTCCAGTTTGTCAAGGGGGGATAAAGTCGAGAAAAATGTAACCAGCTCAAATGACCTCGACCCCCTGGTCGTATTGATGTTTTATACCGGCCCTTTCGAACCGGCCCGCTGCCGGCAGCAGAGGCAAAGAATTAAATTGCATACCATGTGGGCGGCTGGTATACTACGGAAATTGTATACATGCGGCGCGCCGCAAAATCCGGTATGATCTGGTAGACTAAAAGAGGATGTTATGGAGAACAACCTGCGTTATGATATCGAAGAAAAACGTCTCGCTTATGATGGCAAATATGAGGAAGAGTTATTCGACGCCGATAATGTCCTCGAGTTCAATCACCGCCATAAGGCAGTTCTGGCTAATTATGACGCCGAGGTTGAATCATGCAAAATTGTCACACTGTCCGATAAAATAAATTTTCAGTCGAGCCTGGGAGTCCTGCGTAATCGCCAGGTGCGGCAATCGGTGATTCTTTCGGCTGCTCTCTCAGCGGCCGCAGTCGGCCTCCATGGTCGGGGCAGTCTCAACAGCATACCGAAAGATAAAATAACCAGCCAGGTGACTAATAGCCTGAAGCGTGCCAATGACCGCACTGCGGCTCAGGTTATGGCTGAGGTTCTGCAAACGACCACAGAAATGTTGCCGATCGGCGAGGAAATACTGATCGAATCGGCCATCACCGAAGGTACCCGTGTCAAACCGGGCAAAGAACCGGGTGGCAATCCGACCATCGCAGTCGGCGCCGTTTTCGGAAAAGAAGCCCACCGCGCCTCATATGGGATGGATATGCCGAACAATGTATCGCCCCTGACTATGGGTACCGACGTCGTCGAAGGTACGACCAAGTCGGTCAAGGGACACCATTCCAGCATGACCGCCTTGTTCGTGACCGAGGCTCACGCCAAACGACACCTCCCGGATATTTATGTCCAGCGATGGATGAGCGGTTCATGGTTTCAGGAATTCAATCCGCGAGAGACCAGCTTGACCGATGCCGCCGAAATCATTGCCGCCGCCTACGGATATTCCGATATCGGCAAACTCAGTTCGTTTTTCCTCGATCGACCGCGTCATTACCCGGCGATGGATATTCTGAACAAGGCCGGTGTGGCGACACCGTACGATAAAGACGGCGACCTGATGCCGGGGATTATTCTCGGTATGCCGGGATTCAATTTCCCCGACGGCCGTGGTCTGAATTCAATGATCGGCGAAATCGGCGGTTCGGCCGAATTCGCAGTGGGAGTTTTGCCATTGGTATGGCGGGGTGGCCAGGCGATCGGAATGCTGACCAGCCACAGCTCGCTGACCCGCAAAGACCTCAACCCCGGAGAGCGCTGGAAGGAAAGATTCCATTTTACCGAATCGGAATTTATGGATATTCAGGATGCCCGTTTCGAAAGAAAACCATATTTCACCATTTCCGATATCGTCAACAATCCTTTCGCCGGTGGCATCAGCGCCTTTGGGGCCATCACCGATAATATATATATCCCGTGTATGAAGGGGGTTGAGGCCGATGCCGAAAATAACCGGGTCAGCGTCAACGTCCTGATGGTCAATTCCCTGGGGATGGTGCAGGTCTGGCAATTCGTTTTCAAATGCCATGAAAGCCTCGATAAAACCGTCAAATTGATGATGTCGCCCAAGGAAGTTCTCCAGGAACTCCGCGGCAAGGAGTTGGAAAAAGCGATTGGCGACATGCTCGACGACGAACATATGAGGCGGCGCTACCGCATCTTCTTCAATAACGAATATTATCCCGCCCTGATTCCGGTCGGCAACAGAATGGTATTGCTGCATAAGGCGGTCGAAGGCCTCATCAGCCGTGGAGCATTGAGGAAAAGCAATCAGGATATTGTTGATATCACTGAACGACTTGCTTCACACTGGTTTATAAATTCGGATTAAATGTGTTGAGTTAACCGTCTATTCGCAAAATCGGTGAGAAAAACGTTTGTGCATCGCAGGCGTTTTTCCCATTGAAAGTATATTCCGATTTAATATTGACATCACCTCAAGCCTGTTATTAATTGTGGCATAACGTTTAAAACTTCAACAGCAGCACATTCTCTTTCGGGGATCGGAATCAAATTGATGTCTGTGTTGAGTTGAAGAGATAATTCGGACAAGGAGGTTCCATGACCAACAATTATCATAAAATTACTATTTATGCCGCTGTCACGATTTTGGCCTGCTCGCTGGTATTGTTATTTCAAGGGACGGCAGCAGCGCAGGATACCGGATGCAATTATGATCGTACCGCCCCCTCGCTGGATAATGCCCGCCTGAATTTTAAAAGTCTTAACTACCGGTGCGCCGAACTGGAACTGCTCGATCGGCTGCGCAATGTCAGTTTAAGTCTCAAAGAAAAAGCCGATGCTCACGTCCTCCTGGCGGCGGTCTATTATGCCATGGAATACAAATCGGATGGGGAGAGGCGCAATAAGGTTGTTGAGCAGTTCACGGCTGCCTTCAAGCAGTATCGGGAATGGAAGGGGACGCTGGATGTCGATGCCTCCGAATTCGCCGAAATGATGGAGGATGCCAAACGGCGAGTCGATAGCGGTGAATCGATTCCGGAGGTCACCGGCGAACCGGTGACTATCAAATCATGCCCGTCATCGACGACGGCCTTAATTGGCTCGGCCGTTTTTGTGGCGGCCGCCGGGTTTTTTATCGTCAGTTCTTCCGACGCCAGTTCCAAGTGGGATGATTATGAGAATAATCCGGACGGTCACGACGACGGCCTTTATGAGGATTATGAAAGCGCCAACAATAAGAGAAATATCGTCGGGGTGGCCACCATTGCCACCGGCGTCGTAACCGGTTATCTGTGGATGAAATATATTTCGGGCAAAAAGAAGTGCTCCCAGGTGCAAAACGCCGGTCTGGATATCGCACCCTCTTCGAAAGGTGTTATACTTACTTACAGATTTTAGGCCATAAATGTATTAATGCCCCGCCTTGATATATTTGGTGGAACTGCAACTTGAATGAAACGGCGCTGCGACAATGAACTGGGCGGCGGTCAATTCTTCCGACTGGTTGCTTATAGCTCCGGCCGGCGCCACTGGCGACAGTGCCATCACGGTGGAGTTCGACCTGACCGGATTGACTCCGGGAATATACTCCGACACCATCTCGGTATCCGATCCCAATGCCGCCAACAGCCCTCAAACGGTCGCCGTGACCCTGACTGTCAGGGCCCGGATAATGCCTCTGGCGATAGGCAACAGGTGGGTTTACAATTTCATCGGCTATGAATCGGGTCCTCCCAATCCGACTTTTGTTTATACCTACACCCTGCACGTTATCGACCGCGTTACTATCGGGGATGAGGTGTGGTATGAAACTCTCCAAATTATCGATGACGATATTTCTCCCGATACTTTGGTGATGTACTATATCAACCGCTTCGACGGCTTGTGGGTGCGTAAATCGATAGATGAAGCCGATACCGCATTTATGAAAATCAAATTTCCGGCCAACCCGGGTGACGATTTTACCGGATATAACGGATTGATGTGGCAAGAACTTCCGGCTGACCTGGCAGCGGTTGACATTTCCGTAACCGTCCCATATGGTACTTACCAATGTTATCATTATGGGATGTATCCCAGCCTGACGGTGATATTGAATGAATATTACCGCCCGGAGATCGGCTGGATCAATTCTATCTGGTCGGTATTTGTCGAAAACACCGGGTGGACACCGATATTTATCTTCGAGTTGACCGGGATGGAATTGCATTAGACCGTCTGAATCTCAAAAACCGGACCTATTCCGACCCGGGGGATAAAATCCCCCGGGTGCCCGATCTGCGATACGAAAAGTCGATAATCCCCCGATGCGATTAAAGCCCCGCGATTAATTTCATCGTAACGCAATACAAGGAAACATCGGTCGCATTCCGCCGTATCAAAGCGTATTGTATTTCATGGGGAGAAAAGGTTGAAATTTCAATTGTTTCCCATATATTCCCATAGCAGTCAACACCAATCAGCCGCAGCCTGAATCAGGAGGCATGGATGAGAAGAAGCGCAAAAACAGTTTTTTACACAATCGCAAGTTTCTGCTTAATGTGGTCGATATCACATGCAGGTGGCGGGGAACTAGGTTACCTGTCGCCGGAGCAGATCAATGCGGAAATGAAAAAAATCGCCGGCGATAATAAAGATGTCGCACGGATTACCACACTGGCTCAAACACCCGGCGGACGTGACCTGCTCATGCTGGAACTGGGTGAGAGAAATGTGATGGGACCGGCGATTATGGTCGTGGCCAACATGGAAGGCAACTACCCGATTGCCAGCGAGGCCGCCCTGCAATTGGCGAGGAACCTGACCGGTGAGTGGAAAGACGAACTTGCTTCGCGCCGATGGTATATTTTTGCCCTGGGCAATCCCGACGGTTATGCCGGGTTCTTCGGAAAACCGTTGTACAACAAGTTCGTTAACGATCGTCCTGTCAATGAAGACAATGATGAGGCGACCGATGAGGACGGCCCCGACGATCTCAACGGCGACGGCTATATTACCCGGATGCGCCAGTTGCACCCGGAGGGAAAATGGCTGAAAATCGAGGATAGCCCGGTATTGATGAAACGAGCCGACAACGGCAAGGGCGAAAAAGGCGAGTATCGCCTGTTCCCCGAAGGAATCGACAATGACGGCGACGGCGATATAAACGAAGACGGCCCCGGAGGATGCAACCCCGGCTATAATTTCCCGCATGACTTTATGCATTATACCAAAACCGATGGAATGTGGGCGGCCAGCGAGGTCGAATCCCGAGCGGTGCTGGAATTTGCATTCGCTCATCCGGAAATAGCGATGATCCTGACTTTCGGCCGGTCAAATAGCCTCAAGAGTGTCCCGGAAAGCAACAAGAAGGCAACAGGGGTAAAAGATAAATACAAACTTCCGAAATGGATGGCCCGGCAGATGGGCGTTGACCCCGATGAAGAGTTCACTATGGACGCACTCATCGAAATGGGTAAAGAGGTGACCGGCATACAGGATCTCAATGAAGATATGGTCCTGCAATTTCTCGGAGTAGGCGCCGCCGTCAACCCCAACAACAAAGATTTACCGTACTGGAATGAAATAAGTGAACGGTATAACGAATTTATGAAAGAAGCCGGTTTTGAGGCGGAACGTCTCAAGCCGAAACCGTTCCCGACCGGGTCGGTCGAGGAATGGGGGTATTTCCAATATGGCGTTCCCACCTTCGCCATAGATTTCTGGACTCTTCCCGAACCGAAAAAGGAAGAAGAGAAGAAAAAAGAAGATGGAGCCTTAACTCCCGATGAAATCGAAAAAATGTCAAACGAAGAATTCATCGCGCTCGGCAATGAGAAAATCGCCGCCTTCCTGAAAGCAAGCGGCGCTCCGTCGCAATACACTGCTGAAATGATTGTCATGGGCCTCCAGGGAGGAATGATGACAACCAAGAAAATGGCCGAGATGATGCGCCAAATGAAGAAGAAAGAAGATTCGGGTGGAGCCGATGCAACCGAAGAGGCCTTGTATGCCTACAATCCGGGAGCTTTCGTCGAATGGCAGCCGTATGATCATCCCACGCTCGGCAAGGTGGAAATCGGCGGCATGATCCCGTATTCCACTCTGGCGCCACCGATTGACAGCGTACGGGAAACAATAGCCAAACAATTACCGTTTGCCAGGCAACTGTCTCAACTACTGCCGGAGATAGCCATTGATAAAGTTGAGATAAAAAAACGGAGCGGCGACGTCTGGCAGGTGGAGGCCTGGATTGTTAACAACGGCTTTTTGCCATATCCGACTCATCAGGGGCAGCGCTGTCAGCGCCCGACTCCGATTGTTGTTGAATTGATAGGGCCTTCGCTTACTTTTCTGGAGGGGAAAGCAAGAAATGCTCTGCCCCTTCTGGATGGTTCGGGAGGGTTTCAAAAACTAAGCTGGTTGATTCAGGCAGCCGAAGGCAAAACGATCACACTCAAGGCTCACAGCTTCAGCACCGGCACCGTTGAAAAATCGGTGTCATTGAAGGGAGGTGGCCGGTGATGTTGAAAAAATATTTGACTGCAATAGCCATTCTGGCTCTGGTATTGATGACCGCCTCGCTGCAGGCAGGTGATGTCAAACTGACATTCGATCATTTCTACGACGGCCCGGCCGTCCTGGACGCACTGGAAAAGCTGCATAAAGGATATCCCGACCTGACCGAACTGCGATCCATCGGGAAAAGCGAAGAAGGACGCGATATCTGGCTCTTTACCATCAATAATTCCGCCACCGGCAAGGATACCGAGAAACCGGGAATCTATGTCGACGGCACTATCCACGGTAATGAAGTCCAGGCGGCGGAAGTCTGCCTCTACCTGGCGTGGTATCTGCTCGATACTTACGATTCGATACCAGTGGTCAAGGAAATGGTCGACAAGCGTGCTTTCTATATTATCCCGGTGGTCAATGTCGATAACCGCTGGAGATTTTTCACCGATCCGGTCAGCTATAATATCGGCCGTTCGGCGCGGGTTCCGTACGATGACGATCGTGATGGTCTGGCCGATGAGGACGCCGCCGATGATATCGATGGCGACGGCGAAATCCTCCAGATGCGGATCAAAGATCCATACGGCGGATTTAAAACCCATCCCGACGATCCCCGGGTGATGGTCCGGACCAAGCCTTATGAAAAGGGCGAATGGCGAATGATCGGCCGCGAGGGAATCGACAACGATGGCGACGGACGCCTCAATGAGGACGGCCCCGGGTATCTCGATATGAACCGAAACTATGGTTTCAAATGGCAGCCGCCGTATGTCCAGGGCGGTGCCGGCGATTTTCCGATGTCGGCCAAGCCGACCAAAGCGGTCGCCGATTTTATTTTGACCAAACCGAATATCTGTTTCGATTACGCCTTCCATAATTCCGGCGGGTTAATTGTTCGCGGTCCCGGTTCAAAACTGGCTGGCATGTATTCGCCGCGCGATGTTAAGGTATATGATTTCCTCGGGGGAGAGGGCGAAAAGATCATCCCCGGTTACAAGTATATCATTGGCGGTCAGGATATGTACACGACCCACGGTGACTTCGATGAATTTATGTATTCGAATATGGGAATCTACGGTTTTGTCGGCGAACTCTTTATGAGCGAACAGGAACGGTACCGCAAGCCGGAAGACGAACCCAAAGGCGAAGATGACGATCATTCCTATTATGGCGGCACGCCGCAGGAGGAACGCCAGAAATTCAACGATTTCGTCACCCAGGGGATAATGTACAAGGATTGGAAAAAGTTCGATCACCCGCAGTTCGGCGAAATCGAAATCGGCGGCTGGCGTACCTTTACCACTCGTATCCCGCCCGCCTTCATGCTTCCGGAAATGATGCATCGCAACGCCTCGCTGGTGATGTTCACCGCCAAACATGCGCCGGATGTGACGCTGGAAGTGCTGGAGGTGAAGGACCTGGGCAATAATCTCCATCGCATCCGGGTGAGGGCATCCAATCCCAATGCTCTGCCGTCGCTTTCGAATAAAGCGATAAGCAAGGAGATTGTCCGCCGGGATATCCTCAAGATCAAAGGCAGCGGCTTTGAGGTCGTTTCCGGAGGGATCGTTGAGGATCTCGCTCTTGATCGTATCAGCAATGTCGAACATCGGCCGTGGATGATATTCTCGAGTGTGCCGTCATTCGGCAAAACCGATGTACAATGGATTGTCAAAGGCAAAGGTAAGGCTAAAATCACCTACGATGCGATCAAAGCCAAAAACCAGAGCCTGACACTTGATCTGTAAGATGCCTGGATGATCTAAATATGAGTGAAGAGATGAAATATACAAAGGGCGGCCCAATGGTCGCCCTTTGTTGTTGATGCTTCGTATAGGGCATGATGCTTGTTTTATGAAAGGTAATGATGGATTTTATTAATATCCAAAAAGACGGCAATCTGGCAATCATAAGGCTGGAACGTGGCAAAGTGCATGCCCTCAATGATCAGGTGGTCAAAGAACTGCATGACACCTTCAAAGATATGGAGCATGATGATTCTGTCAGGGCGATAATCCTGACCGGCACCGGGAAATTCTTCTCCTTCGGATTCGATATCCCCGGCTTCATGAACCATTCGCCGGAGGCATTCACCGGCTTTGTGACCAGATTCACCGACCTGTGCACTTATATGTTCCTCTATCCCAAACCGATCATCGCCGCTATCAATGGCCATGTCATCGCGGGCGGATGTATCCTCACCACCGCCGCCGATTATCGCATCATGGTTACCGGCAAATCGAAAATATCACTCAATGAAATCACATTCGGCTCATCGATCTTTGCAAGCAGCGTAGATATGCTCAAATTCTGCGTCGGCCACAGAAATGCGGAGTTGATTCTCACCACCGGCAATATGTATTCAGCGGAGGATGCCCATAGAATGGGCCTGGTCGACCGGGTGACTTCTGATGAAAATTTAATGGAGGAATCCAAAAAGGTGGCGCTCAATTATGCGACGAAAGAACCTCCGGCCTTCACCAGCCTCAAGATGCTGTCGAGAAAACCGGTCGCTGAAATAATGATTGCCCGGGAACGAGAGGCGATCAGGGAATTCGTCAAGATATGGTATTCCCCGGCAACCCGCGCATATCTCAAGAAGGTGACAATTCATTCGTAGGCTTTAATGTGGGCGGCAGACGCCCTCGTCTGCCCCGGACTTATCTCACCCGCATCGGCTGACGTTTCATATACGTCAGCGTCCGCCACAACCATTCAGCCGGTCCGAATCGGAAATGCTTCAGCCAAAGCGGACTGATATAAAGCTGTAATATCCAAATGGTAAATACGATCAGAAGCAAATAGAAACGTTCCACTTTTCCGAATAAGCCCAATCCATAGCCGTAAAATATCGTCGTACAAATCAGCGTATGAGTCAGGTAGTTGGTCAGGGCCATCCGCCCGACAGCCGCCAACCGGCGAGTCAACCATTTCATCACCTCGGCCTTAAATATCAACATCAGGATACCGATATTTCCGAGAGCGACCAAAATGCTTCCCAGATAATTATACAAACCGCCGACTGTGAAGAAGTGGACAAAGTCAAAACCATGACTGAGCGAATCATTCATACCGTATGCGCAAAGGGGCAAGCCGATACCATAACCGATAACAATACTCAGCATATAAAACCGCGGCGGACGATCCCCCGAAAAGACTCCGAGTTTTAGCAATGCCATCCCCAGGATCATCAGACCCAATATCCGCCACAATTCCCTGAAGAAGAATCCCTGAGTCTGCATCATCAAGGTCTGCCCGGCGCGATACGACATCATCTC
This sequence comes from Candidatus Zixiibacteriota bacterium, assembly GCA_030668485.1. Taxonomy (GTDB): domain Bacteria; phylum Zixibacteria; class MSB-5A5; order GN15; family JAAZOE01; genus DAOUTW01. The sequence goes on from DAOUTW010000024.1 coordinate 50,088, forward strand.
GCGGAACTCGCCACGATAAGCCTCTGTCTCTTCTGCAATATATTCCGGCGATGCCACGAATTGCTTTTCGATGGCCTGCCATTGATCTCGCATGGCGCTCTGACTCCCGGAGATTTCTTCTCCGGCGGCCTCAGCCTGCTCGGTCGCGACCGCCTGATCGCGAAGCATGGAAAGAGAAAATCCGGAAGCAAAAGACAGCAATGGACCGATCATGAGAATGAATAGTCCGATAATGATCAAAGCTCGGGCAGAGCGGCGACGCAGGGGATAAAGCAGCAGCCCGCAAAAGGCATACATGAATAGAATGTCGCCATACCAGAAAAAATACCCGTGAATCAGGCCGAAAATAAACAGCCACAAAATACGTCGATACCAGATCCCGCCAAATATTCCACCGGTCGACTCGGTCCGGTTGTACATCAGGATAACTCCGGCCCCGAACAGCATCGAGAACAATGCCATCATTTTCTGCAGGAAGAACAGTTCATTAAATTGCCAGGTCAGCAGATTAAGTCCGGTAAATCCGCCCGCCACGGTAGGGTTGAAAAAGATCGCCATCGGCAGGGCAAAAAAGTCAATGTTAACCACCAGTATCCCCAGCAAGGCAAAGCCGCGCAGGATATCAATCGATGCGATACGGGCCGGATCTTCTACCGGGCCTATTTTCGCCATATTGGTGACAGTGGTTTCGGTCATGATACAATCTCTGTTTGCCCTATCCGCATCGGCTGTTTCTTCTTATAGGTGAGCGACCGCCACAGCCATTCAGCCGGGCCAAATCGGAAATGACGCAGCCAGATCGGGCTCAGATAAAGCTGGAGAATCCACATCCCGGCCACGAACCCCATCAGGCCAAGGTAATTTACACGTCCGAATAATCCCAATCCGTATCCATAGAATACCGGAGCTAGAATAATCGAATGCATCAGGTAATTACTCAGGGCCATCCGTCCGACGGCGGCCAATCGGCTTTTTATGCCGTTCAGGAAGCCGGACTGGCAGATCAGCATGACCATGCCGATATGGCCGGCGGTAACCAGAAGTATACCGAAATGCTGCCATAAGGCATTTAGTCCGAAAATGTGGATAAAATCAAAATCACTGGAAATCAACTTATAGGTATTGTATCCGACAATCGGCAGCCCGATTCCGAATCCGGCGATCATCCATGAAAAATAGAATTTCCGGGTTCTCTGGGCAGCAAAAACTCCAAGCTTCATCAGCCCCATGCCGATCATCATAAGACCGACCACCCGCCAGACGATAAACAAGACAAAGACAAATGTTTGCAAACCGAGGATCTGGGGGATGCTGTGGACGACGACATCCCAATAACCGCCGCGATAGGCTTCGATCTCCTCATTCACTTTTTCCGGAGACGGCCTGACTTCCAGTTCTATCTGTTCCCAAATCTCGGTCACCGATTCCTGGGTTGAGGTCAATGTTTCCCCGGCCGCCTGCGCGGCCTCGGCCTCAGCGATTGTGCTCCGGCAATAGTCGAAAAAGATTCCCAGTCCCAGAAAAAAGAGTGACCCGACAAAGAAGATGATTACTCCAAAAGTAATCAATCGTTTCGCCGATTGACGACGGAACAGGTACAGAATCAAACCGGATATGGCATAATGATAGAGAATATCGCCCCACCAGATAAAATAGGCGTGTACCAATCCGATAGCCAGAAGCCATCCCAATCGCCTGTAATAGGTTTTAACCAGGTCTCTCCCGGCCGCTTCGGACCGCTGGTACATGAGAATCAGGCCGGCCCCGAACAACATCGAGAAGATAGCCATAAATTTCTGGAAAAAGACGACATAACTGATTGTCCATACTGCCAGGTCGGCCCCGGTGCCGCCGCCCGCCAATAAAGGATTTTTCATCGCCATCTGTGGCAAAGCGAACATCCCGATGTTAATAACCAGGATGCCCAGCAGTGCAAAACCCCGAAGAACATCGACCGAATCGATACGGCCTTCAATTGCCACTGGTGTATCGAGAATCGGTTTTTTCTCAGGAGGTTGTTCTACCGAGTCATCCCCGGTACTTCCCGGACCTGCCGTTGGTTCATTGAATTCAGACATTTATAAATCCCCCGCAACCTGCAATTTAACTCTGAATACGATTAACTTGTTATATGGTTGCACACAACTTATCAATCATTTGCGGCTGCCGAACGCCCGGCCAACCATCCGGTTGAAAAGGCGGCCTGAAGATTATAGCCGCCGGTATCGCCGTCTATATCCAGCACCTCGCCGGCAAAATATAAACCACGAACCAGCCGCGAGGCCATCGTGCGCGGATCGACTTCATTGGTTGCGACGCCACCAGCGGTTACAATCGCCTCATCAAAAGAACGATGCCCGCTGATCTCGAAGCGAAAATTCTTCAGCCATATCCGCAACTTCCTCCGCTCGGCAGTGCTAATTTGATGACCCTCTTTATCAGGTGCGATTTCGGTCAGATCGCAGCATACCGGGATAAGTTTGCTCGGTAAAAGCCCCTTGAGTAAGGTGTGAAACTGCTGCTTGCCATGTTCCATTAAATCGCGCAGCAGGCGGGCGTCAAGCTTCGACTCATCCAGCGCCGGTTTGAGGTCGATCGAGAGGGCAACTTTTTTATCTTGGGCGAGCGCATCGACGACTTCCCTGCTGAGGGTGAGAATGATCGGACCGGAGAGACCGAAATGGGTAAATAACATCTCGCCGAAGGCCTCATTTCTCTTCTTGCCGTCGATAAAAACTTTCACCTTGATATTCCGAAGGCTTAGTCCCTGCAGGCGAGGGGCGATATCACCGGCGGTTTCAAGCGGCACCAGAGACGGCCGGATCGAAATAACGGTATGCCCCACCTCTTCAGCCAGCCGGTAACCGTCGCCGGTCGAGCCGGTGGCAGGATACGATACTCCGCCAGTGGCTATGATCACGGCTTCCGCATAGTAATCATGACCGGAAACCCGCACTCCGGTAACTCCCTTATCGCCTTTGAGGAGTTTCTCGACGGGCGATTTTCTCATTATCTTGACCCCGGTTTGCCTGACCCAATTTTCCAATGCCTCAGCAACCAATCGTGCATCTTCATCGACCGGGAACACCCGACCGCCTCTTTCAGACATAATTTCAACCCCGAGTTCTCCCAGAAAGGAAACGAGATCTTCGGAGAAGAAGCGATTAAATGCCTGACGTAGAAAACGTCCGTTGCGGCCAAAGTGAGCAATAAATTCAGGAAGGGCGGCAATGTTGGTCAGGTTGCAGCGTCCCTTTCCGGTAATACGAAGTTTGCGACCGGGGATATCCTTTTTTTCCATCAGAATCACCCTGGCGCCTGCCTCCGCCGCCTGCCCGGCCGCCATCATCCCGGCCGGACCGCCACCGATGACGATTACTCGACCGTCGCACATCGTTTCTCTATTTCCTTTACTGCCGGCCAATTCTCTCTTTTACCTTATTCCAGGTGCCGGTGGTGAGGTTGCTTTCATCCATATTTTCAACCATGCCGACGAATTTGCGAAACGGAACGGAAAAAGTCAACACCTCCGGCGGCACACAAGGGCGGGCCGATGTATCGAACATGCCGAGTACGGCCCGGGGATGATCCGATTGCGATTCGATATAAGGATAATAAACAATTGCCGAACAACCGGCACAGGAAGGAGAAATCACTCCATGAGGCGTCGCTTCCTCAAAATTGGCCAGTGTGAATAACCCCGATAAAACATCGGGTCGGGCGAAGAAAATCACACCCAGAGGGGTGTCGGATTGATCGAGTTTATCCCAACGCTTGAAGACGATATATTTCCCGGGCGCCTTGAAAAATGGTTGGTTTTCCATCGTTTTTTGTACCAGTTCGGGAGTTTTTTTATACCTTTCGCCGTCCATTTTACCGGGGATGCCGCAGGAGAGAAAATAATCGAAATCTTCCCTCATTTCCGGGGAAAACCCGAAATACCTTTTGCCGCCGCCGCAGCCAACAGCCTCGATATCAAATGATAACGACTTGCCTTTTCTTACCTGACCCAGATCGCAAATGATACATCGCCATTCCCGGGCGGGAGGGGACTCTTCATCGCACGGTTTGTCGGAGTAATAAAATACGATCGGCAATTCGGCTCCGGGAAAATATCTCTGCCACTGCTCTCTGAAATGCTGGAGTAAATCGTGATCCATGTCGTACCTCAAGATTTCCTGATATTATATCCATATATATTGATGCGCTGATAAGAATGCAAACATCAAATCAAAAAAGATATCTCGGGAAAGGCTGGCAGGGCACTTCGAGTAATATTGTAAGGCGTCTGGAGTCTGTTGAGTTATAACCTAAATTTTTCTGCCCATATATCGCAATAATCTTTTTCCCTCGGGTGCAATATGCTCTTCCAGGCATTCGGCTCGCCCGTGAGTATCGGTCGTCTGCCAGTTGACCGATTCTGTCAATTTCATTTCGCCCATTTGAACCAATAGCCCTTCGAGGCGGTCATGAGGGATATTCGGCAGCCGTTTCCCCAGGGTCTTTATCGGCGATCCGGTTGGGTGAGCCCGAGGATCGGGATGAGCCGCCAGAGCCTCAAGAATACTTAGATGATCGATTTTTAATGACTGTAATGTATTGAGAAAATTGATCTGTTTTTCATACTGCTCACAAGGAGAATATATGGCATCGACCAAAAAAGCCCGGTAAATATCCCGTTTGCGCTGATTCCGTTCATCGGCGGATATGCCAAATAATCGAATTGCAATCTGTGAAAAATCGGGAGTTTTGGTATACAGCACCGACAATTCCGAGTCAATTTTCTTGATATCGGCCACCAGATTGGTTACCAATTCCTCTATTCTCTCAGCTCGATAATCTGCCGGAAATCGATCCAGGGCCTGTTCGGCCGCCTGCATAAACCACGGAACCTCATCGCCGATAAGGTCTAACAGGGCTTGGACCCTGGCGGATTTGGAATCGGATGTCCTGCTCCCATAATTGACGTCACTCATAATTTTACTCCTGCACCGTATAATATATGCCCGGATAGACCGGCCGAGATCAGGATCAAACGCACCTTACCTCAATGATTTTATCGGCTTACCGCACTATTTTCTTAAGACCTGATTATCTCGCTTGCAAAGGCAAGTCTTTGGCTGTCGCGTAAACGGGCTATCTGTTGAATAAGAAAGCAGATGCCCATTCTTGTCCAGGGCTCCCGTTGAGAAGTAATGGCGGGGATAGGGGTTGGTGAAGAGGACCACCGCCACGTCCAAAGATGGCCCAGGTTTTGGGCCTGGGTATACTTATTATATATTTAGTATGCAGGAGGTCCAGGTTATGTCTTCCATTGATGATATTATTAATCGCCAATTCCGTCAATGGGAATTGGAGCGGATGAAGCGGGAGGAGACCCCGCCGGCAGCCGAACCCCCGATGGAAATAGTCACCGTTTCCCGCGAAAGCGGGTCTCGGGGAGCCTATTTTGCAGCCCTGCTGGCCGACAAAATGGGTTATCAACTGATCCATAAGGAAATCGTCGACGCCATCTGCGAGTCCTCAGGATACCGGAAACGTATTATCGCCTCGCTCGACGAGCATTACCGTTCCCGCATGGAGTTGATGGTTCAGGCTTTTGTCACCGGGCAGGCGGTCGATCATTCCGATTATGCCCGCCATCTCATCTCGGTTGTTCTATCGATGGCTCGTCTGGGAGGAGTCGTTCTGGTCGGCCGCGGCGGCAATTTTATCCTGGGATCGGATACAGGATTTCATATCAGGTTTATCTGCCCCATGAAGGATCGGATTTTGAATCTGGTCACCTACTGTAATCTAACCGAGGATGAGGCCGGAACGGCCATCGATAAATCTGACAGCGAACGCCGGGGTTTGATCCGCAAGGGTTTTGGCGCCGATATCGACGACCCTCATCACTATGACATGATTATAAATACCGCCCATGTCGATATCGAAGAGCTGGTCGAACCGGCCATCGCTGCTATCAAACTGAAAATGAGAAAACTCGCCCGCGCCTGAAACGAAAACGGGCAGGAAATCCTGCCCGCGCTTGATTATTCGCCTGTTGTCAGAATGATATAACCACGATGCTATCCGAGCTGGTGCACCATCCAGACATTCGGCTCGATATACGTTCCCTGATTATTATCCCAGTCGATTTTAACCGGCACCAGGGCTCCGGGGACGATATATTTATCACTGCCGGGGAAACGCATCCCGGTCCACTCTTCCCACTGCTCGACAGTCCCGACAATACGCATCGACTGATAGCAGATATTGACAATCTCCGCCCCTTCTCTGGCATGCACCTTCATCCAGGGATCTTTCGGAATCCCATCGGAACCGCACCATTTGATATAACTTGTCATCGTCGTATTGGGATACTTATGCTTGAAGCTCGGCCTCACCGGAGCGATCAACGATTTCAGCTTATTGGCGCGCCCGATTTCTTTCATGGCGCGTATGGCATGGGCGCTCAGTCCCATTTTTCGGAATTTCTTCGGAATCGTAACCGATAAGGCACATTGGATAGTCGGCGTTTTACCCGCCTTCAGATCCTCAAATGCTTTCTTCAAGGCCCAGTCCCAGCCTTCATTCGGTAAAGCCTCGAACCCACCTTCCCAGGCAAGTGGCACGCTGTTGCATGACGCCATTATCTCATCGGTCTCAGGATCGGCCAGTACAAACTGAAATTGAGGGAAATCTCGATAAAGGGCGGCCCAGTATTTATTCGCCACCGGATCATTGAGCATAAACTCCGGCCATTCCGGACTTGTGGCGGCGCTGGTGCGCTCCACCATGTCGTCACGACCCTCGGCAGTGATAATAATATATTTCGGTTCAGGCATATAGCCTATGATATATCGTTACCCGCTTTGGGTCAACTATTCTTTTACCAGAAGAACATTAATAGCCTTGACTACCACCTTCACCGAATCGCCTTCACTGATTCCCAGGTCATGCAACGACTCCGTGGTCATGACCGAATTCATCTGCGCTCCCGGCGCAATCTCCAAACGCACCTGACACATGATGTCGCCTTCCTTGATATTAAGAACCTTACCGGTCAACTGATTCCTCGCGCCGTATTTCATTTTCAATCTCCTCTATTTTCCGCTGGGGCATTACCATTCAAAACTGTCGAATTGTCCCAGCTTAAAAAGCACCTCACCTTTGGTCACTCGAAATATGACCTTATCACCGGGAGGACTGAGGGTTCTCTGGTCGGTCTCGCCGGTTTCAATGGTTACGGTCCGGAATTTCTCCGGCCCTATCTCATCCTCGCCTACTTCCTGGCCGTCTTTTGAGTAGTCGATCACAACCTCAGATTCACCATCGGCCAGGTTTACAATCCGCGTCACAACATGTTCATCCGAGATGAGATCATATGTAAACTCATTACCGGCTGCTGCCTGTCCTTCCGTCATCGGGCTGTATTTGCCGAATACCGTCAAACTTCCCTTGAATATCCTGATCACGATTTCGTCCGCCTCGACCGCCGCCTCATGTCGGCGATCACAAATCGAGCCCTTCATTCCAAAATTATTGTACCACGTTATTTCCTTCAGAGGCATGCCATCTTTGAAGGGGATAGCCCGAGCCAAGACCTCGTCATCACTCCGGTTGGCCGCTTTGACCCATACCGACTGTCCTGCAACCACTGGAATTCGGAACATATCGCCTGCCGCAACATTCTTCTCGAATGGCGGCGTCATCTCCGGCGCCGATGGAATATCGACGGCCCAGTCCGGCACCTCGATCGGTTCCTCGCCCGGAGGTATCATTTCAGCATAATCGGCAGGCGTGGCAAATACGTCATCATCGAGAGGGCCGGCAGCTAAATTAGTAAGATCAAGAAAAGTTCCCTCCGATGAGTTGTTGATTATCTTGATGACGAAATTGAACTTCTGCGATACCCAATAGGTCATCAAATCCTGATCGCCATACGTAAGGACGTATTTATCGCAAGTATACTCACCGATTTTCTCGGCCCCCAGACTTTTCTTTTCGGCGAACGATTCGGTGTAAATAATACTCTGGAACGGATCATTCATCAGGCTCATCGGATCATCGCTTTTCATTTCGAGGTACTGCTTCATCCCATGTATCAGTACCCGTGTCAGGCCGGCCTCGCGGTCGACGATCACCGACAGTTTTTCTCCCGCCTGCTCCATATCCATCCGATAATGTGTCGGCCCGACAAAGACTTTCCCATTCATCGTCTGACCCTGAATACCCATCGAGATGTCAGCCGAGAATTGCTGCTCTTGTGCAGTAACGTTCCCGACAGCCAGTCCCAGTACCAGGGACAATACCATACCCCATCGGATCACCCAATTCCTGTCCATAATTTCCTCCCTGCCTTTTCATTGTGATTGATGTGATTAGATCTAAGCTGCCGAAAAATCGACCCGCTGTCAATCAAAATATGACCTTTTTCCCGCTTGTATTTCGGTTTCTCTTACGCTACCATACGCGTCGACAATTGACGGCAACTTTTCGGGGGACGGCATGTTTTTGAAGGTGAGTGTGATCTCGGCGTTTGCGCTGATGATAATCATCATCGGCATCATGGGGATGCGAAAAACCAGATCATTTTCCGATTTCTTCCTCGGCGGGCGCTCGATCGGGCCGTGGATGACCGCCTTCACCTACGGCACCGCCTACTTTTCCGCCGTTCTCTTTATCGGCTTCGCCGGCAAGATCGGTTGGGGTTTCGGATACTCCGGGCTGTGGATCGCCATCGGCAATTCCCTGATCGGTGTGCTGGCCGTCTGGTGGCTCTTGGGTAACCGGATCAGGCAGATGTCGCTGGACTACAACGTCACCACCATGGCCGAATATCTACAGAAGCGTTATGACAGCAAGTCCCTCAAGCTGTTTGCCTCGATCTGTATCTTTGTCTTCTATATTCCGTATACCGCGGCGGTCTTCATGGGGTTGTCGTATCTGTTCCAATCGACTTTCGGGCTCGACTATACTCTGGCTCTCGTATTCATGGGCCTGTTCACCGCCATGTATCTTGTCATGGGCGGCTATAAATCGATGACCATGATCGATGTCGTCTTCGGCATGATCATGACAGTCGGCGTTGCCATCCTGCTCTGGACGACAATCAGCAAGGCCGGTGGACTGGCCAATATCACCGCCGGGCTGGCGGCAATCAATCCCAAACTGACTCAGGCTGTCGGGCCTCCGGGGTTATGGCCGTTGTTCTGTCTGGTATTTCTTACCAGCATTGCGCCGTTCGGGATGCCGCAGCTTATTCAGAAATTTTATGCCATCAAAGATAAGCGTTCAATCCGGATCGGGATGATCGCCTCGACCCTTTTTGCCGTGCTGGTGGTCAGCATCGCTTATTTCACCGGAGCCGCCGCGCGATTTTTTCTTACTCCGGAGAGTGCGCCCAATGCCTTCAGCAATGGCAAGCCGGTATTCGATGCCCTGATGCCGGAGTTTTTATCCAATGTCGTCCCCGAAACTCTGTCGGTTTTGATCCTGCTGTTGATCTTGTCGGCCTCGATGTCGACGCTTGCGGCGCTGGTTTTGATATCCAGTTCGGCTATGGTCAAAGATGTTTATGCCGGGTTTATCAATCCCGATGTCTCCGACCGCAAATTGACAGCCCTGATGCGTTACCTGAGTGCCTTTTTCGTTTTGCTCTCGGTGATTATGGCTTATTTCAAACCGGCGACGATTGTGGCGATTCTCGGGATCTCATGGGGCGCCATCGGAGCGGTTTTCCTGGGACCGTTTATCTGGGGTTTATTCACCAAACGGGCCAATAAGTATGGCGCCTTGGCATCGTCGATTCTCGGTCTGGCGGTTTGCCTGATTTTATATTTCGGATATGACATGCCATCCCCTCAATCCGGCACCATCGGCATGATCGTATCGTTGGCCCTCAATCCGATTGTCAGCATGTTCACACCTCGCCGGGCATAGGCACAATCCCCGCGCGGTCGCCCGCCGCGGCGGCCTTTCCCGACCGATTTCCCATCATGAATGATAGGCCACCCGTCCATAAAATGACCCCAAATATGACCGGAAACACCCCTTTTGGGCACAAAAAATGGCTTAAAATGGCTTAGATTGGCTTTGACAAAAAGGCGATGTTGTTGCCGCACAACGATTATTTGGCTTTGTTTGCTCATTTTCGCATGTTTGCCGGGTTTCTCTTCCATTGGGGTCATATTCGGTCTGTTTCTGAGGGTGATTTGTTTCATATATATCCCTTTCTCGTTCAGGTTCACTTAACAAGAAAGCATCGGGATTAACAGCGGTTTGGTGTTGATTTCGCGCGAAAACACCATTGTTTCCATATTAATGTTGGATTATATTATCTTCGTCACAAGGGAAGGCATCTTCAGGCATCGACACCGTGACAGAATTACGGAGACGGCCCTCGTCTACGAAGTAACGAACTGTTTTCTTTTGGCAAAAATCCTTGCGTTTTAAGAATAAATCGCTATTTTGGAACACGGACGAGAATATTTTGTTCAAGGAAGTGTGGAAACTACAGAATTTAAACCAATTACCGAAACAAATGGATATGGGAACTAAGAGCAAACAAAAGCCTAAGAAGGCAGATAATTATTTCTATCTAGACGAATCTGCAAAAGATTATGAATTCTCAGATTTTGTAAGGGTCTCCTCTTGTCCAAATGGGCTGATATTTTATTTTGGCAAGTGGTTTCCAGACAAGAAGAAATTTGGCCTCTCTCAGTCGATTCTTCTTCCATTCAATGTTTCTATATCATTAGAAAAAATTATTGGTGGTCAAATTAAAGAACTTCAAGAGATGGGGGCTCTTGTGGTTGAAGAGTTAGATAAAGCCCAGCCAAAAAAAAAGGACTAGCATATGCCTGCTCAGGTACATAGAGGTACAGTCTCTCACAGGGCCATATTTTCAAGTACTGCGCCTGCTAACATTGGCGAAAATTACCGCTGGAAAGAGGAATTTTGGACTGATATGTATACTCAGCCTTTGATTGTTGTTCACTCTTCATGGATTAATATCGATCGGCAACTACCTGAAACATCTACGGACCAACCCCAATGTGGCATCATTAGGGAACTAAATCTAAGTGAAGTTGTATTTGAAAATAAAAGGGTTAATATTAATTCTGGCTTATCACTCGTTGTACAACTGTCATTTGAGGAAGGTCATTATATAGCATTTAGTGAGAAATTCGGGGTTTATGGTTTTGGAGATGATGAGAGTGAAGCTCTCGCTGATTTTAGAGAATCGTTTGTTGACTTTTATTGTGATATTGTAGAAATGCCTGAAAGCGAATTAGGGCAAAGTACTCTTAAATACAAGAAAACATTGGTATCATTTGCAACTGTAGAATTGCTATGACAGATATTAAGAGAGATGTAATTCGAAAATCGATACAAAAAAAAGGTTTTAGATTAAAACAGGGCCGAAAAGATAAAAAGAAAGAGAAGTATTTTCTATATTTTAATAATAAATGGTACACACATATATATGTAAAGATTTCGCGCGGAAATAGTTACAAGACATACTCGCAATCATTATGGAAGCGCATGAAAGATATACTTCAATTGGACACTCTTGATGAAGTTAAACAATTTCTTGAATGCCCAATGAGTTACGAACAATATCTTGATAAGCTCAGAAGAAAAAATCAAGTACGCTAATCGTTGCTTAGAAGAATTTCACAAATTCATATTTTTCCGTAAGTGATCTGTTTCAGCCGGGTGCCCCACAGCTTGCCGTAAGGCACCCATTTAAAAGGTATACGACTCAGCTTCATATTATAAACTCATCGTTCCGGCCGTGTTTGATGTCATTTAGGCGGATGCATGCCTATTCACACGTAGGTAGCTTTATAGGAACCATAAATTTGATGCGAGTGCCTTCCTGCCATGAAGACGGGCCCAATATTCCGATACCTTTAGTTGGATCAATAGAGACATCAAATTCGACTACGGAGCCTTTTCTTGCTGAGTTAAGCGACACACCGGCTTCTTTCATAACACCTGTTGCGTCCTTAGCGCCTTCCGCGATTTGCTTAAGTGTTTCACTGACAAGCTCTTTTAATTCCATTCACAACCTCCTTGAAAAATGACTTAGTCATGTGCCGGGTGCCCGGGACCCTAACCTGCGTGGCCCGGAGCTCTGCTCCGGGTTTCTTAAGAAGACAGAC
>DAOUTW010000095.1 GCA_030668485.1 Candidatus Zixiibacteriota bacterium
CATCCTGATAATGTCCTCTCCGACCATAATCCTCCCCAATTCTTTGAGGATTATTATAGCCTCTCAACAGGACATTTCTACTTTGCTCTTTTAGGACATTATCACTTTGCGGGAACAGGAATTTCAGAAGTTGGCGGTGCCGGGGGTAATGTCATCAAGGGTAATGTCAAGAAGATTGTGAAAATCAAGTATTGGCATATCCTGTTGTTGACGGGTGGCCCACCATTTAGGGCTTGTTGATAAACTGTTACCAAGGTAGTGAGTCTGTACCAAACCTCTCAGAATTGGGTGCCGCACCGCTTGCGGTGCGAATTCTTACTCAGTGATCGCACGCTTCATAGGGGCCAGACCTCAAATATTTAATAGAGTTCTCAATCAATAACGTCTAACCGACTTTTTCAACAAGCCCCTTGCTGTGGGTTCTCTGTTATTCTATCACGATGTCGATGCCCAAAGATGCCTTCCCAAATAACTCAGACAATATAACCCAATATTTTAAAGAATCAATACCAATTTCATATGATAAACCAGACCAATTATCACCCCTCTACCTGTGGGAGAGGGGCCGGGGGTGAGGGGCAATTCTGCAAAAATGACATAGAATCGCTGTAGATCCTGCCCCCCTCCCAATAGATGAACCAGATTATTTAAGGACATACTCAAATGCGCGTAACTGAAAAGAAAATCCCATCGAAAGCCAAAGAAAGGAAAAACCCTAAATATGAAAAACGAACCCTAAGCCGTTGTCATACAACAGCGACAGCCAAAAGGCGGCCCCTGCCGCAGAAATTTCTTTAAAAATGAGCGACCAAAGCCAAATCCCGTACAATCCCAAGCACGACAACCAATTATGCGCCCCAAAAAGACGCCGGGTGTATGTAAAATACATACACTTACCTTCATCGCGACCGGCGAACGGCCCATGGTTCCGTAGGGCAGGATCCGTGCCGTAGGTCCCGAGTCTTTCGAGGGAGATCCTGCCACTAGTCAGCGGCACAGGGCTCCTGACCTTTCCTGCAGCGTCACCCGCGGTGGTGGGCTTTCCTGACGCAATAAAATTAGAATGGAGGGGGAATCAATTACTATCAAGCGGTCTTTGCAGAATGGTCTTGTTGGCGCGGTCGAGCAGGGTTCCGGAGGTCCGCGTGCGGACCGGCTCGATGTTGGTCGTCAAGTCCTTCGAATCGATCCGGGTGAAGGCCGAGACAACCCGCTGAGCCTCTTCCCTGGTCTTGAGCTCGACGAAAAGAAGCTTGCAGAGGGTGTCGCATTCTTTGGCCCCGGTCAGATAGCAGGTGGTATCGCAACTGAGGATATCGACCTCGGCATCCTCCAGCCCCATCGTATGGAGCATATCGCAAATTCTTTCGATATCACCGGCCAGCTTTTCATTGACCCCTTCCATGGTGATAGTATACCCGGTGGTGTGATGATAATCAAACGGCACAAACGTCAGAATAGCCAGCACCATCACGGCCACGACCGTACCGAAACTCATGGCCGGTCGCTTCATCAGGATATTCGCCGGCACCCACCTAAAGAATCTTCGCCAGCCGGCCCTGCCGCTTGCTCGCGCCGCCTCTGCCTCAACCTGGACCCGCTTTTCAGCCATCGGCATCACGCCTTCGGTATCATCGGTGCCTGCCGTCGTGAAAAGTTTTTGCAGGGCATTATCCGCCACCAAATCGCGAGCACAATCCGGACATTGCCGGATATGTTCCATCAATTCCCGATCGGAAGAGATATCGATGCCTTTCCGGTTGTATTCGGCCAATTTATTTCGGGCTTCATGACATTGCATATGTCATCCCTTTTTCTTCACCGTCATTCCCGGCTTCTTCAAACCGGCTTTATTGGAAAACTTGATCAGCGCCTGCTTCATCTTCCGCCGCGCTCGAAACAACCGGGTTTTGATAACCGCCTCGCTGGTCTCATACAACCCTGCCAGCTCCCGGACGTTCCAGCCTTCCATTTCAAACAAAGTCACCAGCGTTTTTTCTTCCTCCGAAACCGCCCGAAACGCCCGCTCCAGCCACCGTTTGGCCGTATGCCTGTCGACCGGATTTGCTCCGATCATCTGCGCTTCAATAGTGGAGGTCATCGGCAGACGACGTTTCCACCAGGGACGCCGGATGGTGCTTTTGAACTTATTGATCAGGATTCGGTAAAACCAGGCCCGAAAAGCTCCCCGGTCTTTCAACTCCGGGAATTTAGTAAAGGCCAACACCAGCGTATCCTGATACAAATCGTCACCCTCATCACGGCTGCCCGTCAACTTCCGGCAAAACATCATCCCTCGGATATACTCCGGCTCCAAAAGCTTCCAGAAAAGGTCTCCGTGATCAACCATCTAGATAAAAGACGCCTCAATTATAGGTTTGGTTACCTGCTAATTATACGCTTTGCCAAAACCGGCCGCCATTATAATCCGGGACCGTTGGGAAAATCACCGGTTCGGCCCAAATCATGTTTGGCTGCAATAACTTACGCCGATTCATCGATAATCGGTTGCATCCACTCCCGGGATTTGCCCGACTCCGACACAGGTGATACTGAAAGCAAAATACAGTTGTTCAAGACTCATGTCAAGCCGCCGGAGAGCACTGCGGTTGACCGTTTATTCAAGGGAGATGGAAATGTATCGGCGGTTGGCAAAATAGTATTTAGCCGCGGGACAGCCTAAGGCTCGCCACCGCGATCTGAAGAGACGCTCCTCTTCAAATTTCCCGGCCGACAGCCTGGGCTATTTTCCTGAGTTCGGCCATTGTAGATTCAAACTCCGGGAAATGCAGGCTCTGGCCACCGTCGGACATGGCCTGTTCGGGGTGCGGATGAACCTCGATAATCAAACCGTCGGCGCCGACCGCGACACCGGCCTGAGCTACTCGTCCAACCAAACTTCTTTTCCCGGTGGCATGACTGGGATCAACGATAATCGGCAAATGGCTATGGTCTTTGACAAATGGGACGGCGGAAATATCGAGAGTATTGCGCGTTGACTTTTCAAAGGTACGGATACCTCGTTCGCACAAAATCACATTGGGATTGCCGTTCGATAAAATATATTCTGCCGACATCAGCAGTTCCTCGACCGTCGACATCAGCCCGCGTTTGAGCAGAACCGGCTTCGTCGTTTTTCCAATGGCCTCCAGAAGGGAATAATTTTGCATATTCCGGGCACCGATTTGAAGGATGTCGGCATATGATGCGACCAGATCGACATCATTGGGTGTCATGACTTCGGTTACGACAGCCAACTCTGTTTTGTCGGCTGCCTCGCGAAGCAATTCGAGTCCCTTTTCCTTGAGACCCTGAAAACTATAAGGTGATGTCCGGGGTTTGAATGCGCCGCCGCGAAGTATCCGGGCTCCGGCTTTGGCGACCGCCTCCGCTGATTCCATAATTTGCTCACGACTTTCAACAGCGCAGGGGCCAGCCATCACGACTACGGCGGTTCCTCCGATTTCCACTCCATTGACGGTTACAACGGTTGCATCCGGCCTGAATTCGCGGCTGGCCAGTTTGTAGGGACTGGTGATACGGACGACGTCCTCTACTCCCGGAAGAATCATCAGGTCCTTTTCGGGGGTTCCATGTCCATTACCGACCAGTCCGATAATGGTCCGTTTCGCGCCCTTCGACAGATGCGGCTTGAAACCGAGTCTGGTGGCCTTCTGAATAACGGCGCTGGCCTGTTTCATGGTGGCTTCCGAATTCATTACTATAACCATCTGGTTCTCCCTATCCGGTCATGATCACATTGTGGCATATGACGCCGGATCAAATCTGTGTTTTCATCTGTGATACAAACGATTGCGTATCTTGAATCATCCTTCGTTTATTCGGCGCCCGTTCTATGATTTCCACCAGGGCACTTCCAACAATTACACCATCCGCCTCTCGGGATATTTCCCGGGCCTGTTGAGGATTTGATATTCCAAAACCGACGCATACCGGCAAGGCGCTTTCTTTTTTTACCTGGCGAATCCAGGTTTTCAGAGATCGCGGCAGGGCCTTTCTGGTTCCGGTCACTCCGGCCACGGAAACCAGGTACACAAACCCGCTCCCATGGCGGATAATCCGCTTTCGCCGCTTCCGGTCCGATGTAGGCGCCAGAAGATATATCAGATCAATCTCATGCTTTCGACATAACTGTTCCATGTTCGCGCCTTCTTCGGGTATAAGATCGGGAATAATCATGCCCTTGAAATTTGAACGGCGCATCCTCCGCAGCAGGCGCTCCTCTCCATAAGCCAAAATCGGATTCAAATAGCTCATCATAATAAGCGGTGCCAATTGGCCGTTTACGGCCTCCCGTGCGAGGTCCAGCGTTCGATCGATGTCGATACCGTTAGCGAGAGCCGCTTCCGATGATTTTTGAATAGAGCGGCCATCCGCGAGGGGATCGGAAAAAGGCACGCCGATTTCAATCATATCGGCCCCGGCCCGGATCATACTGCGGATCAGTTCTATGAACATTTTATCCGAGGGATAGCCGGATGTCAGAAACGGCATCACGGCCGCTCTCTGTTCCCGCCGGCAGGTCATAAATACATCCGGGATATTCAAGGCCATTTACCCTTCCTCCCCGCCATGTCCGTTGGTGTTATTGCCGCCGCCATCAAGCAAACTTTGCACGGTGCCAAGATCCTTGTCCCCCCGCCCGGAAAGATTAATTATAATAATCCGGTCTCGACCCATCCGGCGGGCAAGTTTTTTGGCATAGGCCAGGGCAAAAGATGATTCCAAAGCGGGGATAATGCCCTCCGTTCGAGACAACTCAACGAAGGCTGCCAGGGCCTGTTTATCGGTAACTGTTACATATGTAGCCCGCCCGGTCGATTTCAGATGGCTGTGTTCCGGCCCTACTCCGGGATAATCTAATCCGGCGGCAACGGAATGAGTTGCCCGGACCTGGCCGTTTTGATCTTGAAGAAGATAACTATAACTTCCGTGAAGAACACCCGGCTTTCCCCGCGAGAGAGTGGCCGCGTGGTGTTGAGTTTTCAGTCCGAGACCGGATGTTTCAACCCCAATCAATCGGACATCGATATCATTGATGAACGGGTAGAAAATGCCCAGCGAATTAGATCCGCCGCCGACACAGGCAACGATGGCATCGGGCAGACCTTTAATTATCCGCTTCGCCTGTTTTTTGGCCTCATGTCCGATGATCGCCTGGAAATCCCGGACCATCATCGGATATGGATGCGGGCCGACGGTCGATCCGATAATATAGTGCGATGTTGAAATATTAGTCACCCAGTCGCGGATCGTTTCATTGGTCGCATCCTTCAATGTTTTGCTGCCGCTGTCCACACCAATGACTTCGGCATTGAGAAGTTGCATACGCTTCACATTCGGCTCCTGCCGCGCCATATCCTTCTTGCCCATATATATAGTGCACTCCAACCCGAACAAACAGGCCACGGTGGCAACGGCGACGCCATGCTGCCCCGCTCCGGTTTCGGCAATCAAACGTTTTTTCCCGATTCGAACGGCCAGTAATCCCTGACCCAGACAGTTATTTATTTTGTGCGCTCCGGTATGAGTCAAATCCTCCCTTTTGAGATATATTTTGGATCCTCCCCACTTTTCGGTCAACCGCCTGGCATAATACAGCGGGGTCGGCCGACCGGCATAGTTATGCAAAAGGTCCTTCAATTCTTCGCGGAAGGATTTATCTCGTTTGAGACTTTTATATTCCTTTTCCAGTTCAATCAGAGCCGTCATCAACGTCTCGGGAACAAAACGGCCACCGAATGCTCCGAAATATCCTAATTTGTTCGGTTGTCCCACAATCTCACCTTTGTTATAAAGGTTTCAAGTTTTCGCATATCTTTCTTGCCGGGAGACGCCTCCACCCCGCTGCTGACATCGACCGCAAAGGGGCAGGCCGTAATCAGGGCATTTTCGATATTGTCCCCGTTTAACCCTCCACCGAGAATGACTCGGCCCAGCGCATTGGCCTGGCGTGCAATATCCCAGTCGAAAGATTTTCCGGTACCGCCGGATTGATCCCCGACGTACGTGTCGAGCAAAATATGTGGCAGATTATACACCCTGATCTGCTCCAGAATAGAATGATCTTTGACACGAAAGGCTTTTATCACCGGAAGGTTGAGAGCCTCAAGATAGGCTGGTGATTCATCCCCATGCAGTTGTACTGCGTCCAGGCCGCAATAACCGGCGGTTTCCCTGACCTCTTCCGATTGTTCATCGACAAATACCCCTATCTTGCTGACGAATGGAGGAAGGCATTGTGAGATTTTTCGGGCTGTATCCCGGTCAATCTTGCGTTGGCTTCCGGCAAATACAAACCCGATCGCATCCGCGCCGAGTTTGACCGCCGCCATAGCATCCTCAACATTGGTAATGCCGCATATTTTAATGCGCGTCATTGTTTGGCCCCATCAGCTCTCTGATCTTTCCGGCCGGATCGGCACTGGTGACGATTCCCTCGCCGACAAGGACGGCATCGACGCCACAATCCTGCAAACGCACCATGTCATTCCGGCTCCTGATTCCGCTTTCGCTGATGCAGACAATATCATCGGGCAGATATTTCCGAAGCCTCTCGGTCGTCGCCAGGTCAACCTTGAATGATTTTAGATCACGGTTATTGATGCCAATGATATCCGGATTTAATACCGCGATAGCATCAATTTCCTCTTCAGAATGCACCTCGAAGAGCACTTCAAGTCCAATTTCTGTGGCCAGCGAATAGAACCGTGTTATTTCATCAGGTTCCAGTATGGCGGCGATCAATAATATGACATCCGCACCGATCAACCGGCTTTCCCATATCTGGTATTCGTGCAAAATAAAATCTTTTCGCAGTACGGGTAAGGCGGAGAAATGCCTGGCCGTCATCAGATATTCATTGCTGCCCCCGAAGTATTTACTGTCGGTCAGGACGGAAATGCCACGAGCTCCGCCCGACTCATAATTTCTCACAGTTTTTTCCACCGATAAATTCGGCGCCAGTTCGCCTCGCGATGGTGAACGTCGCTTAATTTCAGCGATTATCGAAATGCTCTCATCAGCGATCAAGCTGGATTTCATGCTCTTCACGGGAGGCAGTTCGGATACAAGCTGCTCGATGGAAGCAATTTCTCCGGCGCAATCGACTTTTTCAAGGACAGCCCTTTTATGCTGTACTATCTTATCAAGCATGGCTAAAACTCTTCGTCATCTCAATGAATTCATTCAATTTTCTCAACGCTTTTCCTGAATCGATGCAATCGCAGGACTGCTTTATACCCTGTTTGATACTTTTTGCTTCTCCGGCTACCATCAATGCCAATCCGGCATTCAGCAGAACCGTATCGCGACGTGGCCCCTTTTCACCTCCCAGCACCGCCTTCATAATCGAGGCGTTTTTTCTGGCTGATCCCCCCAGCAAATCGTCAGGATGACAGGCTTTAAACCCGAATTCCTCAGGATGCAATTGAAAACTCCGTGCCGAGCCATTATTGGCAACTGACACTTTGTTCGACGAGGCGGTAGTTAATTCGTCTATAGATTGCAGATTGTGTACCACAACGGCACTCTTTATGCCCAGCTTTTTTGCCACCACAGCCAGGGTTTCAGTGATATCCGGATCAAAAACACCTATCATCTGGTGGGTTGTGAAGGCGGGATTGGTAAGGGGACCCAGGATATTAAAAACAGTCCTGAAACCAAGAGATTTTCTGACCGGAGCAACATTCTTCATGGCCGGATGAAGGTGGGGAGCAAACAGAAAACCGATACCGATCTCGTCGATACACTGTCCAATCTGTTTGGGAGTCAATTCAAGATTGACGCCGAGAGCCTCAAGGACATCAGCGCTGCCGCATTGGCTCGTAATTGAACGGTTGCCGTGTTTGGCGACAGGCACACCGCATCCGGCGATAATAAAGGCGGTTGTGGTGGAAATGTTGAAGGTTCCCGAATTATCACCTCCGGTACCGCAACTGTCAAACAGTCTGGTCTGATTATGTTTGATGCGGCAGACATTATTTCTCATGGCTTGGGCCGACCCAAAAATCTCATCGGATGTTTCACCCTTTAGCCTCAGGGCGGTTAGATATGCGGCAATCTGCACCGGCGAGGTCTCGCCCTTCATAATCTGTTCCATTACTTCCCGGCTTTCGTCCGCAGTGAGATCCTGTCGGTCCATAAGTAAGTTCGTGGCATTGACTATCATAAATCACCTCGATTGCAGAAAATTTCTCAGCAACTGCTTGCCGTGTTTGGTTAATATTGATTCAGGATGAAACTGCAGGCCTTCCACAGCATGACCGCGCAATTTGATCCCCATGATTTCACCGTCCGATGTATGCGCCGTTATCTCAATCTCTTCGGGCAGGGCTTCTTCCTCGACAATGAGCGAATGGTAGCGGGCGGCCTCGAACGGGCTCGGCAATCCTTGTAAAACACCCTGCCCCGAATGATACACCTGCGAAGTTTTGCCGTGTACAACTCGTTCGGCCCTGCCGACCCGGCCGCTGAAGGCGGCGGCAATGCATTGGTGCCCCAGACAGATTCCAAGAATGGGAATTTTTCCGGCAAAATGCCGGATCAAGTCACAGGATAACCCAGCCTCGGCAGGCCCCCCCGGACCCGGAGAAATAATCACATGCGACGGATTGGAAGCGGCAATTTCCTCAAGGCCAACCTGGTCGTTTCGGATCACTTTCGGTTCCTGCCCGATTTCACCCACATACTGAGCCAGGTTGTAGGTGAAAGAATCATAATTATCGATCAGCAATATCATTTACAGCCCCTCCTCGGCCATTTGGATGGCTTTCCGCAATGCAGCCAGTTTGTTATTCGATTCGATAAATTCCTTTTCAGGGTCGGAATCAGCCACGATCCCGGCGCCGGCCTGAAGGAAATACTTCTTTCCCTTCATAATGATGGTCCTGATGGAAATGCACCAGTCGGTATCTCCCGACAGGCTGAAATAACCCACCGCTCCGGCATACGGCCCCCGTTTCAGACCTTCCAATTCTTCAATTAGCTGCATCGCTCTTATCTTGGGTGCGCCGGTTACCGTTCCGGCTGGAAAAGTTGCATTAAAGAGATCAAACTGATCAAGACCGGACCTCAATTTTCCGGTGACATGCGAGGTGATATGCATAACATGCGAGTAACGCTCAATTCGCATAAAATCCGAAACCGATATCGAACCGTATTCGCAGCATCGCCCCAGGTCGTTGCGGCCGAGATCGACCAGCATAACATGTTCGGCTTTTTCCTTTTCATCTTTCATCAATTCGTCGCTGAGGCGGCGATCTTCCTCGTCATCGTTTCCCCGCGGCCTTGTCCCTGCGATAGGATGAACCGAGGCCCGACCGTTTTCGAGGCTTACCAGAGCCTCCGGTGAGGAACCGATCAGGATAACCTCACCCATCTCCAGGAAGAACATGTATGGTGACGGATTGAGCATCCTCAAGGCGCGGTAAATGAGAAACGGGTCGGCGTTTGTCTCGCCTGAATACCTTTGGGAGAGAACCAGTTGAAAGACGTCGCCGGCATAGATATGCTCCTTAACCTTTTCCACGGATTGGCAAAATTTCTGTTCGGTGAAATTGGAAACCGCCTCACCATTGTGATGTGGAGGGCACGGGGAAATTGTTACATGAAGCGGCGAACGCAATTGATCGACAATATCATCAATATTTTTCAGAGCGTCATTCCGGGATGACTCATCGGCCAGTGATAAAATCCGCATCCGTCTTTGAACATGATCGAAAACCAGAAGGGTATCGATAAAATAAAATGACGCCAGCGGTACGTTCAGGGTATCATCGGAAACGTCCGGGATATCCTCGATAAATCGGATGAAGTCATAACCGATATAGCCAACGGTGCCGCCCAGGAGCCTCGTCATTGACTGGTCGGCTTCTATACAAAACCGGTTGAGGATATTCTTGATATGGGACAGGGGATTTTGCCCGTTATGGGTTAGAATCCGGCTATCGGTCGAATTCTCGATCACCGTTTTTTTCCGATGTATATCGATTCGATGATTCAGTTGAAAGCCAATAAATGAATATCTTCCCAGAGTAATGCCGTATTCAACGCTTTCAAGCAATACCCTGGCCCCAAAATTTCTCAATTTGAGGAAGGCTGATACGGGCGTCTCCAGATCGGCGGGCAGCTCTCTGGATACAATCCCGAGACTTATTTGTCTTTTCGGCGTTTTTTCGTCAAGTAACAGATCCTGAACCATATCAATTTCTCCGGTCGGCACAAAAAAAGCCCGCTACCTGAAACTGGTAGCGGGCCGAAGCCTTTTCGTGTTTATGTCTAAAAAATTAGCGCATATCACCCACTACCAGTATCTGGTATGGACCACCACCACCAATTGCGGGCGGAACCGGGAATATTGTTGTGAGAAACGCTAAAATTCATTTTGGCAAGTAACTCCTTATAACAGAATATATAGCAAGGGTCTATTTTGTCAAGTATTATCTCGCAACACGAAGGGTTTCATGCGATTACTGACGACCATGACAGGACTCTGTTTTTTCGGGAAGACAATTAGCCGGAGACCCTGAGGAGATTCTTCAAAGCCGAAGCAGGAAACTGGCGGACTAAATCTTCCTTTTGCTCGCGGCGCAACTTCTTTATTTCTCTCTCCCTCCGACGCGCAGCAATTTCACTCTCGCACTCTTCAATATATACAACCTCGCAGGGACGGCGTGATCGGGTATATTTGGCTCCTTTGCCCGAATTATGCTTATCCAAGCGCGCGGCGACATCATTGGTAATCCCCGTATAATAGGATTCGTCACTACATTTCAGGATATAAATATACCACATCTAATAACCTCCGATAAAATCGCCCCTTAGCTCAATAAGGTTTCGAAGAGCGAGTAAGTTATGATAAGTAAAGAATTCTGTTTTCGAGCACAAAAAATAGACCATCTGCGCGACAGCCAAAGACTTGCTTTTGCAAGCCCGGGTGCCCCACAGCCGGATGCCTCACAGCAAAGCTGTAGGGCACATGTAGTATCAAGTATAAAATTCAGCATACATTCATAAGAATGGGATGTCTTTGTCCCCCTTAATGTGCGAGAAAATGATTAACAGGACAAAACAAAATAATATAACCAACAATAATGGCCCAATTCTTTTGAGAGGCGGTTTCTTTTTATCGAGTAAGGTTTCTACTATATCTAATTTTGACAGGCCCAAAACATAACGCGATCCAAAATAGACAGCGACAATAACCACGCTTAATAATAATAATTTAAAATAAAATATTATGTTGTCCCACATAAAATTCTTACCTCATATCCCTCATTTTTACAGCGGATAGCTCAATGTTCGGGCGGTGACGAATACCAGGGTTCCCATCCTGTCTCCACTTCATCGTCTGAGTCATCATCGTCGTCTTGGTGGCGCCGGGTGCCCCACAGCTTGGGGCTTGTTGAAAAACACCTGTTTTTGATTTGTTTGTTAGGCATTTATCAGACTTGGCTCTGGATGTGAGTTTTTGTCGTCAGATAAGGC
>DAOUTW010000111.1 GCA_030668485.1 Candidatus Zixiibacteriota bacterium
ATCTTTGGGAATGAATTCTTCCAGAGAGGGAAGAAGCATCATACCCGAGTCCAGTCCTTCTCGTTTTGTCTGCATGAGTTTATTGAAACACTCCCAGACCCTTAAATCAAGACTTTTTCAACAAGCCCCTTGCTGTGGGATAGTCTATTTTATCCTATCACGGTGTCGATGCCGGTGGATGCCTTGCCTAAGTGACGAGGATAATATAATCCAATATTAATAGGGGGGCAATGGTATTTTTAAGAAGCCGCAGGGTCATTCGCCTTCGGCGAATCCTTACGGAAAGGACCCTGCGGAACATCTGACGTCAGGACGACCAAAGGCTGGGGCAGACGGGGGCGTCTGTCGCCCACAGGATGCTCCGCTGACTTTGCCGCCAATTCGGTCAATTATCGTTGCCTTTCATTACTGCCGTATATATTTTGAAACATTGAATTCTGATTTTAAAAATGAAGGGGAATATCGATGCAAAATTTCACATTTCATCTGCCCACCCGAATTATTTTTTGGACCGGAACTGTCGACCAGGTCGGAATCAAAGCTGCGAGGCTGGGAGAACGAGCTATGATTGTCACTGGAAAACGATCCGCCGCCGCTGTCACCTCATTTGTCTATGACCCTTCAGTAGGACCCATCCGATCCCGACGTGAGACAAGAGTCCCACTAATAACATAATCTCATACGGTAGGTTGACAATCGCACCTAACATTATTGCAAAGATTCGCAAGTCCCTCTTAATGAGCTTTCCGAATAGACCACTAGGAGGTTTCGACTGATAGCGAATCACAAACTCCTTCTTGACGTAACTTGCCATGATGAAGCCCGTCAGTGCGAATATTGCACCCAGCCATACGGCTGCATGCGGGTGAGCAAGCCAGTATCCGAAGGAGACGCCAGCCACTATTGAAGTGTCGGCATACCTGTCCAGAATTGTATCAAACCACCCGCCGAACTTACTCGACTGGAATCTGAGTCTGGCAACCTCACCATCGCAGCCGTCAACGATGGAGGATAGCTGGATCACTAGACCGGCCAGGATCGTCCAAGCATGTCCGCCCAGACAGAACGTGACTGCCCCAACGATTGCTACCGCAAAGCTCAGCAGAGAGATTCCGTTGGGGCTGATTGGAGTGCGGATCAGTATCTCAGAGATCCGACGCGACACGGGACGGTTTAGATAACGGGAAACAAAACCGTCTTCGACGGGTTTTGACAGACTCTGGAGCATAGTTCTCTTGGCACGACTTAGACTCTTCGGCGTGTCGATATCGAACCAAAATCGTTCACCAATTGTAACGGCTCGGAATTCACGACTCCTTATCAACTCAACGAGCCCGGCTGAAAGGGAGTGTTGACCTCTGCTCTTGGCAACCTCCAGAGCACCAAACAGAGAGGGTTGACAGAGGAAGAGTCCGGTATCTATGGCGTCGAAAGACGCCTTTTCTTTGCCGATACCGGTAATATCATTTCCATTCAATTGGACTTTGGTGGCGTCTTCCAGCTCAAACACACGGCCATGATGACGATCAACTGCCAGAAGACAATCAGTTGTATTCTTTCCTGCTGTAAGCAATAGTTGTAGAATCGTAGGATCGAAGAGGTGATCACACATCAACAGAAAAAAGGGACGACTTATGTAGGGTGCTGCTGATAGAGCGGAGGAACCGTTCCCCTCTCTCCAATCCGGGTTTTTTACCGGCTGGATCATGACGGATAACCTCTGCTCAAGCACATGTAAGTAATGGATCATTATGTCCGCATGATATCCGATCACCACATAAAACTCCAGGACCCCAACCTCTTTGCATGACAGAATGGCTCTTTCCAGGAGAGTCAGACCAAGAATCGGGGTGAGAGGTTTTGGACTTCCCCCGTTCACTCCGTTCAGGCGGTGCCCCTCACCAGCAGCCAGTATCACAGCAGGTGGTACAGTCCCTGTAAAGGCTGGGACTGCTGTTTCAGCTGTTATGTGCATACGGTATCATCTTTCAATTGTTGAACGAGAACTGCGTGTAGTTCGGGCGACCCGCTGGCAATGATCGAAAAACGCTGCGTTAGATCTGTGATATCAGGGATCGGTTCTCCTTTTGGTCCGGTTATGGTTCCTCCTGCCTCGGTGAGAATGAGAGAGGGGGCCAGGAAGTTCTCAGGTGTAAGGCGGTCGCGCATATCCAGATGCGCGTCGATGGAACCGCAAGCGACCAACGTTATTGCCTGAGTGGCACATCCTAAGGAGCGGACCCCCCCGGCGAGAGAAAGGACATTCGCCAGGGGCGCTCTCACTGCAAAATGGTTCATTTCGCAACTGATCATGGCGTTCTTCAGGATGTTGCATGTTCCGGCACGGATCTGCTTACCATCGCAGGACGCCCCGCTTCCTCGCTCCGCAATGTAAATGTGTCCAGTAACCAGATTGCCCACTAACGCATATTGGACTGATTTAACTGAAATTGGACAAGACCGTGGGATCAATGCCACAGCCATACTAACGGGTGCCATTCCACGGGCGAAGTTGTCCGAACCATCCACCGGATCCAATACTACTGTGAATTCGGGCTGTCCAGTGCCAAACTCGCGAGGTGAACCCTCTTCAGATAACAGCACGGTCGAATGCGGGAAACGCTCCTTGAGGTAGACACAAACTGCCTCGTTAGCTGCAAGATCAAACCATTTGACGGTATCCCCTTTGGCGTTACGCGTAGGTTTCCGGATAGAGCCAACGTCGCCGGCGGCCACAGCTCGCTGTACACCTCTAAAGATGGACTCAAGATGGTCCGGAATCGTAATTGCTTTATTCATATCAAAACATCCATAAAGCCTCCCTGCAGAGGATGAGCAATTCTCATTCCTTGATTATTTACCTGTCCAAGTTAGCATCTACGAGAATAGTTAGGTGAAGGACAGGTTGGATTAGAGAAATATCCCTCTCTCCACGCTCTATCCTTCCCAAGGGCAAGGATTAATAAGATACTCTGGCCGATCGCCCATGTCAACATATATTATGGGAACCCAATGAAAGATACCCGATGGGAAATTGGCCGGCCATATGTAAACGATCCGTTGGAAATGTTTGCTTTTGACCGGACCCGGCTTTATCTTGTGACCGGTTTTTGGAAGTATACACAAGAAGGAGATCACTATATGCAAAACTTCACGTTTAACCTGCCGACCAAAATCGTTTTCGGACAGGGAACTATCGACCAGATTGGAATCGAAGCCGCCCAACTGGGCCAGCGAGCCATGATTGTAACCGGAAAACGATCTGCCTCAGCCTTTGGTATCATAGAAAAAGTCACCAATTATCTCGAGCAAGAAGGGGTAGGGGCCTTGGTTTTTGATAAAATCGAACCGAATCCTCGCACATCAACCATCGACGAAGCCGGAAAACTGGCCCGGGAAAACGAATGTGATCTCATCATCGGCCTCGGCGGCGGGTCGCCGATGGATGCCGCCAAGGCGATTGCCGTGGCCGCAGTCGAAACAAAGCCGATATGGGATTTTATTCCTCATGGCAAAACCCCCAGCAATCCGGTCAAAAAAGCACTACCGATTATGGCCATCCCGACTTTGGCCGCAACCGGGTCGGAGGCCGACGCCGGAGGCGTTTTCACCAACTGGGAAACCCATGAAAAAGCGGTCCTGTTTTCTCCACTACTTTTCCCCAAAGTATCAATCATCGATCCGGAATTAACGGTTACCGTTCCCAAAGACTATACTGCCGACGGCGGCATCGATATTATATGCCATGTCATTGAGGGGTTCTTCACCGGCGACGACAATACCCCGATCCAGGACAGATTCGCCATGGGGGTGATCAAAACAGTTATCGAAAACCTGCCAATAGTCCTCAAAGACCCGAAGAATATCGATGCCCGAGCCAACCTCTCATGGGCTTCGGCGGTTGCGCTTTCCGGTATGATCAACTCCGGCCGAGGCGGCGCCTACCCGATCCATGCTCTCGAACACTCCCTCTCAGGACACTATGATATCTCTCATGGTCGAGGGCTGGCGGTTTTGATTCCTGCTCTCATGGAGTACAGCTACAAATCCCGACCGGCCAAATATGCCATGCTCGCCATAGAACTGTTCGATATTCATCGCGACGGACAATCAGACGAACAACTGGCCGTCAAAGGAATTGTGGCGATGAAAGACTTCTTCGCCTCGGTCGGTCGTCTACTGAATTTCAAGGATATCGGTATAGCCGACGATTCCAAATTCGAAAAGATGGCCGATGACGCCTTAAGGATTTATGGAATAGACGGTGAATATCTGGGCAACCCGAAACCGTTATACCGAGACGATATTCTGGCCATTTTCAAAAGCCTGGCCGGCTGAGAGCCTGCCCCGACCTGCCGTAACCGTCTAATGTGTTGATAAACACAAAGATAGGGTGGAGGGGGGAGAGGGCGAATTTTATTAAAATAGATTGCTATTTGCAACAATTTGACATATTTTTTGTTTTACCTGATAGCGGGCTGCGGCTTAAAGCCGTACTCGCCGATATATATAAAAGGAGTAGGACTTGAATCAAATGATTCTCATGTCAGGCCAGCCGACCGGCGAAGGTGGTGCCGGTTCAATGCTGGTCTCGTTGGCGCCGATATTACTGATCTTTGTAATATTTTATTTACTTTTGATTCGGCCCCAGCAGAAAAAACAGAAGCAACACAAGTTACTGTTGTCTGCCCTGAAAAAAGGTGATAAAGTCGTAACCAATAGCGGGATGTTCGGGGTGATTTCTTCGATTAATGAAGAAAAGAGCATCGTCGTGCTCAGAGTGGGTGATGATGTCAAAATGGAGTATCTAAAATCTTCTATCGCCACGAAGGTTGACAACTAAATTAGCATGGAGCGGTGATGGCGGGTAGACCGATAGTTACATACGGAGATCCGGTCTTAAGAGAAGTCTCAAAACCGGTGGAAGAAATTACCACCGAGGTAAAAGATTTGCTGGCCGATTTGAAGGCCGCATTGCAAAAAGCAAACGGGCTTGGCTTGTCAGCGGTGCAATTAGGTGTGCTGCTGCGAATTTTTATCGTTGATCTTTCGGTGGTCGATATTACTGCCGAACAGAAAGTATTTATCAACCCGGAGATTATGGAAACCGCAGGATCCTCTGAATTTGAAGAAGGCTGCTTGTCGTTTCCGGGCATATTTCAGCGATTAACCCGCCCCGAGCGGGTAAAAGTCAAAGCTTTGGATGAGAACGGAAATGAATTTGTCATGGAGGCCGAAGGCGTTGCTGCCCGAGCCATCCTACATGAAAACGACCACCTCGAAGGGGTCCTTTTCATCGACCATTTTTCCGCCCTTGGCCGAGCCCTTGCAGATCGTAAATTGAAAAGACTGACCAAATCCGTATAAGTAACACCTATCCGCCCTCCGACAATTGCATGAATGTGGTATTTATGGGAACGCCGGGGTTTGCCTGCGGACCGCTGGAAACGCTGGCCAAATCCCATCATAATCTATTGGCGGTCGTAACTGTCCCCGACAAACCTGTCGGCCGTGGGCGGAAAGTATCCGCTTGCGAGGTCAAAATCAGGGCGCTGGATCTGCAGATACCTGTTCTGCAGCCGGAAAGCCTCCGTAACCCGAGCTTCCTCGATGAAATCGCCGCCTTTCAGGCTGATGTTTTCGTCGTCATTGCTTTCAGAATATTGCCCCAGAAGCTTTTTGCCCTTCCGCCAAACGGGTCATTCAATATCCATGCTTCGCTCCTGCCTCGCTACCGGGGAGCGGCGCCGATCACTCATGCTATTCTGGAAGGTGAAACCGAAACCGGATTGACCTCCTTCTTCCTCACCAAACAGGTCGACGGCGGCGATATTATCGATCAGGTATCGACCCCGATCGATCCCGAAGAAAATTTCAGTTCTCTATATAACCGTCTGTCGGAAATGGCTGGACCGTTTCTGCTAGAAAGCCTCGACCGGATTGCTCGGCCGGGATTCAAAGCCCAAAAGCAGAACGTCGCCGAAGCCACTCCGGCGCCCAAAATCAAGACCGATGATTGTCTTATCGACTGGAGCGCCGACAGCAGACGGGTTCACAACCATATCAGAGCTTTCTCGTACAAGCCGGGAGCCTTTTGTTTTCTGGATGACCTCAAAATGAAAATCCTCGGCGCTTCACGAGAAGTTTCCCCAAATCTACCGGACCTCGATCCGGGAGAAATGTTTGTCGACCAAAAACAACTTTGCGTCGGCACCGGCGATAATCCTCTGAATCTGACTATGCTCCAGCCCGAAGGCAAACGGGTTATG
Organism: Candidatus Zixiibacteriota bacterium; assembly: GCA_030668485.1. Classification (GTDB taxonomy): domain Bacteria; phylum Zixibacteria; class MSB-5A5; order GN15; family JAAZOE01; genus DAOUTW01. The sequence continues at coordinate 6,270 of DAOUTW010000111.1, forward strand.
GACGCCCGGTCGTTTATCAACGGTTATCGAATTAAACCACATCAAAAACTCCAATCTTTCCGAAAGGAGGTGATAAATTGAAGAAAGAAATCATAATTAATTCCACGGAACATGAGACACGGGCGGCATTACTGGAAGACGGCAAACTGGTCGAACTTCTGGTCAAAAATGCCGATGAACGCCGCATTGTCGGCAATATCTATAAAGGACAGATTAAAACCGTCCTGCCCGGTATGCAGGCTGCATTCGTCGAAATCGGAATGGAAAAGGCCGCTTTTCTCCATTCCTCGGATATCGGACAAGCCTCATACGGAGGACGCTACGACGTTGATGAAGATGAGGAAGCTCCGGCTGAAATCGTCCGCAAAGCGAGACGGGCCGGAATAGAAACCGTCCTCAAGGACAATCAGGAAATCCTGGTTCAGGTAATCAAAGAGCCGATTTCCACCAAAGGTCCTCGTGTCACGTCAGAAATTTCAATCGCCGGGAGATACCTGGTGATGGTTCCCGATGATAACCATATTCGTGTCTCCAAAAGGATTTCCGACTGGAATGAAAAGAAACGACTGCGGTCGATTGTTCGCGAATTACGCCCTGAGGGTTTTGGTTTTATTGTTCGCACCGAAGCCGAAGGCCGTAATGAGGCCGATTTCAAATCCGATATCAAACGTCTGCTTAAATTCTGGACACCGCTTAAAAAACGGGCCGACAGACTTACCCCGCCGGCGCTGCTCCATCAGGAAATGGGGATGATTACCGGCCTGATTCGCGATATCTATTCCGACGATGTCGACAGCCTTATTGTCGACAGCCGGGCAGTCTACCGTGAAGTCATGTCTTTTGTTCGTGAAATCGCCCCGGCTCTCAAAGGACGGGTCAAATATTACAATGAAAAGACCCCGATTTTCGATTATTACAATATCGAGCCGGAAATTGAAAAAACGATGGATCGACGGGTATGGATCAAAAAAGGGTCATACCTCATTATCGATCAAACCGAAGCGATGGTGACTATCGACGTCAATACCGGACGCTTCGTCGGCCGCAAGGATCAGGAATCGACCATCCTGAGAACCAACCTTGAAGCAGCCCGCGAGGTAGCCCGTCAGATCAGGTTGCGCGATATCGGCGGACTGATTGTCGTTGACTTTATCGATATGTACAGTCGTGAAAACCGTCGCCGACTTTACGATGAATACTGCCATTGGTTCAAAAACGATCGGGCCAAACGGGCCATAAGTCCCGTCTCCGATTTCGGGCTGATCGAAATGACCCGCGAACGGGTACGCCCGTCGCTTTTGACAGCCCTCTCCGTACCTTGCCAGCATTGCAACGGTCTCGGCCGGGTGTTGTCGACAAATACCATGGCAACCAAAATTGAACGATGGTTCAAGCGAGCCAAAGCAAAAGGCAGCCATAACAAGTTCAATCTCATCGTCAGCCCCGGTCTGGCCGATTTCCTCACCAATGGTGATGGCAATCGTGTCGCCCGGATGGCCAACACCTACCATTTTCATATCAATCTGGTACGCGATACTACCATTTCGCTACAGGTGTTCCAGGTCACCGACGTTGAAACCGGAGCCGATCTGACCGAGACGCACAAAACCTGATCGTCGTCTCCACCGGACATCCGGAGATAATAACATAAAGAAGGGAAGCCCCATTGCCGGGCTTCCCTTTTCTTTAATGCCCGGTTTCCATTCCCGTAGGGCAGAAGTCTCTGACTTCTGCCATCGGCGGATGTCAGAGGCATCCACCCTTGTATCTTAATCACAGGGAATTTTATAAATTAGAACGGATCGGGACGATTCTGTTTTTGACCTCAGGCCCAAGAGCCTGTTTTGTAGATAAGAACGCCCGATCCGTTAACAGGATTGCCAAACTCCGAACGGTAACTGAGGCGTCCGCTGTGGCGAACAGCCTGCATGTACAAGGTTGGAGATCAGCATCCTAAAGATGAGTACAGTATAATCACGGAGGCAG
>DAOUTW010000039.1 GCA_030668485.1 Candidatus Zixiibacteriota bacterium
CACTGGCTATGAACCAGGGTATGAAAGATCATCCTTCAAAGATGAAATCGAAAGTAAGGGAATCGTTTCCGGCTGGGAATCAGCCTGGATCAGAAAAGACGGGACAATCCTGTATGTCAACGAAAACGCGCGTGCGATCAGGGATAACGATGGTAATACCCTTTATTATGAAGGCACCGTCGAGGATATCACCGAACGTAAACAGGCTGAAGAGGAAGTGGATAACGTCAACAAGGTCATCGAGCAGGAAAGAAATATGTTTGTCAGCGGCCCGGTGGTCGTTTTCAAATGGCAAAACCGCCCCAAATGGCCGGTCGAATATGTTTCGCCCAATGTTCTCGAAGTTCTGGGGTATAAAGTGGATGAATTCGAATCGGGCAAAATCCCCTATGCCGATTTAATCCCGGAAGAAGACCGGCAAGCGGTGTTCTACGAAGTTACCGCCTATTCTGAAAGCGGCGTCGACAGCTTCGCCCGCCAACCGTACCGGGTAGCCACCAAAGATGGAAAACTAATATGGGTTTCCGATTACACCACCATTCTGAGAAATAAAGACGGAAAAATCACCCATTACCTCGGGTATGTCGTCGATATCACCGAAAGAAAACTGGCCGAAGACATGCTCCGGAGAAGGACCGAGCAATTAAACATCGAGCGTAAGGCGTTGAAAAATAAAAACATAGCCCTAAATCAGATTCTTGAACATATAGACAGCCAAAAGCAGGATTACCAGCAGCAGGTTTATCGCGAAGTTGAACAAGCCCTGACTCCATTCCTGCGAAAGCTGAAAGAAAAATCAGGTCCGAAATTCGCCCATGATTACGAGGCGCTGATGGACAATTTCAATGCCGTACTGGCCAAAGATCTTGATGAATATGCGACCCGATACGCCAAATTAACTTCGCGAGAGTCGGAAATCTGCGATCTGATAAAAAAGGGTATGTCCTCCAAACAAATGGCGGATTCCCTTAATCTATCGGTACTTACCGTCCTTAAACACCGGGAGCAAATTCGTAAAAAACTCGAAATTACTAATAAAAGCATAAATTTGGCGACATATTTAAGATCTCACTAAAAAAACCTGTCATATACGCACCAAAATACGTAATTACTCCTCGTTGACTATTCTAAAAAAAAGACGTTATTAATTGTGAATGTTGTGCAGTCGGTTCTCGACCGAAGAACCCACCCTCTTCGGTTGTTAACATAGGAAGACCCGGCGGTGTTTGCGCGACAACTTGGAATGACACCACGCTTGACAGCTTTGACTGACATCTTGATTTGACACCCAGATTGACATCCCGGAGCACCGCCGGGTATTCGAAACCTTGACTCCGTCTTACATAGGTTTAACACCGTGTTTCGAACGACGTTTGGGACAATCGTTTGAAGATAAGTTTATAGGAAATCAAAAAATGAAATTGGAAATAGATTTGCAGGCAAATGGAAAAATTGACAGGTTCCGGTTTACACAGATTCGGTTTGTCGAATACAGACCTGCTCTCATGGAGGATAAGTTATGAAAAAAGTCACCTTGTATATTGACCCTAAGGACCCATATTGCACCGAGATAGAGAAATTCCTTAGAGGATTCCGCATTGTTTTGGAGATCCATGATATCCGCTCCAAACCCCTGAATGCACGCCAATTATCCAGACTGCTGGGTTATGGCGATCTCTGCCATTTCCTCAACTCCAACGGGAAATCGAGCAAATTGAAAGATCTCGACACCTCGATCGCCAATCGTGATCAAATCCTGGAAATGATCGCCGGAGACAATGCTCTCCTGCAGAAACCAATCATCGTTTCCGGAAGATTGATGACCTTCGGCTATGACCGACGCACTATCATGAATATGCTGCAGCTAACGATGGATGATTCCCAGCGGGAGTGCCGAACCGAATCGGCCGCGTAGGAAGGATCAAAAATGAGACTAAAACCTGATGCCATAAAAGATTGCTTCAAAGACGAGGCGCTCAAACACCTAAACTCCCTATTGCGAGTGGCCATGTACCTCTTTGGCGACGAATCGACCGCCAATGACCTTATCCAGGAAACATACCTTCGAGCTTATCGTCAGACTGGTTCCCTGGAGTGTATGGCCGATTGCCGGGTATGGCTATTCAAAACTATGACCGGGCTTATCAATGAGCACCAGCTTGCCCGGAGTGAAATCACTGAGCCGCTCCCTGATCCGGAAATCGAAACCAATGATCTTCGTCCCTTCCCGGCCTTTGAAAAAGCCATGTCTCAGGATATTTGCAATGACATTGATAATGAAATGATCAAGTCGGCCATCTGGGATTTACCTCTCGAACTACGCTATGTGGTGGTTTTATCATTTCTTGAAGGTTTCTCCCATAAAGAAATCGTTTCCATTTCCGATCTTGATATTGGGACGGTAAAATCAAAATTATTAGCCGGAAGGCAGCTTTTACAGGAAATCCTCTGGAACCGGATGGTCAAGGAAGGGCTTTTGAAGCAATACCCGGCCTACTGTTAGAAAATGACAGTTGATCGGAAACGATCTTCTTCAGTATAAATTGTGCAACCCGGTGGTGCCAGCGAATCGACAACAGGTACGACAACGACGCTACCGGGTTATTTTTTTGCCCGCAATCCAGCATCCCGCCAACAATCTGAAATGATTTACCGCAAGAACCACGAGACATCTTTTCTCTCAGGAACCTCTTTACCCGGCTTCTGTGGAAACCCCAGAGGAGTCACAGTGGCAACATAATGGTCCTCCGGGATATTCAATATCTCTTTGACCTCTTCCCTGTCCATGGCAGCGATCCAACAGGTCCCCAAGCCGTATGTCCAAGACGCCAGCAGGAAATGATAGGCGGCAATACAACCATCCTGAATATGGCGGCGCGATAACTCGGAATCGGAACAGATGGCAACCGCCAGTGGAGCATTACCGATCGGGGAACTGCTCTTGCCACGGACGCCGGCCAGTTTCTCGATCACCTTTTTGTCTTTGACGATTTTGAAATAATAAGACTGAGTATTCATCGAAGTTGGCGCGAAACGACACAGTTCAAATACTTTATCGAGGATTTTCTGCGACACTTCAATCTCTTTGAATTTCCGGATACTGCGGCGGGTCAATAACAGTTCATCAGCCATTAAATGGCTGTCGACCGGGTGGTCGAAGTATTGAAACTCCAGCATTCGGCCTTCCGGGTCGCGAGCGAAAAACTGGTAAATTTCATATTTCTCATTATGGGCTGGTTCCGAGACAGCGATATCCTTGAACTTTTCGTACATGCTGTCCACTTCTTCCCGGGTCTCGTAGAAGAATGTCAGCATCCCACCGGCATCGTGCTCGTCCCGCTGACAGAGGCCAAAGATAAAATTGCCGTGACGGAATAGGGCACAATCGGCCTGCTCCAGCCATATTTCGCATCCAATCTGATAGGTATAGAATTCCTTGAGTTGTTCCAGCATTTTGGTTTTGAAAAACACAATCCCGCTCATGTATCCTCCCGGTTTGGAATAAATATGATCCCAATTTACGATTTTTCCCTCAGCAATCAAGAGGGCTGCATCCTATTCTGAAACCGAAATCTCGAAAAGTATTGACAGCATCTTGTTCCAATATTATATTGTTTATACCCTTCAATCACGAAGATTATTGCCCTATAATACTGCAATTGCGAATAAACATTAACTAAAGCGCAAGGAGGTTAAAATGAGGTTCAAAGTATGCATTATTGCGATTTTCGCAATTTGCGCGGCACTGGTATTTATCGATTTGGATTCCGGTTTGGTTGCCAACCAGAGTCTCGATGTGAAGGCTACGTGTGGTGATCTCAATGATGACGCCAATATCGACCTGGACGATTATGTGTGGTTGATCAACTATATGTTCCATGATGGCCCCGTACCAATTGGGGATGCCGACATGGACGAGTGCGGTTCTATAAACATTGGTGATGCCTGGTATTTGATTCAATACCTATGGGTGGCCGGTGACCCGCCTTGTGGGGGTTCTGTGACCTGCAACTCGCCCACGGGCGGCAATACCATAAGCCTTGGATGCCCGATTGTTGTGCAAGAGCTCAATGGCGACTCCGTTCCCATTCCCGTCTACATGACAAATACCGATACTATCCGCTCCGCATCGCTTGGATTCAAACACAACTCACCGTATATCGACATCACTTCTGTCAGTTTTATCGGCTCCATGACAAGTACTGAAGTAGGTCGAGGCTATAGTGTTGATCCAGCAAATAATATAGTGGAGATTTACTGGAACAGTGCCTATGACCAAATTAGGCCGCAGTCGGGAGGCATCCTCGCCACAATGTGGGCTCAGGTTCCCATAAGCACACCGGATCATATCGTGGATTTCGATTCGGTTTTTGTGGGACCGTCGACCGAATTCGTTCTCAGTCCAGTAACCGGTGGCGTGCTGACACCGGCCTACAATGATTGTGGCGAAACTGATTTGATGATTGTTACTTCTCATCCAGTATGCGGAGATGTGAATTGTGACGGTAACGCGAACGTCGGTGACGCGGTTTATCTAATCAATTGGGTGTTTAAAGGAGGTAATTCACCTTGCGATCCTGATGGTAATGGTGCGCCCGAATGCCTGAAATAACCGCACCAACGCACAACAAATTACGTTAGTACTCATAGATCAAAGGCCGGGTTGTGAGGCCCCGACCTTTGTGGATGTGCTCTTTTTTACTATCCGCTGTGGTTGATGGTGATTTATTTCCGCAACGGCGGACCGCAGTTAATTAACCACAACGGGCATTCGCATGGTGCCGCACCGCCCTTGAAGACATAGCTAATAATATAAACGGCATCACCGACGTTGACCGTACAGTCGCAATTGGCATCGCCATTGCAAATCGGATACGGCACTGGCGGAGGACCTCCTTTAAAGATATATGCAATCAGGTAGACGGCGTCACCGACATTGACCTGGCCATCATTATTGGCGTCACCGGGAATGCAATCACATGGGACAACGCCTTCGGATTCCTGCCAGAAACCATGACCCAGGCCAAAATTGGTCGAACTACCTACTCCAACCGCCGTTTGCCCAACCGTCCCACTCAATTGGAAGTTGGTCGAACTGCCATCAATATCACCGCCGCTGGAGATGACCTGCCAGTTTATTTCTTCACCAGTAGCAGTATTTATAGGAGCTGTCTGATTAACAGCTTCCCCAATTTCTGCTTTTTCAACTTGCGACCCAGCCACATTTTGTATTGCCGTGGCCGATTTCCCCCCCCCGACAGGTTTTACTTTCTTGCCATCGGCAGCGTACATGGCGGAAACGGTAACCAATAGCACAAGCCCGACCGTAATGAGGAATATATGGCGTCTCATTTTTATTTCCTCCGCAGTTTTACTTGTTCTGATCAAGAAGCTGCTCTACCATTGCCTTCAATTCAGCAACTTCGGTTTCAAGCTCTTGGTTTTTCTCATTCAGTGCCTGAATGGCCACCAGGGCGACACCTGCTTCATCCAGGGACGCTATCGATTTGTCGTCACCACCGAGGCCGAAAAGAGAGTAGAAGTCTTGCGCCACTGGCCCCATGTGAGTGATGTCGTCGTTTTCACTCTTGTAATTCCACCGTGTGATCGATAGCCGTGCGATTTTATCGAGAACCTCTTTGCCATCCACGCGGCAGAAGTTTTCTTTGAGATTCCTGTCAGAGGCGTTGGTCCATACACCACCAACGGTGAGATGAGCCCCCATTGAAGTTGTAATGACATCTACGCCGTCATCGTATATCTGGAGCCATCTTCCGTTGTTGATATCAAAACGGGCTCCGCCGTCGGCTCGTACACGGAACTGTTCAGTTCGCTGCGAACTGAAATCCGAGTTAGTATAACTACCCCAAACGAATGCACCGTTATGGATGGCTTTCGCTCTTCTGCCGCCAGCAAAGGAGAATTGCCCCGTTGCCTCGTTGGATCGGCCTCCACATACAATCGAGTAGTCTCCGCTGGCCGCATTGCCATAGCCGCCGGTCACCGTTGTTGCGTAACCGGAAGCAGTATTATCGTTCCCACCCCCAACTGCAGAAGCATCCCCGCTGGCTGTGTTGCCCCAACCGCCGCTAACTGTGGACTGGTATTCGCTGGCGGTGTTATAACCACCGCCGCCAACTGTAGAATAATCCCCGCTGGCCGAATCCAGGTAACCTCCTCCAACTGTGGCTGCCCATTCACTGGCCGAATTATAAACGCCGCCACCCACGAAGGCACCATACCCGCTGGCGGAATTGATGGTACCACCGGCCACAGTTGCTTCTTCACCTGAAGCTGAATTTACGCTTCCGCCGCCAACTGTGGATCTCATGCCGCTGGCTGTGTTTTCAGCACCGCCGCCAACTGTGGAATACGAGCTGCTGGCCGTATGGAATGCGCCACCTCCAATAGTGGAATTATAGCCACTGGCCACATTTCCCTCCGATGCAATATGACCGCCGCCTCCGCACACGACAGAGTAAGGACCCAGGGCTTCATTATAACCGCCGCCACCAACTGCAGACCCATTCCCACTGGCTGTGTTATTCTCGCCAGCCACGAAGGCGTTCTCGCCACTGTTTGTATGTCCCGGGCCGATAGTCGCTTTGCCGGAGACAGAAAGGTCGCTTTGAATGCTTACGTCGCCTGAGATGATCCCTCCCGTTGAGCCATCCACCGTGCTTACACGAAACGCATATGGCACCGAAACAAAATGCGTTCGCGGAGAAATCTCAGGATCGCCGCCAACCGTAATGCCCAGCCAGCGATCAGCATTGACAAAAACGCTATCATCAATAGGCATGAATTCGCCTAGTACGATGTTGAACATGCCACCGGTAACCATTACCGATGGATGTACTTCCGCCCACCATACCACTCCGCCGGTTGAATCATCATATATGGCAAACTCCATCGACACCGTAGTGTCCAGAGCCACACCGGTGCCGTCGGTCAATTCCCCCTGATAATTGATCATCTGGGGCGCATCGGCGATGGCATTAGTTGCCCAAAACACCAATGCAATTAACGCTAATAAGAATGTTGCTTTTTTCATGATTCCCTCCTGCAAGAAACTTTGATATGTACGATTTGAACCCTGTTGTCAGTCAATGGAATGCGGTAACCTTCTGTTTGATTAATATAGGGGGAAATGGCACTTCCGTCAATGGCTTTCAGGCGGTGACTTTTCCAATATACTAATTGCATTCTGCCGGGTCGTTTGCCTATTTTACAGGCGATTGATAAAATCTGACAAGAGACGAGGGTATCCGGCATGATAGATGCATTCGAAAATTGGTTGATCGAACAGGGATTCAGTGAGCAACTGGCTGATTATACCAGTTGGGCGGGAGCGGCTCTGGCAGTTATTATCCTCGCCTTACTGGCCAATTACATTGCCAGAAAGTTTCTTCTGGTAGCTGTGTCAATTTTTGTAAGGAAAACCCGGACGACATGGGACGATGCCCTCCTGAAACGTAATGTCTTCACCCGCCTGTCGCATATGGCCCCCGCGTTTGTTTTATACCTCTCAGCCTACCTGTTCCCGCCGATTCAGGATACGATCCAGCGGATGTCAATGATTTACATGATCCTGACCGGCCTGTTTGCCTTCAACGGTCTGCTCAATGCCGTCGTCGATATTTATAATACCTACGACGTCTCACGTCAGAAACCGATCAAGGGTTATGTTCAGATTGCGATGATCATCATCTCGGTTTTCGTCGTCATCTTCGCCCTGGCAATGCTGTTGAATCGTTCCCCCTGGCCCCTGCTCAGCGGCCTCGGCGCCATGACGGCGGTTCTGCTGCTGATTTTCAAGGATACCATTCTGGGCCTGGTGGCCAGTATCCAGCTTTCCGCCAATGACATGGTGCGTATAGGCGACTGGATCGAAATGCCCAAATACGGAGCCGATGGCGACGTGATTGATGTCAGCCTGCATGTTATCAAAGTCCAGAACTGGGATAAAACAATCACGACCATTCCAGCCTACGCCCTGATCTCCGATTCTTTCAAGAACTGGCGAGGAATGTCGGAATCGGGCGGGAGGCGTATTAAGCGAGCCATCAATTTCGACATGACCAGCGTCAAATTCTGCACCCCTGAAATGCTGAAGCGATATGAGAAATTTCAGCTATTGGCCGATTATATCAAGTCGAAGCGGGATGACATCGCCGCCTATAATACCGAACACAATGTCGACACGTCCGAGTTGATCAACGGTCGCAACCTGACCAATATCGGCACCTTCCGCGCTTATCTGGTTGCCTATCTGCGGCATCACCCGATGATTCACCAGGAGATGACTTTCTTGATCAGACAATTGTCGCCCGGCGAGTACGGTCTGCCAATCGAAATTTATGTTTTCAGCAGCGATCAGAATTGGGTGAACTATGAGGCTATCCAGGCCGATATTTTCGATCATATCCTGGCGGTCCTGCCGATGTTCGATTTACAGATTTTCCAGCTAATCGACCGGGAATGATTTTCGCACTCTCGGCATCTCATGAGCGATTTAATAGCGATGCATCTTCGCCGTCCCCAATATCGCCCCGCCCCGGACATACTGTTTGCATCATTCGACTATTTTGTTTATCATTATGTAATAGCCAAGGGCATGCAGCTATTTTACATTAACAGGATTAACCGGCGTGAAAAAAAAGCGTATCAATAAGCAGGCATTGAAAACCATCGCCCGCCTTTACCTAACATTTGGCGGCATCCTGCTGATTTTTGTCATTCTGTTTAATATCGATGCGGTGCAGAAAAACGTCGTCGTGCCGTTCACCGCCATAGTGGCCGGTGCATCAATGATATTGATGAATATTTTCGGGGCCGGCGCGGGCGTCCATAATTGCATCCTCTCGACTTCCGCATACACCGTCAACATTGTCGATGGCTGCAACGGCATCTATGCTACGGCAATATTGATTTCCGGAGTGCTGGCCTATCCATCAAAGTGGTCGCACAAGCTATGGGGGATCGGGCTGGGAATTTCGGCCGTATTTATTCTCAATCTCGTTCGAGTAATCAGCCTGTTTTACCTGGGGCAATATTATCCTGATATCTTTGAAGAGGCACATGTCTATGCGTGGCAGCCGATCATCATCATCTGGGCAATCTTCGTCTGGGACTTCTGGGCCAGGCAAAGCGAAAAAAGGAAAAAGGTCAGTCCGGCTTAGATTCCTGGGCCGGCTGGCGGTCGCTTTCCCCCTGATTTTCCTAATCTGGATTCTGGCCGCACCGGCGATGAACTCTGTCGTCACTTTCTTCGCGGCTCCGCTAATCCACATCCTCGACTGGCATGATGTGACCGGAGACATCCGTACTGATGGTGATAAGATTTACTTCTTCTATTCTCCCAGCGACGGCACGCCGGTGGTAGCCGATTATCGGCGGATATCGTACAATTTCGTCTTTCTCGTGGCGCTGATTCTGGCCGTCCCCGATGTGAGACCAAAGCTTCGCTTCAAGATCCTCCTGATCGCATTGGCCATCTTATTTCCGCTTCAGGTGCTTCGAGTTGCGGTGTTTATTCTCAATCACTACAGCCAGCATATCCGGGTCGGAGAAGAAACGCTTTACCCCTGGTTGTATCGAAAGTTTCTTTTTTATTCGTACCGATCGCAGCTATTGCTTGATGGTTACCTGACACCGATAGTCATCTGGGGCAGTTTGTTATTCTATTACAAATGGAGCCGGGATTATCTCAAGAAATTCAAGCAGGCCTGATACTGAGGCGGGGCAAACAGCCAATACATACAAATAGGGGCCGCAGGCTGCGGTCCCTATTTGAAGTATCAATCATATTTGCTGCAGACCTTTAGAATCCTGCCGTAGCTCTACTCTTCCGCCGCATAACCATCCACCCCATCCATCCGGCAAGAAATACGCCGAGGATAATCAAACCCCATTCGCCGAGGGTCGGAATGACTTCAGGCGCTTTTTCCTGTGCAACGGCGCCCTCCCCGGCCTGATTATTCGGCGGCGGCGCGTTCTGATCCGTCGCCATGCTGAATGGCGCCATCACCAGAAGAAGAATGATAAGCACATTAACGAGTTTCATGGTAACCTCCTGATAATAATATGTAAATGACTCTGTTTTCATACGTGCTGGTATTAAATCTGTATTAGCTATAACCTGCAGGCAAAAACTGCATTATCTAATAAGTAATATTTTGCGAGTCATTCAAGATGAATTATTTGGTAGTTACAATATAACCCGCTTCATAATGACTGTCAACCGCTATTTTGCATAAAGTACGTTAATCCGTATGCGGCGGGATAAAAACCATGAATCGATAGTGCAATACTGCAATTTTTATGGTATTGGTAGAAGTTAGTCCTTGACAATACGGTGTACTATGTCGATATTAATAACGTAAGATGCGTTGATCGGGGAATGAGTATGGATCACTCCCGCCGCGAAAAGTGGCATCTGACAACCGCCTTACACGACATACACAAATAGTTATATTCCCCCTGGCCACGAGTCAGGGGGACTTTTTTATGCCTCCCCCACATTTCCCTCTTCCGAATTTCGGGTGCGCCGGGGGATAGATAATCCGTGGCGAATAATCTGCCCTTCAATCATATAAATCACATCTTCGGCAATATTGGTTGCCAAATCTGCGATCCGCTCCAACTGGCGGGAAACATCGAGATGAAGCGAAGCACATTTCATTGACTCAAGATCATCCTCGATATGCCGATGCACCTTGGTATACATTTCACGCAGCAAATCATCAACCTCATCATCAGCATCGCATACGGCATGAGCCAGTTTAGTATCGGCATTGACCAGGGCATCAAGGCTGTTAGCGAGCATATCCTTGGCCTTTTCGGCCATTTCCGGAATATGAAACAATTCACAACGATGGATTTCGGAAGCGACAAACATGCCTCGTTGGGCGATATTGACAGCCAGGTCGGCGATCCGTTCCAAGTCGTTGTTTATTTTCAAGATAGCGACGATAAAACGCAAATCGACCGCCACCGGCTGATACAGGGCTAGAATTTTAAGACACTCTTCCTCGATGCGCACTTCGACACGATCGATCTCGACATCCGAATTTATAACTTCCTCCGCCAGTTCGGAGTTGCACTGAGTGACCGAAGCAACCGCCTTGCGAACCCGCTCCTCAACCGTGGCACCAAGAGTGAGAATTGATTTTTTAAGTTCGTTTATCTCTCTTTGCAAATGGACTGACATAATTAGCCCTTCCTTATCCGAATCTTCCGGTAATATAGTCTTCCGTTTTCTTTTCCCCGGGGTTGGTGAAAATCCGCTTCGTCGGACCGAATTCAATCTGGCGGCCTTCGTAAAAAAAACTGGTAAAATCGGAAATTCGACCGGCTTGTTGCATGTTGTGAGTAACTATTAAGATCGTCAAATCCTTGCGCAGCTCGGTTATTAATTCCTCCACCCGCGCGGTGGAGCGAGGGTCGAGCGCCGATGCCGGTTCATCCAGAAGTAGAACCTGCGGTTCCACCGCCAGAGCACGGGCAATACACATCCGCTGCTGCTGCCCGCCGGATAGATCAAGAGCGCTTTTATGGAGTCGATCCTTAACCTCATCCCACAGTGCAGCCCGGATCAGGCTTTTCTCCACAATGGCTGTCAATTCATCCTTATTGGTAATCCCGTGCAGACGAGGCCCATAAGCGATATTATCAAAAATCGACTTGGGAAATGGATTCGACTTCTGGAAAACCATGCCGACTTTTTTCCGCAGAGCGACGACATCGGTATTCTCATTATAAATATCCTCGCCGTCGATCATGACCTCACCCACCAAGCGGGTACCATCGATGATATCATTCATCCGATTAAGGGTGCGCAGGAACGTCGACTTGCCACACCCGGAAGGACCGATCAGAGCCGTCACCTGACGAGCCGGCACATCTATATTGATTCCGTATAAAGCCTGTTCGGAACCGTAATAAAAATCGGTATTCCGGACCCGAACTTTCGTTTCCACCTTAATCGCCTTCAATTCCGTCACTACCATCGGTATTTCTTTCTCATCCTCGACCTGATCAACACCGCCGCCAAGTTGACCGTCATCACCAAAATCATCAAAACCAGAGCCGTACCGTATTGCATCGGACGGACCAGATCCGCCGATGGATGCTGCGTCGCCAGGACGTATAGGTGATATGGCAGAGCCATCACCTGATCGAAGATTGAATCTGGCAGGCCCGGAAGATAGAAGGCGGCTACCGTTAATAGAATCGGCGCCGTTTCCCCGGCTGCCCGGCCGATGCCAAGTATCGACCCGGTCATCATTCCCGGAATCGCATAAGGTAGTACATTTTTCCGAATTGTTTCCCATTTGGTTGCTCCCAAAGCGAGGCTGCCTTCTCGTAATGATTGCGGTACCCCTTGAAGCGCCTCCTCGCTGGAAACGATAATGGTTGGCAGGACCATGCACGCCAGCGTCAACGATCCGGCTATAATAGAAGCGCCGAAATTTAGAAATAGTACAAACAGACCGAGTCCGAATAATCCAAAAACGATGGACGGCACGCCGGCTAAAGTCAGAATCGCAAGCCGCAGCATTTCAGTGAACCGGCCTCTTTTGGCATATTCCGAAAGATATATGGCACTCGCCATCCCCAGCGGCAAAGCTGCTGCCATAGTTCCCAGAACCAGAAGCAGGGTACCGACAATCGCCGGGAGAATTCCCCCTTCGGCCCCGCTCTTGCGTGGCGATTCGGTCAGGAATTCCCAGCTCAATACCGGCATCCCATTCCGGATTATATCGAAGATGATATAGGCGATGACTATCAAAACAAAATATGTGAAGGCTCGCATCAGCCAGTATATCATCGTCTGTGCCGACCGCGATCTCATTGTTTGTCCTGATATTTTTTTAGTACCCGATGTGATACCAGGTTAAGCATAAAGGTCATTATCAAAAGTACGATACCGACCCAGAACAAGGCCCGATAATGATCGGATCCGAATGGTACTTCGCCCATCTCGGCGGCAATGGTTGCCGTCATCGTCCGAACCGACTCAAACGGCGATCCGGTAACGATAGCGGCGTTGCCGGTGACCATCATAACCACCATGGTTTCTCCGATAACGCGCCCCATGCCCAGCATCACCGCCGCAATTATTCCGGAAAGAGCGGCCGGAACCGTCACCTTCCAGACGGTTTGCAACTCACTGGCGCCGAGTGCGGCCGAAGCTTCTTTGTATGATTTCGGAACATTGCTGATAGCATCCTCGGAAATCGTAATAATGGTCGGTATCGCCATCAGTGCCAGAAGCAATGCTCCAGTGAGCGCTGTCAAGCCGGAATAAAGCCCGAAGACATCCTTGACGATCGGTGTCAGCACTATCAGGCCGAAAAATCCGATGACAACCGAAGGGATTCCAGCCAGAAGTTCGATAAAAGGTTTGAAAAGTTCTCGCTCAAAGCGAGAGGCGACCTCGGAAATATATACCGCTCCGCATACACCGAACGGTACGGCTATGATTGTCGCCAGAAAAGTCACCAAAAGCGATCCGGTAATCAACGGGAGAAGACCGAAAGATTCCTTTTCAAAAGATACCGGCATCCATTTCTGACCGAATAACTCTGATAGTCCCGGCACTTTCGCAAACGGAGCAGCTTCATTTCCCAAAAAAAGGAAAATCAGAGCGACAATCAATATCGCCGTCGATGCGGCGCTTGTGAAAACGAGCTTGATCGCCTTTTCTTTCATCTTCGATTTCATCGATTACTGGACCGCAACGTACCCGGTTTCGATTACAATCTTCTGTCCCTCTTTCGACATACAAAAATCGATGAATGACTTAATGGCGCCGGTTGGGGCGCCCTTGGTATAAAAATGCAGAGGACGAGCAATCGAATAGGCACCCGAACTGACCGTCTTTTCCGACGGATAGACTGGATGTTCGTTTTCGTCCTTCTTGACACCCAACATTTTGACCTTGTCGCCGGCCTCGACTCCATAACCAAGACCGACATATCCGATAGCCCATTGATCCGTAGAAACCGAATGGATGATGGTCGAGGTGGCCGGCATCAGGCGAGCTCTGGTGGTATAATCTCTTTTCTTGAGCACATGCTCCTGGAAGAATACATATGTACCGGAACTCGACTCGCGGGATAGTACCAGAATCGGTTTATCGGGACCGCCGACTTGATTCCAGTTGGTGTAGGCGCCGGTATAGATTTTGCCAATCTGCTCGACCGACAAAGTCTCTATCGGGTTTCTCGGATTAACGACCACCGCAATACCGTCACGGGCCACTACATGTTCCATCACGTCCAGCCCTTTACTTTCCGCCAGCTTGTACTCTTTTTCTTTCATCTGACGTGAGGCGGCGCAAACATCGGTAGTGCCATTCAAAAGAGCCGCGATTCCGGTTCCGGAACCTCCGCCCGTTACTGAAACTTCCATGCCCTCATTATGATTCATGAAGGCTTCAGCCCAACTGGAAACCAGATGAACCATCGTATCCGAACCTTTAACTGTGACATAGCCGCCGGCCTGGGCTTCAAACGACTGGAAGACCGGGAAGGCGACCAGCATAGCCAGCGTTCCCAGAACTGCTGCAAGTAATTTAATCCTTTGTTTCATTTTCCGAACTCCTCCCTGAATTATTGTATTAGGGTGACACTTACCGAAAAAACAGTTCTTATGTTAGGATTTTATTAGGATCCGGTTTTGTTAATGTCAGAATTATAAAAGTGATGCCATGTCCGAGGCTTGCACCGGATTATGACTTAAGCAGGGAGATGAATTGAGAATCGGCTACCCTTGCCCGGGGTGCTTTCGACTGCGGGATATCCACCATGAATCTGCGCTATATGTTTGACTATCGCTAATCCCAGACCGGTACCGCCCAGTTGCCGACTGCGAGCCTTGTCGACGCGGTAAAAACGCTCAAAGAGTCGCGGAAGATGCTCATTTGAGATACCGCATCCGTAATCTGTGACCGTAATAACCGTTCCGCCATCGGCTATTTCCGCCGAAACCTCGACTCTACCTTTTTCATCGCTATACTTAATAGCATTATCAATCAGATTGATCACCGCCTGCTCCATCAGGGCCGAATTAATTTTGGCCTTAATATCTTCGCCACAGACTAATTCCACCGCGATATGTTTCTCGGTCGCCTTCAGATCGCAGGCCTGGGTAGCCGTTTCGAGGACCTCGCAGAGGGACTTTGATTCCAGTGTAACGGTCGACATGCCTTCGTCCTGTTCCAGTCTGGATAAACTTAAAAGATCCTCGATAATCGCCTGCAGGCGATCGGCGTGACGCGAAATAATCTCCAGGAACCGTTTGGCTGATACGGGATCGTCCATGGCGCCGTCAAGCAGCGTTTCCACGAAACCCTTGACCGATGTTACCGGTGTTTTTAACTCATGAGAAACATTGGCGACAAAATCTCTTCGTATCGCCTCTAGTCGCCTGATTCTGGTTATGTCGTTGAGAACAAATAGAGCCCCTATCGTATTCCCCTGGGCGTCATGAAGAACCGTCCCGTGAACCTGAAGATAACGTTCCTCCCTGTCGAACATGGTTATTTCGGCTTCGTCCGATTCACTGGTGGCGAGAACCTTGTCGACAAATTCCAGCAGCGCCGGATGACGAACAATTTCGTGAAGAGTCCTCTCCTTAATCTTAGCCGGTTTTATACCGAACAAGCTTGCGGCCGCACGATTCATATTGATAACATGAGCCTCAGTATCAACCGCAAAAACCCCCTCGACCATGCTCGACAACACCGCTTCCAGTTCATTCCGCTGGCGAACAATAGCCTCCATCCTTTCATACAGTTGCTCCGCCATCTGGTTCATCGATATTGCAAGACTCCCGATTTCAGTAATGTTAGAGACCGGAAGTTTTTTGGTCAGTTCGCCGGCTGCAAATTGTTTCGCGGTGCGACGCATTTGTTCCAGAGGACGGCTGATCCGCCGTGAGACAAAGAAACTGATGGCGGCGGACAGAATTGCAATCGCCAGTCCGCCCAACGCGATCCGAGTGTACACCGTTTTCAACGCCTGCTCGATAGAGGTGATCGGGAGCGATATGCGCAGGACACCGAGGACGGCTCCGTTATCGGAAACCGGAATCGCGACATACATCATATTTTGTCGTAAAGTATAACTGTGCCGGATCGCCTCACCCCGTCCTTCGCTCAAGGCAGCCATCACCTCTGGTCGATCGCAATGATTGTCCATCGTCTGAGGATCATGTTCGGAGTCGCCGAGAACCTGCCCGTTCATGGCGATGACCGTAAACCGCGTTTGCGAAATACGGCTCAATTCAATGCAACTTAGCTGAATTTCGGACCGGTCCGCCGATTGGAGAAGATCGGAAAAAGATTGCAATTTGAGAATTCCCCGGGTTTCCAGATCATCGGCGGTTTGCTTTAATGAAGACCGACGAAAAGAGTCCGATGCGTACCAGGTTATGGCTACCAGGGAAATAATGATGATGATCAGGTAAGAAGGATATAACCGCCACAACAAACGCTTGCGTTTCATGATTATCCTTTGAAACGGTAGCCAACTCCGCGAACCGTCTCGATATAAGATCCAGCTCGGCCAAGTTTTTTTCGTAAACCGACTATTTGCACATCGACCGATCTGTCTGTCACCGGATAATCGGTTCCATGGAGCGCATCCACTATCTGATAGCGAGTAAACACCCAACCGGGTCGCCGCGCCAGCAGATTTAAAAGACGGAACTCTGTAACCGTCAAATCAATTACCTTCCCATCGACCAGAACTTCATGACGGCCTGGGCGAATGGCGATCCCGCCGATTTTGATCTCGGCATCATCCTCAGGAGGCGCGGACCGGAAGCGGCGTATGGCGGTTCGGATGCGAGCCACCAGGATATTGGGACTGAACGGCTTGGTGATATAATCTTCCGCCCCAAGTTCAAGCCCAACGACAACATCGGACTCCTCACCCTTGGCCGAAACCATGATAATGGGGATACCAGCGGTTTTAGAATCACTTTTTAACTTGCGGCAAAGCTCAAGACCATCGACCCCGGGAAGCATAATATCAAGCAGGATCAAATCGGGCCTGCTTCTGTCAACTGCTGTCAGCGCCTCTTCCCCCGATTTTACTCCAGAAACCAGATAACCCTCACGATTCAGGTTATAGGTAATTAATTCCAGAATATCTTCCTCATCCTCAACAACAAGGATGTTTTCGCCAGACATTAATAAGCTCCTTCGCTTTACCTGTTTGAAAAGATAATTCAAAACGTTTGTTAGAAAAACATTAAAGTTTGATGAGATCTTTATGGTTTTCGAATACTTTTCAAGACGGCGCATCAACCATCCACCCAGAAAGTAAAACTATGACATCATATATTAGTACATCCACAATATTGGTGTGTGATATCAAAATTGAAGAATAAATATAAGGGAATTGCCCTTGACAAGTGGCCTCAGGCTCCCTATTCTTTGAACCAAAGAGCACATGTCAAACCCGGCGGGGACAACTGTTTTGTTATCGAAAGGGCATCAATCGGTTCTGCTTCTTAGATTCGTCAGGCATTTTCGATATCAACGTTTTTAGGGATTAGGTTGGGTTACTGCTTCATGTAGATCCGAGTCCGACGACTAAGTGGGACAAAAACACTTGTTTACCAATCGCAGGAGTTTCTCATGAAATATGGCAATGGTCGTACGGGAAAATATCAGTGGGATAATCATCTCAATCCTCATGAGATGACTGCTGGCCGGCAGAGGACAAAATCGTGAGGTGTTCGACCGGACCGAAGCCTAGACCGAAGGCATCAACGGCATAAGACGCCGGTCCGCGACTTTTGCCAAACTCGGAGGTGAGATAATGTATTATCTGGTGGACCCCAAAGATGTAGCTGAACTTTCGTGGTGTGTTTTCAAATGCAAGAACTTCGGGCCTGCGCCCTTGTATGGAGTCGAGCCGTAATCGTTCTTTCTTAGATATGACAATATCTGACCGGTTCGTTTCCACCGGATTCGTCCCGGTCAGCGATAACCCGATAACTCCGGCATAAGAGGAGTTATTCGATTTGTAATCGGTCGGCGGATCAGGAATCCATGAGCAGGCATCATCGATTAATCCGTCGACTGGAACCCACTCACACATGGAGGTACCCACATGCTCTATCTGATCGACCCTAAGGATCTGTGCGGTGCGAAATGCTGGCCGTTCTTCATCACATGCCGGCCCGACAATCATCCGATGTACGGAATTGATCCGTGCGGTCGTATTGATTCATA
This sequence comes from Candidatus Zixiibacteriota bacterium, assembly GCA_030668485.1. GTDB lineage: Bacteria > Zixibacteria > MSB-5A5 > GN15 > JAAZOE01 > DAOUTW01. The sequence goes on from DAOUTW010000039.1 coordinate 18,254, forward strand.
GTTCGGACGCATAATCCTCAGGCCGGCTTTTAACGTAAGAAAACGCAAATCCCTTATGTGACAGAGCCGGCTGAATCATGAGTATTGGAGGGAGCGGTGCATGGTTACACCATATACCGCTCTCCATTCAAACGATTTGAACAGGCGAATGTGGAACCTCTATGATTGAGTATGTCTTTTGCCCGATAAGTTGCCAGGCATCCATTCGATCACGATTCATTCCCGTCAAGGGAATCGCAATCGGGCATGGAAACCACATATGGCGGAACCTCGCAAGGTTTCGCATCCAAGGAGGTGTCAAATGATTTATTTGGTTGATCCCAGGGAAAACATCAGCCTAAAGTGCAGATTCTACTGCGGAATCAAACCGCTTTACGGTGTGCCGCCGATTTTATGCAATATCGTGCAATAATATTCGGCAAATTGATCCCGGTCTGCCGCATGCGAAAATGGTTTGTTTCATCTCTTGACAATATCACATTTTCGATTAAAATACGGTAGGCCATCAGACAATTGAAACGATATGGGGCGGGGCCCTCCCCGTTCCATACGTAAATATCTTAAAAGCGAGTGCTAAACATGTCGAAGTTATCTCGATTCAACCATTTTCAACCATGGCGCGACGGCTATTACATCGCCTATAATGCGATGAGCGGAGCTGTGGCTCTTATGACCAATGAGAATTACGAGGTATACAAGAAAATACCCGAAATACTTGCTTCCAATAACCAACCCGACCTTTCCGATGAGGAAAAGGAGCTGTTCAAACAGCTCGAATATGGCCGCTTCCTCTGCGATGATGACCTGGATGAAGTGGAAGCGCTCCAATTCCGTCAGAATATGGACCGTTATGGTCAAGCCTCGATGGGATTAATCCTCGCCCCTACTCTGGCCTGCAATATGGCCTGTGAATATTGCTACGAGGCCAACAAGAAGGGCCGGCTGTCATCGCAATTAGTCGAAAAGATCGTGGAATTCGTCGAGGAGCGAGCCCCACACCTCGCAGGCCTCGATGTCAGTTGGTACGGCGGGGAACCTCTTCTGGCGATGGATATCATCGATGACCTCACCGCGACCTTCCTCGATCTGGCCGAGGAATACAAATTCAAATACGGCTCCTCAATGATTTCCAACGGGTATCTCATGACACCCGAAGTTACCGACCGTCTCGTCAAAAACCAGGTGAAAACGATTCAGCTCACTCTCGACGGACCGGGACGCATTCATAATAAGAAACGCCCCTTGAAAAACGGCAAGCCGAGTTTCGAAACCATTCTAAAAAACATTCAGTACGCCGCGGATAAAATAGGGGTCGGTATCCGGGTCAACGTCGATAAGAGTTTTACCAATGACATCATCAAGGAACTGTTGCAGGAATTGATCGATGCCGGAGTGCATGATAAAGTAGGAGTCTACTTCGGACAATTGGAAGCCTCAACCCAGGTTTGTTCCAACATATCCGAATCATGCTATGAAACGGCCGACTTCTCCAAAATCGAAATAGATTATTATCGTCTGCTGCTGGAATATGGCTTCCGGATCGACCGCCTGCCGCAGCCGATGAGTACCTTCTGCATGGCGCAGGTTATCAGTTCTTTTTTAATCGATCCCGATGGTGATCTTTATAAATGTTTCAACCATGTTGGGGATAAGGACAAAATTGTGGGTAATATCGGGGCGGAAATAAACTACCAGAATCCCAATTTTAAACACCTGTTCAATTTCAGTCCCTTCCAGGATGAAACCTGCAGCTCATGCAATTTCCTTCCCATCTGTATGGGCGGCTGCCCTTCCCGCCGCGCCGACCGCGGCCTGACCGGCGAACAGCTCTGTGACAGTTGGCGTCATAATCTCGAACCGATGCTGGAGATTATCGCCCTGTCCCGTCAACAAGAAATGCAACGGCAGAAAGAGGCGGCCGTGGCCGCAAAGGAGTAGACTACAATGGAAGAGTTTAATTTTTTTCCACAAAGCACTGTCTGGGAAATAACCTTTGCCTGTAATATGCGCTGCCTTCATTGCGGCACCGCTGCCGGCAATATCCGCCCGGACGAATTGACCGACGATGAAACCTACAAAGTCATCGACGAACTGGGCGAACTGGGCTGTGAAGTGCTTACCCTCTCCGGAGGCGAACCGCTGCTGCGAAAAAATTGGCAGGAAATGGCCCGGCGCCTGAAGAAACACGGCGTCAAAACATGCATCATCTCCAACGGCTATATGGTCAACCAGAAAATCGTCGATGATTTCGCGGAAATCGGGATAAATAATGTCGGGATCAGCTTCGACGGCATCGAAAAAACTCACAATCATATCCGTCAACGCCCCGACAGCTTCCAACGGGCCTACAACGCCATGAAATTGATGTCGGAGACAAAAATTCGCTATTGCGCCGTCAGTCAGATTTCAAATATAAACATCAATGAACTGGATCAGATCAGGAAACTCCTGGTCGATGTCGGATGTCCCCAATGGCGAATTCAGATGACTACTGATACCGGGCGCATGTCCAAAGATCTCGTTATGCCGCTCGAGAGATATGCGGAGTTTATCGACAAGGTATTGGAATTCAAGAAAAACGATGCCGAATTAGATATCGATATCGGCGAAAATATCGGCTATTATGGCTGCCGCGGAATGGATATCCGGCAGGGCTTCCCCTATCTGGGATGCTACGCAGGCACACGAGTCCTCGGTATTGAATCGGATGGAAAAATAAAAGGCTGTCTGTCGATGCCGGAAGAATTCGTCGAAGGAAATCTCCGTGACAGTTCCTTAATCGAGCTCTGGAACAACCCGGAGGGCTTCGCATACAACCGAAAATTCACCCGCGAGACCGCATCGGGCGCATGCTATGAATGCAAGTATCTGCCCCTTTGCCGCGGCGGTTGCGCCACAACATCATACTCTGCCACCGGTGAAAGGGCCAATAACCCCTTCTGCATCTATCAAATAGAAAAGGCCCAGGGAATTGAGCCGCCCCCCGATACCGAGTTGATCACTGATTTGCTTGGCCGATTCAAAGAGCCGGCTGAAAAACCGGTGGCAATCGAGGAGGACTGAGGCGTTTGACAAAAAAACGTTTACCCTCAATTCTCCTGGTTTACCCCTCCTGCTTCTATTATCCGACTCATTTGGAGCGGGTGGAAATAAAAACATCCCAGTTGTGGCTGGCTTCGTATCTGAATCAGTTCTACCCGGTGACTTATGCCGATTTCGAGTATGATATCGGCCGTCCCAATACCCCGACTCAGATCAAGCGCTTCAAGCGAAAGGTCCGCCAGTACCTGGAGGAGCAGGCTTTCGATATCCTGGCTATCTCCTGCTGGACCAGCCTGTCGTACCAGGCCACTCTTGCCATCGCCCGAATATGCCGCGACCTCTATCCGGATAAGGTTATAGTTGTCGGGGGGTATCACCCTATGGCACGTCCGGAAGAGTTTATCACCGACGATAAGGTGATCGATTATATCGTCACCCGCGAGGGAGAACTGGCCCTCAAGGCGATAGCCGATGAATTCCACAATACCGGCCGCCCCGCCGAACCTCAAATTGTCACCGGCCCTTTGGTTACCGAGGATAATTTTGTCGACTACGACTGGAACCTGGTTGAATCGTTTTACCGCCGCAATTTCCCCGAGGGGATTACCAATAACTGCATCTACCTCTCCCGGGGTTGCCCCTTCGGATGCTCCTTCTGCATGGAACCTTTGAAAGAAAGGCGATGGCGCGTATTTTCGCCAAAGGAATCGGTTGATCATGTTATGGAAGTAGCTGAACGTTTCGATCTGTACTCGGTCGCAATCGCCGACGCCTGTTTCGGCATGCGCCCGAGTTGGAGAAAGGAGTTTCTTCGGCTGATGGTCGAACGGCAACCGAAGTTTTGGGTGGTATTCGAAACCAGGGCGGAATACCTGGACGAGGAGGATATCAAACTCCTGGCGAATATAAAACTCGAAATCCAGTTCGGCCTCGAAAGCGGTTCGCCGGATATGCTGCGATTGATGAAAAAAACCCGCCAGCCGGAAAAATACCTCCGGCGCTTTTCCGAAATCAGCCATCTGTTGAGTGATCACAAAATCCTGCACCGCGCCAATATGATTTTCAACCATCCCGGCGAAACACCCAAAACCTTGAATGAGACGTTTGCTTTCATCGACCGCGAACTCGAAACCGAAAATTCGTACCTGATGTGGGCCAATTGCGGATTCATGCATTTCCCCGGTTGCGAAATCGACCGCAATAGCCAATATTACGAACAAACCTTCGGCAGCCGTTTTATCAGCGGCGACTGGTGGAAAGATGAAAAGAACCAGCATGAACAATGCAAGAAATTTATCCCCTCGCGTGAACTCGATGGCGACAACTTGAAAATGTGGGAAACGATGCAGGCTGAGCGGGATGCTCGGATGCGCGATACCCTGGCCCCAAGGGCTTTTGAATTCGCTGCCCGAAAATATTTCTACGATTGGAAGGATGATTATCGATACCCGAATCGCTAAACGGCTCTGGCAATATCTGAAGCCATATTGGAAGCTCGAAGTTCTCACCTTTTTCGTGATGTCGGTTATTGCCGTCCTCACTCTGGCGCTTCCAATAGCCATTCAGTACATGATCGATGACCTCATCCCCTGGCTCATCGAAACCGAAGACAGCAGCCTCAAACTGATGCGCGTCAGCATTTTCGGCGGCGCTCTGATGGGCCTCTACCTGGCCAATGTCCTTTTCTCATGGTGGCGCGATTATCTCGCCAGTAAAATCGGAGCTAATATTATCGCCGATATGCGTTCGGAACTGTTCTATCACCTTCAGCAGGTTTCATTACGCTTCCATCAAACTCACCAGGTCGGCGAAATGATGTCGCGACAACTATCCGACATCAACCGCATTCAAAGCCTGATGACCACTACCCTGCTGATGTTCCTGGCCAACATCCTGATGCTGACTGCCATTATGATCTACCTTCTCAATGTTAACTGGTTTTTGACCGTGATCGCCCTTATCCCGGTTCCGTTGACGATTCTCCTGTCCAACAAATTCGGGCACAGATTGCATGATATCAATCGCGGCCTGCAGGAATCGATAGCCCGTTTCTCCGCCCGAATGCAGGAAGCTTTCGTCGGTACGCGTATAATAAGGGCTTTCGGTCAGGAAAAAGCGGAAAAGGCTAAAATCGATTCTGAACTGAAAACTCTGACTGGGTACTACATCAAAAACAGCGTCACCACCTCGCTGGCCTTTAATTTCATGCATTTCATAAATATGATCGGCCCGATTGTAGTCCTTGCCTGGGGAACCTACCTCATCGCCGGAGGATCAATGAAACTCGGCGCCCTGATGGCCTTCTATATTCTGCTCAGTTATCTCTATTCCCCAATCAAAGACCTCGCCGCCATCAATATCGAGGTCCAGGCCTCTATGGCCTCGGTCAACCGCATTTTTGAATATCTTGACGTTCCACCGGCCATCAAGGAATCGCCGAACCCGGTGTTGTTACCTCAAATATCAGGTGCTATCAAGCTCGAGAATGTCTGCTATTCTTATGAAGACAGCGGTTTCAGTATCGAAAATCTGAATCTCGATATCAAACCCCATCAAAAAATAGCCATCGTCGGGCCCTCCGGATCGGGCAAAACGACTCTGATCAACCTCATTATGCGTTTCTTTGATCCCAACTCCGGCAAAATCAGCATCGACGGCGCCGATCTGCGTGATCTTCCGATTAAAACCCTGCGCGACAATATCGGCCTGGTCGATCAGGATCCGTTATTATTCAAATCGACCATTTTCAACAATATCGCTTATGCCCGGCCCGATATCGGACTTGATGATGTCATCCGGGCCACAAAAATTGCCAACATCCATGATTTTATCGACAGCCTTAAGAAAGGTTACCAAAGCGAAGTCGGCGAGCGAGGCGTCACTCTCTCCGGTGGCGAGAAGCAGCGTATGTGCCTGGCCCGAGCAATCCTCATCGATCCTCCCATCCTCATCCTCGACGAGGCTACCTCATCACTCGATTCCAACTCGGAGCAACTGATTCAGGAAGCGCTCAAAAGGGTATTGGCCGACAAAACCGCCATTATCATCGCTCACCGTCTCTCCACGGTTAAGCATGCCGACCGGATCATAGTCATGGACAACGGTAAAATCGTGGCCGAAGGGACCCATGCCGAATTACTGGAAAAATCGCCTCTCTACCGCGCCCTCGCCAGCAAACAGCTCATGCTCTGAGGGACTCTTCGGTTAAAATTTAAATCGGATTAATGATCGGTCTGATCGACCGGCTATGTTGCCAAATGCTTCTTCACCACCGCTTCGATCGCTTCCAGATCAACCTGGGTATCTTTGCAGGGGCCCAAAGGACGATAATTGGGAAAACCGATAACCGGAATATGCGGATTGACATCGATAAAACCGGACAATAGGTCACGCTCGCAGGCAATAGCGATAATCAGTGACGGGCGAATTTCACGAATTTTGCGCCGCGCTTCAGTCCCGCCGCCGGCGGTCGCAAGTTCAAACCCATAGGTCTCACGCATTTTGCGCAGGGCGGCATTATTATCTTTGGTCAGGCAACGCGGCGTCATCATCAACATTTTCTCCGGGGCAACCTTCCGGGGAGCGCTGCTGATAAACAAATTATGCAGTTTGAGGAACGAATTGATCAAATGATCGCGGGAAATACCGAAAATGCTGCCGACCCGGGTCGATATTTCCAATAGCAGGTTGACCAGTTTCGGAACGACGATCAGCGTCGATAAAAACGGCCTCTTGGTAACCGCCCCCCAAAGGAAAAGTGCCAGCCACAAAATCAGGATTGACGACAGAGTAAAGTAGAAGATATTGAATACTTTGCCGAGGAAATGCCCTATTTGATCAAGACGGGGATAAATCAGCCATCCAAACAACGCTGTAATACCAAGGATAGCGGTAATAGTCGCTATCGCCACACCGACAAAAACGCGCGGGTCGGTATCTGACGAAGCCTCCGCCACTCGGCCATCCCAATCGGCCCACTCGTCACCCAGTTTCCGTTTAGGTAACGGGCTTTCCTTATCAATCCCTTTATCAGCCATTTTAATGAATATACGCTGCAAACAGGCCAATGCCAGAACTTTTTATGCCGACGAGCTTATTCCTGGGGACAGCAATGAAGCCCGCCACTTTTAAAGAATATCGTATTTATCATCATCTGTACATCCCCAAGGTTGACATCACCGTCGCAATTGACATCGGCCCGGTCTATGTCCGGCGGCTCCGGTCCATCGCGGAACAGAAAAGCTACAAGGCTGACCACATCGCCGATTTCAAGCATCTGATTGTCATTGATGTCCCCACAGGATAAATTAAAACCGAGATCTGTCAACGCCTGACGAAAGGCTATCAGATTATTGGGTGCCTCCATCAAAGACAACTGAAAGTTAAAAAAGACAAAACTGCCAGTGTCGGCAAGATACCTGATACCGTTGATCTGATTGTGAAAGACACTGTCAGGATACATAGACTGGTAGCTGTACAGGTATTCTACTCCCTCTCTGGGGTAAAGAAAACCAGCCAGCGGAATATATCCCTCCACCGGGATCGGAGACGATGTCGACGCTATCTTCTCGGAATCTGCCGCCAGCGGCGGATACTCCGGGGTCAGGGACAGACATCCCATCAGGTCACCACGGATTGAACCATCCAGTAAAACGATTCCGTTGGTCATGGCGCTGTCGAGAAAAAGATAATCGTGAAATAAACTCCCTTCGCCATACACTGAGACATTCGTTTTTATCATACCCAGAGCGTTGGTCGAGGCATTCGAGATTATAAACAATGCCTTGCCGCCAAAATGAAGGTAATTCCGAATTGAATCTATCGCGGCTAACCGGAATTCCCCGCCGCGCATCTCGGAATCGAAAACAATCAACGAATAATCGCTCATTGTTTTAAACGGCAGAAATCCATCCTCGATATCATAATAATCCATGGAAATCAACGGCTGCACGGCATCGACCAGGCGGTCGACATGACGCCGATGATAAGGATCGACGTGCACGGAATAATCATAATTCATATCATAAAAGAGGACGCCCTTATCCAGCGCCATCGGCAGTACGGTAACCGGGCCGGTCGGATCCGATTCCAACTGCAAATCGTTTTTGGCCGCAACTTTATAATTATACCATACCCCCGACTCGGCGCCGTAATCGCGGTATTCCAGAGCTGAAACGGAGTCATATAACTCATACGCCTCTTTCCAGGCGGCGCGGTAAATCATATAGCCGGTCAAGCTGGTATCATTGTATGGGCGCCAGGTCAATACCGGCGTCAGATAATCGAGTTCTGCGGCCAGATCGCACGGCGGATGAGGCGTGGCGGGAGTGAAAGGCAATTCAAAGGAAAATCCGGACTCCCGCCCCATGGTATCGACGACGGAAACGGCAAACAGATGTTCATGCCCCGGATTCGAAGCGAAGAAGGTAAAAATTGTATCGGTGATAGGCTCAATATGAGCCCGCCGCCAAACGTCATCGTAAATCGTGTCCTTAACATTTACATAATAACCCGCAAGCATGCCGTTACGGCTCTGGTTCCAGGTCAGGACAACCTCGTTATCATTGTAATCCACAACCTGCAGGCCGACCGGAGGTCCCGGCGCTGGAAGCTGAAGGCCGGAACGATAGACCGAATCAGCCCGGCGATGATTGATCATCAATTCGCTGAAATTCAGACGGCTTTGGAATTCCTGCGGCAACGCCGGATCAAAATAATCCCGGAAATCGGACGGATTGACATGAAAACCCTCGGACCCAACCACGGCAAACGCGATTGTCACCGAATCATGAGGCGGCAGGTCAAAAGGTCCGTAGGAGATAAAGAACTTAGTATCGTTGACGGAATTGAGCAAGCTTCGACTCGACGGTATCCATCCGTCGGTCGAGTCATGTACGTCCATCTCAATCTGATTGTAATCCAACTCCGGATGCGACATCAGATAGTATTTGTCTTCCTGGCGATGAGCCGTCCCGAGATAATCTCCGGCGAATGGCCGGAAGGGATCTTCGACCGTTCCCACCCGGCGAGGTCCGAAATCTCGGTCTACATTATCGTCGGAAAGCCACCAGTTGAAATTAAATGCCGGATCGGCCCCGGGAACGGATAAGGCTGCGATAGAAATCACTCCGGGAACGGAGTTATGATCCCATTCGCCCTCCAATCCGGGATCGCCATCCATATCGAAAGCGTACGGAATAACCACACGGCTGGTATTGTCACCGTCATAAAGCAGCGTATCCAGAACACCCGAGGCGTCATCGGCCCAGCCATTGGCGCTATAAGCGCCGCCATAAACGTAAATATCGGGATCGGCGATTATCCCAAACCAGCCCTCATCTATATAATCGTCATATAAGTTTTCGATAACGATTTCAATAATCACAAAATCGTCATACAGCGTATCCTGCCAACTGTAGCTTCGCTGAGTCAGCTTTACTCCCAGTGGTATATGGCTGGTATCGTCAAACGGATTAAACCAGGTCACATACGGCGCTGTTACCGTGTCGGTGTATATGGCGACGAATTCATCATCGGCAAAATTACCGCTGCGATATACTCCCCCCTGCTCCGGATCGGGCGGCCAGAATTCATATATGCCACCCCACCAGCTATCGTATGAGCTGGAAACCAGGGTGTCGCCATTGACTATCCCCCCGACCCAGATGCCGCTTGAAAAAAGATATTGGTTATTGGTCCCGACCGGGAATACGGCATTCCCTATCCGCAAATCGGTTTCGGGATCGTTGAATGAACCGGTATAATTTCCGTAAGCCGGAAATCCACCACAGGTAATCGGCAAAGACCAGACTCCGGCATCGTGCCGGGCAAGTCTTCGAAGCTGCGAGGCGGGAATGAGGGGAATCAGGTCGGGATCGGGCGCCACTGGCTTATAGCTCATCGGCCTTTCCGTCGGCCCCGATGGCGGCGCCGCCTGATTTGGCGAAACGAGTACAAATAGAGACAGCAACAAGCAACAGACGAAGCTCTTCATCATGAATCCTTCACAGTTGCGCTTCGGACTATATAGGACAACTCAGGCGGTTAATATAATATACGCAATTTCGACCGGCAGGATACAACTTTCCTCACCGCCGGACAGGAATTAGACTATTTCAAATCTTCTCCCTTTCAGGTCGCAATTACCGGCAACAATTCAGCCCGGCGGCGTCACGAAAGATGACATTGATTATTTCCAGGGCGTCACCGACATCGACCTCAATATCGCAATTGACATCGGCGCGGCTCATTTCGGACGGCGCTGTACCGCCGCGGAACAAATAACCAATCAATAGTACCGCATCGCCGACATCCAGCAGCTCGTCATCATTGACATCACCGCAGGTCAAATCGACGCCGAGAAATTCCAACGCCTCTCGCAACGCTCTAATATTAGACGGTTGACCCATAAGGGAAAGTTGAAAATTAAATAAAACAAATTTGTAGCTATCGCCGGCATACGCGATGCCATTGACCTGCTCATGCAGAATACTGTCGGTGTACATCGACTGGTAACGATAAAGGATTTCCACATCATCCTGCGGATAAATACAGCCGGCCAGTGGAATATAACCGTGGATTTCTATCGGCACATCAATTAGTTTGGCCGAATCGGCTTCGAGAACCGGGTAATCGGCGGCAATCGGGCGGCAGCCGGTCAGATCGCCCCACAGTTTACTTTCCAACAAAGCAATCCCATTGGTGATGGCGCTGTCGAGGTGAAGGATATCATAAAAGAAATCTCCGGAAGCATATTGCCTGACTCGCGGCGGTCCAACCATCAGATCGGTGATCGAGGCATTCGGTACAATAAACAGCGCCCGCCCTCCGGACGATAAATAAAGACTGATGGAATCTAGGCCATTATACCGAAACTTTCCACCCCGCCGCTCGCAATCAAAAAGAATGACTTCATATCGACTCATCTTTCTAAATGATAACTCATTCTCCTCGATATCATGATAGTCCATCGAAATGACCGGCTGAACAGCATAAACCATCCGGTCGACATAACGACGATGATAAGGATCGAAAGACATGGAATTATCGTAATTCATGTCATAAAAAAGGACCCCCTCATTCAATGCCATCGGCATCGCCGAAACCGGCCCGATCAAAGACGACTCCAGTTGCATTGAGTTCTGGGCGGAAATCTTGTAATTATATTGCACCCCCGATTCGGCGCCGTAATCGTAGTATTGAAGAGCCGAAACCGAATCGTACCGTTCCAATGCCCCTGCCCAGAGCGAGCGATAAATTATATAAACCATCAAACTGGTATCGCAATATGGCCGCCAGCTTAGCACCGGCGTCAGGCTGTCCAGCGCCACCGTCAGGCTGCACGGCGGGTGCGGCCGTCCGGGAATGACCGAAGCCGGAATTGATACATCCGATTCCCGCCCCGCCGAATCGACCAGGCTGACCGCAAAGAAATACTCATGCGAAGGCAGGAGAACTTGAAAGGAGTAAACCGTATCACTTATGGGATCGGCAAAAGCATGCCGCCAAATATCATCATAAGCGGTATCCTTGACATTCACATAATACATTACCGGCTCCGGACGACCGCTTGGCTGCCAGGCCAGATCGACATAAGCATCATTATATTCGGTAATGTGCAAACCCTGCGGCGGGCCCGGATGAGGCACCGTATATCCCGATTTATAAACCGAATCGGCGCGGCGCAAATCGATCATCATTTCGGTGAAATCGAGGTGACTTTGAAATATCTCAGGATGCTCCGGATCAAAATACTGATCAAAATCTCCGGGGTTGACATGGAAATCGTCAACTCCGATCATTGCCACCGTAAACGTCACCGAATCTCCCGGAAAAAGATCAAACGGACCGAAGGAGTACAGAAACCGGGTATCATGATATCCATCAACAAATGTAGACGGTGACGGAATCCATCCATCCGTCGAATCATGAATATCCATCTCCAGTTCATTATAGTCGATCTCCGGGTACGACATGAGATAGTATTTATCCTCCTGAGTGATCGCCCGTCCCAAACCGCTTTCATAGAAGGGTCGAAATGGATTTTCAGGAGTACCCACTCTCCGGGGACCGAAGTCGATAGCGGGGTATAATCCGGGAATCCACCAATTGAAATTGATAGTTGGGTTAACAATACTCGCTCCCAGCAGGGCGAAGGCAATAGCGCCACGAGAAGAGGTATTGGGATCCCAAGTGAAGTTGTCGAGCGGATCTCCATCCCAGTCAAAAGCGTAGGGCACCAGAAAGCGGCTCTCCGGATCATTTTCATATAGCAGAGTATCAAGTATCCCCGATGCATCATCCTCGCTACGAGGATAATAGAGATAGGATAAACTGGTATCATATATATCGGTATCGGTATGTAATCCAACCCAGCCGCTCCGGATCAAATTATTGCCGATATTCTCAATCGCAAATTCGATGATGATAAAATCATCATAGAGCGTATCCTGCCAGCTATAACTCGTCTGAGTAATTTCAATCCCGAGCGGAGTATGGATGGAGTCGATGTAATTGTAATTGCTGGTGACATAGGCCGAATCGGTCACGGTATCGGTATAAACCGCCATAAACTCATCATCCGCATACCCGCCGGTACGAACCACTCCTCCCGCTTCCGGATCAGGGGGCCATAGTTCATTTGATGCCAACGGACTATAGATATCGAACGCCTGCGAGACAAGCGTATCTTCCCCGACGATACCTCCCACCCATAGGGACGTGGCAAAAATGCAGCTCTGTCCCTTATCTTTTGGGAATAATCCGTTAGATATAATTGAGTCTGTTTCCGGATCACGATAATACCCTACGAAGTTCAGCCAGCCGGGAAACCCTCCGCAATTGATAGGGAGATAAATCCGGCCAGCATTGTGAACCGCCAGTTGCCGCAGTTCAAAGGCAAGGGGCGATGGGTTATCGGTAGTCTCCGAGGGTGAGACCGCAAAACGGTCGGTATGCAGTATATCTTCCGGCGACGGTAGCGACATCAATGATGACCCCATCGCCACAAGGAATAATAGAATATAAATGGATCTTCGCGTCATGTCCCCGTCCCTCCCGCGAATCGCGACCCAGCCCGATTTACGGTCTCATGAACAATATAATTACTTAGGTCTATGATGCAATGTTAAAATAATGTGGAACGACCACACCTGCCGATGTTCACCGGCAACATCCGGGCGCCAGGCCCTTGTTACAATAGAAATTGACGAGCACAAGGACATCGGCCAGATCATATAGGCCGTTGCAATCGACATCGCCTGAATTCATCCAGTTAATCGGTTCCACATCATCAAACAGCCAACGCATGTAGGCGACAATATCACCGATATCAAAACGCAAATCGCCGTTGATGTCGCCACAAATAAATTCCTCGTTCAAATCGATCACCGCCGCTCGCAACAGCGCCGCCGCCGAATCGGATTCCATCAACGACAAGGGGAAATTGAGCAAATAAAACTGATAGTCGTCACCTTTATATCGTATCCCGCTCACTTGTCCATGCGTCGAACTGTCAGGATCGCCGGCTCTGTAATTATAAATAGTCTCAGCCGTCTCTTTCGGCCAGAAATATCCGCAATAAGGCAGACCACGAAAGACATTATAGCCAAACTGATTCACCCGGGTGCTGTCCCAATTCAAAGCCGGCAACAGACTATCGCCGGCTGTCGCGCCGACCAGATCGCCCACCAGTTCATATCCCGGCTCGATAATTAGCGGTCCGATATAACTGCTGTCGACCATCAGGTATTTGGAGAAAAACGAATTCTGACTAAAAGTGATTATTTGCGGAGCAACGGTGGGATACTTTTCGACTGCTGCATGGCGGACGATCAATATTACCTTGCCCCCATTGGCCAGATATATCGGAAGAATTTCCTCGATGTTATCCGACAAAGCGCCGCTCCGATTTTCGGCGATAATAATCACCAGTGAATAGGGAGCCAGATCGTAAATCGTCAACGGCTGTTCGCTATCAACGCGGCGCAAAGTATATCCCAGACCGTTCAGGCTGCGGGCGAAAAGCGAATCGGCGAAGTCGGGATCATAAACAAGGTTGGCCGTTATGTTTCCGGGATTGGCATTGAGCGCCAGAATCCCCGAGGTCAATGTCAACGGCACCAGGGTCACACTCGGCGACGGTATCGACTCTTCTCCCGATATCGAAACCGCGGTCACATAATATTCGTACTCCCGAGCCGACACCACGGATAAATCGACATAAACGGTATCATCGACTTCGGCCAGTAGAACAGCCTCCTCCATAGATTCTTCGATTCTATACAGGCGATAATGATCGATATGGGAATCGATCGACGGGGACCATTCCAGCACCGGATAAGTCTGGTAGCTTGTCCCCTTCAAGATCGCCGGAGGATGAGGCAGCCCGGGTTGTAATACGAATGCAGTTGTCAATTTTCCCACTGCCCCGGCGGTATCGACCGCAGCAATGGCGAACGAATATGTCGTTTCGGGATCAAGATCGACAAAGGTGCCGGTCGTATCGTCGGCATCGTTAATCGACATAATCTCCCAGTCGCCGTCCCCGACTTTCTGCAGCATATGATACCCGGCCATATCATAAGCATATTTACGCGACCATACAAAACCGGCAAAGTTGTCGTCGTATTCGACCAGCCTGAAATCGGTTGGCGGTCCCGGAGGGGGGAGATGATATCCGTTTCTAAAAACCGATTCTGCGGCTAAACCGGACGCCGCCAGTTTATCCAGTCTTAAAAGTTCATAATAATCGGATACCGACATCGGATCGGTCGGATCAAACCACATATCGACAAATGGATTATTGACCACATTATCGCCGGCTACGAAAGCAACCGTGAAAGTGATCTCTTCTGATGGAGCCAGGTTAAACGGCCCGGCCGAAATAAGAAAACGGGTATCATGACCGAATGTCACCGAAGCGCCATCCTCCCCCGGCGCCTGCCAGCCGGGATGTTTCAGTCCTGCTTCGATCTGATTGTAATCGATCTCCGGATGCGACATCACATAATACTTGTTACTGTCACCATAAGCGGTGGCAAATGATCCGCCGAGGTCTCGGACTACCGGCTCATCCTGGCGCGGCGCCCATTCAAACCCGACCGCCGGCTCAGTCACCCACCAGTTATAATTGACACGGTAATCCGCCTCCGAAAGCCCAAGTACCTGCACCCCGAAAGCGCCCCTGGTGGAATATTGGTCATAACTGAAATCGTTCGGATCCCCGTTCATATCGAGCGAATAACCGAGGTTGAGATCGACCCAACCGCCGGCGCTGTCGAAAGCCCCATCGAGGAAGCCGGAAATATCATCGGCATGAGCATCCGGCCAGTATCCGATATCGCAGTCAGCATAAATACCGGCCCAGCCTGACTCAATCGCAATAGAATCGATATTTTCAATGGTATATTCGACAATCACCATGCGATCAAAGGGGGGCGACTCCCACGTATAACTGTGCGATGTCACCTTGATTCCCAAAGGATACCAGTCATGGCAATCCCCTACCTGGCAGCGGAAAAGGGTATCGCCCAGGATAATTGTATCGTAGGCGACAGCAACATACTCCATATCCGCCAAACCATAGCCGCTCACGAAAGCACCCTCGGGACAGGCAGGCGGATTCAACTCCGGTACCGGGGCGACATAATCGAAAGCATGGGAGACCAGGGTATCGTCTCCCTTGATCCCTCCGACCCACAATCCGGCGCCATATAAATACTCACCGTTCGAACCACCGGGGAAATTGGCATTGAATTCAAAAGGAAGATTTTCCGTTTGTTCTTCATCATCAGGATATGGCGACTCGACCCGAAAAGGTTTACCGAAAGCCATCCGATTGGAGTGCGCCAGCCATAGCCGGGAAGTGGTATCGCTTATTCTTTGAAAACAATAATCGGCTGCGACATCTGTATAATCGCGCGATTGCCCCTCCCAGAGCGACTCGGCTATACCGGGAAGTGGAAACAGAAATATAATTATAACAATGGCAATATATCTCATGTCTGTCAAAGCTCGATTTTGCAGGATGGCAATACCCTGTCCTTAATAGTATAACGAATAAGTAAGAATTCCGTGAAAGAAAAAAATCCGAAGCGTTTAAAAGAACAGAGGAGTTCCTCCCTCACAAAGGAACTCCTCATCCCCACCTCATTAGTACCCTTCACCGCCATACAGAGTAACTAACTTCACCCGATAGTAGTATCAAATGGTATGCCGTCAGGAATAAAAGGCTCAAAATAAATATAATATCCACCGTGGCAACATCTTACATCCCCGCTATGCCACCCAATCGGCAAACATGGAAAATCGACCATTCGCATATACTGCGGGTATATGATGACGAATCTCCATCTGTATTTTATAAGCGATTACATATCAAGAGATTATAGTAATTTCGCATAATTCGCGCGCCAATTCCGCCCCCATAAGAAAAGGCGCAGAAAATGCGATATTTCCTGCGCCTTCGCAATTATCACCTCTATTTCTTGAGCTGGCCCGGCAAATGAACCGACATTTTATGAAGATTATGGCATGCCTCCATGACCGATTCCGAAATTACCGGATGCCCGAATACCATCGAACCGAGATCGGCGACGGTCATACCCTGCTTTATTGCCAGAGCCGGAGTATGAATCACTTCGGTGGCATGCGGGCCGACAATGTGAACTCCCAGTAATTTGTCGGTTTTCTTGTCACCGATAACTTTAACCTCACCGGCGATTTCCCCTTCGGCATGAGCCTTACCCAGCGCTCTCATCGGGAACGACCCAGTGGCAACATCATGCTTCTCCGCGGCCTGTGCTTCGGTCATTCCGACTGAAGCGACCTCCGGCTGAGTAAAAATCACCGACGGCACACTCAGGTAATCCATTTTTTTGCTCTGCCCGAGACAATTATCGACCGCCACCGCTCCCTCGGCCACAGCCGTATATGCCAGAAGCGAATTTCCGGCCACGTCCCCGATAGCGTAGACATTTTTAAGGTTGCTACGCATTTGCCCGTTAACCTTGATCGAACCGTTTTTATTGAATTTGATTCCGGCCTTCTCCAGCCCCATGTCGGCGGTATTAAAGGCCCGGCCAATCGAAACCAGGACCTGCTCCGCCTCAAGTTTGACACCGTCACCGAGAACGGCATGGACCTGACCGGATGGCGAAGATTCCAGCCCTTCTACCTTGATATCGGTATGTAGTTTGATTTTCATTTTCTTCAGTTCGCGTTCGATCAACCGGGATGACATTTCATCTTCCATCGGCAATGCCCGCGGCATCATTTCAACCATTTCAACTTTTACCCCGAGCCGCCCGAGCATAAAAGCCCATTCGCACCCGATAACGCCGGCGCCGATAATCAGCATTGTTTCCGGCAGATATTCCAATTCCAACAGATGGTCGGAGGATAGCACCTTGACTCCATCGAGAGGAAAAGCGGGAATATTGGCCGGCCGCGATCCGGTAGCAACGATTATATTTTTGGCCTCAATGTCAATTTCACTCTCGTCGCTCAACTCGATATGGATTTTTTTGGGTGAGGCGAGGCTGGCAAAACCGGAATACTGTTTTACTCCGTAACTTTTAAATAACTGCCCGATACCTTTTACAAGACCGCCGACGATTTTATCTTTGCGAGCCTTCATCGCCGGCCAGTCGACTTCTGGAGGCGCTGCCAGCTTGATTCCGAAATCGGCCGCATGCTGCATGGTATGGTACAGGTTGGCCCCGGCTATTAACGACTTTGAGGGGATACATCCCCGGTTGAGGCAAACACCGCCCACTTTGTCTTCTTCAATTACGGCCACACTGGCCCCCTTCAATGCCGCCCGGATGGCCGCCGTATATCCTCCGGGGCCGGCGCCGATTATGGCAATATCGTACTTTTCGATGACACTTCTCCTTTGTTACCAGCGATTATGCAGTTGATAATCATACGCCTCGCCCCTTTTTAATGCGAACAAATTTACTCTCCCCGGAATGATCCGATGTGCCAGAGAATCGTTCCGGTGCCTCTTATTTCTTGCCGGTCAGGGTAACGATCACCACCAGCGAATCGATCGTAAAATTGAAATTCTCGCGGTCCAGGGAAGCGGGATAAAGACTAAAAACGCCACCCTCAAGAACCTCTTTATATTTATCGAGATTGGTCACATACTCCATCGATTCGTTCCAGTCAATCGTAACCGACTCACCACCCGGAATAACCAGACCGGTCAGGATCAAATCAGCCGGGGAAACGAGGATTGCCCAGACACTGTCAAAATTCTTGGCTGTGTCAGGCTCCAAAAAAAGCTGGAAGGTCGTATCTGTAACTTCATGATTGGTAGCCTTCAAGAAAAATCCGATATTCTCGATATTCCGGATATCATCCCGGTATTCCTTGAACGTGGCATCATTGGTAAGATCGACTTCTATCTCCGCGCCGGAATAATTCAGATCGGATATCGTCACCGTCTCGCCGTCGGCATTGGGTACCGGGCTGGCTGTTATAACCACGGTTCCCGTCATAATACAACCGGCTATTACTGCGGCAATGATGATAAGGAATGCAGCCGGAATCAGATATATTTTTTTCATCGTTATGCTCCTTCTAATTCTGGCTCACGTAATAGGTGAAACCTAGGGTAACTCCGACCGATTTCCGGGAAGTGCTGTTTTCGGCGCCGGTGATATTAAACCGACCGCGAATATCTATATCAAAATCGGACCTTATTCCGAGCGCCAGTCCTGTACCGAACGACCACCCCGACTTGTTGGTCGTGACATCGCCGTCACGCTTGGTATTATAAACCCCACCCCCGACAAAAAGGTATGGCTTAAGGCCGGTTTTGGCGATGCCGCCGCCAAGGGTGAGATCGATGCCGTAATGCTTGAGAGACGAACCGTCGCGATTACCGACCCCCTCCACCTCGACACCCCCGAAGTTCCCAAAACTCAAATTCGGCTCCAGGGTGAACAAACCGGACAACCGGGCGCGGATTTTGACCCCGAAAACCGACCCGTTGGCCTGATCTTCCTGAGCCACCGGCGCCAGAATGCCGCCTGAGATCCCCAGTCCAACCGGGCCAGCCATCACCACCGCCGGAATCGAAACCATCAATAACAGTATCCATACAAGTATTTTCACCGTCTTACCTCCGGGTAGTTTTCAATATCAGTCCATAATAATAAGCGAGCAATTCCCCACGGTCAACCCTTATTGTATACAACAAAACAATTTCATGGTTTCCTGCCGCCCGCGGCAATTTTACATGGGCCAATCTCAATACCGCATTTTATGCAATTTCGACATTTCCGGTCAACAGCCGACCGCCTTCCGCGGTTTTATAAAGTGAACTTTCAAATAATTCTTTATAAAACCGGCCTCAACCCCCTATTGTAAATATAACTTCATATAAGATAATCACTTACGCCAATCAGGGTGATTTCCCCCTCCCAAAAAACTTTATTATTTTAAAAAATGAGTGCTCTCTTCGACTTGACAATCAAATTCCGGCGTATTATATAAGTGCACTTTATTAAACTTTTTGAGACGTTATCATAAACTTATGAGACTTGAAATAGGAAAGAAAGTCAAAGACCTGCGGCTGGCCGCAGAGTTAACCCAGGAAGAACTCGCCACTCGAGCGCAGTTGACCAAGGGGTTTATTTCGCAGATCGAAAACGACCAGACCTCCATCTCCCTCGATTCCCTGATCGATATCCTCGACGCTCTCGGGATTTCAATCAGCGATTTCTTCGCCGATGACGATTACTCCGAACGGATTACTTTCAGCCGCACCGACCGCCTGTCACTCCCGGATCGCGGCGCGAAATCATTCGAACTCCTGGTACCCGGTTCGACCAATATGCTCATGGATCCGATCCTGGTTACCCTTGAGCCCGGAGAATCGTTGCAACTGGAAGAACCGCATAACGGCGAGGAATTCGGATATCTCCTTTCGGGTCAGATGGTCATCAAGTACGGCAAAAAAAGCCATCACCTGCGAAAGGACGACTGCTTTTATTTCGAGGCTTACAAGTCACATCAGTTTGTGAACAAGGGAAAGAACAAAACTACTTTCCTCTGGGTCATGACTCCGCCCCAGATGTGAGCGGTGCCCGGAGCATGGGAGGAATACATTATGAAGAGACTTGGACAACATATTCTCGTCGAGTTCAGTGACTGCGACCGGGATCTTCTTAATGATCTTGCATCTATCGAATCGATCCTGACCGAAGCCGCCCGACAGGCACGGGCGACCATCGTTGATACAGTGTTTCATCACTACAACCCCCACGGCCTCTCCGGAGTGGTGGTAATCGCCGAATCTCATATTTCGATCCATACCTGGCCCGAATACGGGTATGCCGCCGCCGATGTCTTCACCTGCGGTGACCAGGTCGATCCCTGGAAGGCTTGCAAATATCTGAAGGACAAACTGCGCTGCGGAAATATGTCAACCCGGGAAATCCCCCGCGGTATTCCCGGCCACAAAGATGAGGTTCTCCCCCACAAGCCGCTGGACGATCAAATGACCAGCGGTCAATTGGCATAAGTCGGGGGTCGTCATGAAAGCGATCAATATTAATAACAGGATGTCCGCAGGACATCTGCGTGGAGTTGACCCCGGTCGCATCAATGAGCTCACGCGGACCCTGCCGACACCATTTATGATCCTCCGCACCGATCGGATCAGAGAAAATCTGCGCCGCCTGCGGCAGACCCTTCCGCGCGTCGAGGTGTTTTACGCCGTTAAGTCAAATAATCACCCCGACATTATCCGCACCCTCGCCGAAGAAAACTGCTCCTTCGATATCTCATCAGTGCGCGAACTGGAAGAAACGCTGGATTGCGGCGTCCGGGTCGAAAACACCATCCACACCAATCCGATCAAGAGCCCCCCGGAATTCGACGGCGCGGTAAAATTGGGCGCACCGATCTTTGTCGCCGACAATATCAGCGAAATCGAAAAATTCAGCGCCTACGGCGACAAAACCGGACTGTTACTTCGCTTCCGTACCGAACATGGAAGCGCAGCAGTTGACCTGTCCTATAAATTCGGAGCCGAAATCGACGACATCCCGGCCATGCTCGACCGCATCATCGAACTCGGCATACCGTTCCGCGGTTTCTGCTTCCATGTCGGCTCCCAATGCACCAGCACCCATCAATATGTAGCCTCCATCAAAATCGCGGCAAAATTGATTAAGCTGGCAGAAAGCAAAGGACTTCGCGTCGAAATTCTCGATATCGGCGGCGGCTTCCCGATCAAATACACCCGCGAGATTCCTCCCATCGAAAAATTCGGAACCGCCATATCAAAGGCTCTCGATGAGAAAATCGATCCCGCGATCAGAATCATCTGCGAACCGGGGCGATTTATCTGCGGCGAGGCAGTCACCCTGTTTTCGTCGGTCATCGGCAAATCGGTGCGCGACGGCCTCAAATGGTATTACCTCGACGATGGGCTGTACGGTTCTTTTTCCGGACGCCTCTTTGATGGCTGCATCTATCAGGTTCTGACCAATCGCAACACCAAATGGGAAAAGGCGGTCCTCGCCGGCCCGACTTGCGATTCCTTCGATGTCATTTACCGCGACTGCCTGATGCCGCCCCTCGATATCGGCGATGTCCTGATGTTTCCGGCGATGGGCGCCTATTGTTCGGTCTCGGCCTCCGGTTTCAATGGCCTGGGGCGCACTCAAGTCGTTACCGTCGACTGGTAGGCAAAATAAAACGAGGAAGTTGTCATGTCTCAAGCCAATGATGAATATATCCGCGAAGAATCGATGGATGATCTCTGGAATGTTTGGTATACCGAATTGCATCAGGGCAAATCCGGCCTGACCTTCAAAATCGACCGCGTCCTGGAATCGACCAAATCGGAATTTCAACGGATCGAAGTCGTCGAGACATTGGAGTTTGGCAAAGCCCTCGTATTGTATGGCTCGCTGATGGTCGCCGAAGGTGATACCGGGGCATACAACGAAATGATCTCGCATGTTCCGCTTTTCTCGCATCCGAAGCCTGACGAAATACTGATCATAGGCGGCGGCGATTGCGGATGCCTGACCAATGTTCTGATGCATCCTGAAGTTAAACGCTGCACCATGTGCGAAATCGACAAAATGGTAGTCGAGGTATCCAAAAAACATTTCCCGAAACTGACCGCCGGTCTTGCCGATCCCCGTGCTAATCTCTTATTCGAAGACGGCAAAAAGTTTATCGAAACCACCGATAAGAAGTTTGATATTGTCCTTCTCGATCTCTCCGATCCGATCGGCCCGGCCGCCGACCTTTTTCAAAAAACTTTTCACGAGTCGGTTTATGATCGCCTCAATGACGATGGTATCATGGTCGCGCAATCGGAATCGCCGTTGTTCAATCCTCATACGATTAAGGCGATGTACGCCAATCTTAAGAAAATCTTTCCCATCGTGCGGATGTACACCTGCCTGATGCCGATCTATCCCTCATGCTACTGGTCATTCGCTTTCTGCTCTAAAAAATACGATCCGATTGATGATTTTGACGCTTCACGCTGCGAAGCAACCGATCTTTCGGCTTGCGAGTATTACAACAAAGACATCCACCTCAGCGCCTTCGCCCTCCCCCAATACGTCAAAAAACTGGTCGAGTAGATACCGTCTTTCAAGTCAAGTGTTGATATTTGGGGTTGAAGGTGGTTTTGTGTATAAGCATGCTTCTGCTGATAAGTAGTAGTTTTTTCATACATGCCACCAAGGCGACCTTTTTTAGTTTTTGATTTTCAA
>DAOUTW010000020.1 GCA_030668485.1 Candidatus Zixiibacteriota bacterium
ACCTCGCGGGGTTTCGGGAGTGAAGGTGGAATCATCGTCCTCTGAGGCAACCAACAGAACCATCCCGGAGAGGACAAGATTATCCTCGGTCACGAAGGAAAGGGTATCATAGGCCAGTCCGAATTCGGTCGGATCGGGCATCGGGGTTTCCTGTTCGGGACGGTTGACGGTTTTCCCGGCCTGGTTCAGCGGATAGATCCAGAGTAGAAAAAGCGCCGCCAAGACAAGGACTATGGCGGAGGTAGCCTTGATTGCTTCTTTGGTTTTTTTCGTCATAATATCGCCAATAAACGCCACCAAAGCGGAATTGGCAATAAAAAATGTCGCCGGAGACAATATTGGTTGCGCCGGGGACGGCCAATCATTAGTATAATCAATGTTAAATTTAGTGTCGGGCCGTTCCGATAAAGTATATATGAAAAAGATTTATGCTATTTCCATACCGGTTCTGCTGATAGCGGCCCTTCTGGCCGGCTGCAGCGGAGATTTAAACACCCCCTCCACCAGCAGTACTTATCGGGTGGACGCTATCCTGGTCAAAAAAATGCTTCCCGATTCGTCTGCAGTATTTCTGACTTTGCAGAAAAACGGCGCGGATTATAAGGGAGCTGGCGTCACGCTGGCGGGAATGGTGCTCGACACCAATGAGTTGGGGTATGTCGGGTATTTCGGCGCCTCTCAGATTGCGGCCGACACGAGTTATATTATCAATATCAAAGATAATGACTCGCTGGATGTCGATCTGACTGTCTCGGTGCCGGAACTTTTTGCTATTAACAGCCCGGGGCTCCGTTTTTTCACCGGGGGAGCTGAGTCGGTATCGTGGTTTGCCTCCACTAACGCCGATGCCTATATTCTGGCCACCGAGCCGCCGGAAGATACGGCCGTCGTTTATGATGGTTTTGAGGCTTATGTTGCCACCACCACCGAGACTATTCCTCCGGAAACGTTTCTCGACGGGCTGGATCGAATAGGCGGCATGCATTACATTCATGTGGCTGCTTATATCGGTTCTCCGATTGATATTTCCGAGTTGCCATTTATGATTCCGGTGGATGGCAATCCGGGGAATAATGTGTCGGGGTCGAATATATCGGGTCGGCTGGCCGGAATGGTCGTGGCTGCTCCCGATTCTATTTTCGTATCAGAGTAATGGACGATAAGAAAAAAGAGCTTCTCGGACATCTCAATAGTCTGGCCACTGAAAAACCTAATCCCAAAAGTATGCATATCGACCGCCTGGAGGCGGTCGATATTTGCCGTATAATTAACGACGAAGATCAAACGGTTGCGGCCGCTGTGGAAAGAGATATCCCTCAAATAGCCCTGGCGGCAGAGACTGTCGCCGCCGTCTTGACCGACGGTGGGCGGTTGTTTTATATCGGAGCCGGGACCTCCGGGCGGCTGGGAGTCCTCGATGCCGCCGAATGTCCGCCGACGTTTGGGTCGGACCCGTTGCAGGTGATCGGTGTTATCGCTGGAGGGCGGGATACCTTGATTCGTTCGGCTGAGGGAATCGAAGACCGCGCCGAAGAAGCCTCGGGGGATTTGCGGAAATTTGATTTCGGACCCGGTGATATGCTGATTGGACTGGCCGCCTCGGTCAAGACTCCCTATACCATAGCTGGAATCAAGTATGCATCCGAAATCGGCGCCAAAACGGTTTTAATTGTTTGCAATAAAGTCGCCGGGATCGACTGCCAGCCTGATGTTCTGATTCAACTTGAGGTCGGGCCTGAGGTTATCACCGGATCGACGCGGATGAAATCGGGCACGGCTCAGAAGATGACTCTCAATATGATTTCCACGACAGCGATGGTTCTGCTGGGGAAATGTTATGGTAATTTGATGGTCGACCTTCGGGCCACTTCGGATAAATTGACGGCTCGGTCACGGAAAATTCTGATCGATTTGCTTGGCATTGACTATGAGCAGGCTGATCGGCTGCTGGTTGAGGCGGGCGGATCGGTTAAGCTAGCTATTGCCATGCATCGACTGGGCGTTGATCCGGAGGAGGCTCGGAGAGTTCTTGATGAGGCGGGCGGAAAATTGTGGAAGCTGCTTGATGAATAAGACAGGACTATATCAAATATAAAAAGGAGAACCGAAGCGGTTCTCCTTTTTTATAATTGAAAAGACAATTGTGAGGTTTTTATGCCGGCGAATTGCCGGTTTTTCTTTGCCTTCGATAAATAAGCCCGGCGGCGATAATCAGCAGAGTAACCAGCACCGCAATCCCATATGGAGTCATCGATGGAATATCGTGGATACGCGTAACATCGGTGTTTACTATAATCTCCACCGAATCCGGGTCATGGGCGCCATAGTCAATATTGTGGAAGGTATGTGTGATCTCAGCCGATCCTTCGCCGTGAGCAATCCCGACGGCATCGAATGCGCCGTCCACGGTCGTACTGGAGGCATCGCCGCTGTAATGAACCCCGCCTGTGAATATTGTTTCCTCACCGATAACCACCGATAGCTCACAATATGCCGTCCGGTCGCTTTGAGCATCGGATTCCAGATAACCGTAGAAATTGATATCGAGATTCCCCCGAATCGGAATAATTTCTACATAAGTACTGCAGCGAGTGGTATCGGTTCCGGCTTTTCCGGCAAAAGTCCAGGGTCCCCAAGTCCCGGCGGCAGCAATTGAAACCCTATTGCCGCCAATTATATTGCCATAGGAGAACGCCCAGGCGCCGCGTGCGGCGAGGGGCTGGAAACACCACGAGGTGATGGCAGGCGGCGGAGCACCGCCGTTGACCTTAATGCATGGAGCCAAAGGTGGGACAAATGTAGCCGCTTTGGTGCCGACGAATGGTCCGGCCCATCTGACAACCGCTCCGGCGAAAATATCGGCGCCCAAAGCAAAAATCATGACTGCGGTGAGTAAAAGAATTATTAATTTTTTAGACATTGAACCTCTCCCTAGTTTGGGTTTGCCAGATAATTAAACCCCGCGGCGGTGCGGTTTGCCGGGCATGCATTTTCGGCATCGATATTTCCGCTCCGATAAACAACCCGAAAATATTCAAAATGAGGATGAGCGCCTGTTGAAATATCCTGATGCGTGCATTTTCAGTATACAAAGGGAGGGAACTATATACAAGCATATAATCAGGCTTCAATTTGATTTCATGAGGAGGAGATTTTCCTCTCCCATATGTAAGGCTCATTCATTGACGGTATCGAATCATGTCGTATAGGGCCGATGGGCCGGAGCCCAGGCTTTTGGGTGGCAGGGGGGGGGGATTTCATGGCCGTATTTGCTCAATATTATAAAACATAGTCTATCATCGTTTTATGGAATCCCTTTTCGGATATTTGCAGTTTGGGGAATACCGATAATCCGATATTGTCTGCTCCAGCGCAGAATCTCAAGATAGCCTAAAATGGCTTGCCTTTTTGTCGAAAAAGACTATATTAGTAAGCTGATTTTGACGTATTAGATAAGACAAAAGTAAGTTGCAAACTTGAGGAAAAAGTACGATGAAAGCGAAAATTCATCCCAAATATGTGGCCACTAAGATTTCCTGTGCCTGCGGCGCAGAAATAGAAACCCGTTCTACAGTCAAGGATATCAAGGTGGAAATCTGCTCCAGTTGTCATCCTTTCTTTACCGGCAAACAAAAGCTTATTGATACTGCCGGGCGGGTGGAGCGTTTCCGTCGCAAATACAATCTGGATGAGAAGGGTAAAAAGAAATAAATTTTCTTCCCTTATATCCGGTCGTATAGCACGTATTAATAATTGGGACCGGGGGATTCGGCATTTATCCGGTCCTTTTGTTTTTTGACAAACCATAACTGGTAACCACTATTATTATACTGGAGACGGCATGCCCGATTTGGCCGTAGGCGGACAGGCAGTTATTGAAGGGGTCATGATGCGTTCCGATGATCGGATCGCGACCGCCGTGAGAATTCCGTCCGGAGAGATCAAGGTAAAAACTGAATCATTTATTTCTTTGACCAAGAAGCATAAGATACTGGGTTTCCCGGTAATCCGTGGGGCGGTTTCCTTTATCGAGATGCTGTTTGTCGGGATCAAGTCTTTGAACTTTTCTGCCGATGTCGCCGTGGCTGAGATCGAAAAAGAAGAGGCGGCCAAAAAAGGTGAAGTTTATGAGGAGCGCAAGAAAAAATCGAACGCGCTGCTTCTGGCGGGAACTGTGGTTTTCGCTCTCGCCTTGGGTGTGCTGATCTTTTTCTTCCTTCCGTTGGCCTTATCGACTTGGTTAAAAATTGAAAAGGATGCCCTGGCCTTCAACCTGGTGGCTGGAGTTATCCGGGTAACCTTTTTTCTGGTATATGTCTGGGGTATTTCTCTGATCAGTGATTTCAAGCGGGTTTTTGCCTATCATGGAGCCGAGCATAAGTCGATTTTCGCTTTTGAATCGGGCGCCAAACTGACTCCTGAGAATGTGGTCAACTATCCCCGACGGCACCCTCGTTGCGGCACCAGCTTTATTCTGATAGTGGCTATTTTCGCCATTATAATTTATTCGATTTCCGATACGATTTTTTCGGTGGTGGCAGGATATCCGCCGGAGCTTCTGACCCGTTTCGCCATTCATTTTTCGTTATTGCCGCTGGTCGCCGGCGGCTCGTATGAACTTCTCAAACTGTCGGGCAAAACCCGGGATTCGAAGATTACTCAGCTTTTGATTTCGCCGGGATTATGGCTTCAGAGTATCACCACCAAGGAACCGACATACGATCAGTTGGAAGTGGCGATCGTGGCGCTGGAGACGGTTATGAACATTACCGAATCGGAGTTGGCTGTCAAGCGTGTTCCTGTTTAGCTACTTTTCCTACTAAACTACATCTTTTTATGCGGCTGGAAACAGCTTGCCGCAAACCTTGCATTGGGCTATATTTTTCATAGGAAAATGAGGATGATATGCTGGATTTACTGGATAAAATAGAACAACGATACCATGCGGTTGGGGAAGAATTGTCCAAGCCCGCGGTTTTGAAAGATCAGAACCAGTTGAAGGCGTTTTCGCGTGAGTACCGCCATTTGGAAGAAATTAGAGAGGTCGGGAATCGTTATCGCAAGATGCTGAGGGAAATCAAGGAAGCCAAAGAAATTATTTCAGCCGGTGAGGATGCCGATCTGGTTGAGATGGCCCGGGACGAACTGGAAGAAAATGAAACTGAGATTGAAGGCCTGGAGGAAAAACTGAAGGTTCTGCTTTTGCCTCGCGATCCCAATGATGATAAAAACGTGGTAGTGGAAGTACGAGCCGGTACTGGTGGCGAGGAAGCGGCGTTATTTGCCGCCGATCTTTTCCGGATGTACAACCGGTTTGCCGACGATCAGGGATGGAAGGTGGAAACTTTGTCGCTCAATCCGACCGGAGTCGGCGGGATGAAGGAAATCATTTTCGGGATTTCCGGCAATCAGGCCTATTCTTTTCTCAAATTTGAGTCGGGGGTACATCGGGTTCAGCGGGTGCCGGCGACTGAAAGTTCGGGGCGGATTCATACGTCGGCTGCTTCCGTGGCGGTATTGCCGGAAGCTGACGATGTCGATATCAAGATCAAGGAAGCGGAAATCAAGGTCGATGTTTATCGCAGTTCCGGTCCCGGCGGGCAGTCGGTCAATACGACCGATTCGGCGGTCCGGCTCACGCACCTTCCGACCGGGCTGGTAGTTACTTGTCAGGATGAAAAGTCGCAGTTAAAAAATAAAAACAAGGCGATGAAAGTTTTGCGGGCCCGTCTTCTTGATAAGGCAATTCATGAGCAGCAGAGCAAGATTGCGGCGGAGCGCAAATCGATGGTCGGATCGGGTGATCGTTCGGCCAAGATACGAACCTACAATTATCCTCAGGGGCGGGTTACCGATCATCGGATCGGTTTGACATTATATAAATTGACGGCCATTCTCGATGGTGACCTTAATGAGGTCATCGAAGCTCTGCGCCACCACGAGCAGGAGACACAGTTGGCGGCGGTGAATGGGGAGTGATTTCTGTAAGGTGATATTCATCCGAGTAGGACAAATCGAATTCTGTAAAATCAAATCTATCCGCATTTAACGGTTGATAATTTTGGTGTCATCCCCTAACTTAAGATGTCTATGGGTTTGGAGGATATCATGGCCAAAATTTCTATTTTTGCTGAACCGAGTTTTCCGGCAAATATCGATAAAATTGTAGAACACCTTAATCGCATGCCTCACTACATTAAATTCAGAGCGGGAGATATGCCTATCCTGTTTGCTGGGGGCTTAATAAATCAGGTTGAAGCTGACGATCAACTACCACCTGAATTGAAGGCAGCGACCGAAAAAGATTTGAGGGCCATACTTTTCACCCAAAGAGCATACTCGGATAATTACTTTTATCACTCGGTCGGTAACCGCGTTATCATATCGCTTTCCGATTGGCCATACTTGACTAATATGCCCATAAACAATGGGATTGTCTATTTCATCGCGAATATTATAGCACATCAGGTAAACAATGATTTTAGGCATAAAAAAACGACCGGTTGTATTTACGATTTCAAAGTTAAAAAGAGGGCAATAGATTTGGGAATGCGGAATGCCTTTGTTTGCCCGGATTGCCTGCAGAGAATTTTCACCTCTAAACTCACCCAAAATCAACTGCAATATCTACATGATCTGCGCTTCATACTCAACGATTTGGGTTCTGCGAGTAAATGGAATGAGGATATTGTGGATTACTGGGAAAATTCTGAACTTGAAGAAGTGAGGGAAGAACAGGAACAATTGGACGATTTAATTAATGTCGCCGATTTCATCCCCGATGATGATACCTACAATTATATTGATATTACCAACACGACAATGAAAGATCTGCTAAAGAGCTATGTTTATCTGATGGATCCCAACTTATCGATAGTCAATAAAGGTCCCGCGCTTGAACAGTTTGCCAAACACTTTTTCGGCATTATAAAAGGTTGGAAGTTGGAAGAAACTAACCACTTATTACCTGATTGTGAAATTGATTTAATATGGGATATCGTGGGCGGGCCAGAGAAACTCAAGGAAAGGATAAAATGTGATTTGATATTTATGGAATGTAAAAATCTAAAATCTGCAGTCACGGCAAGACATATAAGTCATTTTGCAGCAAATCTGATCACTCATAAAATTAGAACAGGTATTTTTATATCTTCAGGAGGTATCACAGGATATAATCCTATGAATTGGAAAAGCGCCAGCAAGGGGGCCTACAAACTGATTATAGATTTGCACAAATCCAATGGCACAGCCATTATCCCATTTGTAGGAGAAGATATCGAAGCTGTAAAAAATGGTGCAAATCTAGCGGAGCTTTTAGAAAAAAAGTGTATGCGTTTACACATGGTATAGATTATGGAAATTATGGAAGTCACCCGACAGAGCCCCTGGGGGCAGATTGCCGATATGACCACCCTGCTGATCGAGCAGATGAAGGTAATCGGCAAGGATCTCGACGAAAAGCATGTTAAAGCCGGTATGGAAAACGCCCTCAAACCGGGCACGACCGCAAGATTTTTTATTTGTTATGACGACGATGAAAAGGCGGCGGCCTGCTGTCTACTCAATATCGGCAGCGGGATCGAGGCTGGGGGCGATTATATCTGGATCAATGAATTTCATGTTCGCGAAGACAAACGCCGCATGGGATTCGGGCAGGCGCTTCTTAAACATGTTCTCCAGTGGGCCAATGAAGAGGGTTACGACTATATCGCCTCGGTGACATCGCCGGAGAATAAGGCGGCGCGCGAATTGTTCAAACAGAATGGTTTCGGCGATTCGGAAATGATTTGGCTGGAGCGTACGAGGTAAACTCCACCTGGTGAATTCAATCCATAAACAGAAGATACGCCATTTTTTGATTGCATAACGAGGCATGGTATATTTACTTAAATTATAGGGTGTGATTGGGGCTAGAACTATATCTTTGACAGCTTGAATATTGTTTCGCATTGCCGGGAGGGATGAACGAAAATGTGTCGTATCGTATCTATCCTGTTCCTGGTGGGTATAATTTTCTGTGCCTGCCAGAGCGACGAGGAGCCGGGGGAGGAAACCGCAGTTCCAAAGCAAGGAGAACGGAAGATGGCGATCACAGTGAGCAGTCCGGCATTCGATGATGGGGGTATGATTCCGCTTAAGTATACCTGCGACGGCGGGGATATGTCACCACCGCTTGTTTTCGACGGTGTACCGGGCGAGGCAAAAAGTTTGACCTTGATTGTCGATGATCCCGATGCTCCGATGGGAACATGGGTTCATTGGGTGATGTATAATCTCCCCCCTGATTCTAAAGAATTGCATGAGAATGTTTCTTCTGAAGAAAAACTCGAAAACGGCGCCCTTCATGGGGTAACCGATTTCGGAAAATTCGGGTATGGAGGGCCCTGCCCTCCCAGTGGAACGCACCGGTATTATTTCAAGCTCTACGCCCTCGATGCCATACTTGACCTCTCGGGTCAGATTTCCAAAGATGACCTCAAGGCGGCTATGGAAGGACATATCCTGGCTGAAGGTCAATTGATGGGGAAATACAAACGCCAATAGACTGTAATCTAGAGTCTGGCGTAAATTTGAGAACGAATTCTGTCTCCCCGCGATAAGGGGGATTTTGTGCAACTAATCGTAATTTAATCCGTCTATTTGAGTACTATGGAAAAATTATTCAGATCCAGAAGCGATTCCAAGATCGCCGGAATTTGTGGCGGATTGGGCGAAATGTTAAATGTCGACCCGACTGTGGTCCGGCTGGCAATGATTTTTGCCGCTCTTTTGACAGTTATCTTCCCCTTTGTAATAATCTACATCGTCGGTTGGATAATTATCCCCGAGGGCAATTCTCGCAACGTCCAGGTCAAAGATCCGGCAACTGCCGATTGATTTTTCATCCGGTGTTTAGAGGCTGACATCCTGTTGCTATCGCAGCCGGGCCTCCTCACCCCCTTATTATTCCCCGCACCACCCAAATTGGGGCTTTGACTAAATCCAAGTTTTTCATTAAATTGTCATATTGAAAAAATCCAAAATACAGGTATAACTAATATGGACATAACGAAAACTGCCATGGATGGTCTGGCGGCAGCGGCAGGCAAAAAAGCCGGCTACTGCGATATTCGCTATGAAATCATACGTGATGAATCTCTGTCATACTCCGACGGTAAACCAGATCCGATCGAAAGTTCTTATTCGACCGGATGGGCGGTGCGACTTCTGATCAACGGCGCCTGGGGTTTTGCGTCGTCGGATGATTCTTCACTGACAATCGACAAACTGGTAGCAAGGGCTGCCGATGTCGCGATCGCGTCTTCGAGGGCGATGAAAGAACCGGTCGAGCTGATACCGGACCGGGTGGAAGAGGGGATGTATTATTCGTCCCATGAGATCGATCCTTTTAAGGTGCCGCTGGCCGACAAGATTGCCTTTTTGGCCGATCTTGACAATGCTATGGCGGCTTATGATACGATCAACAGTCACAGTTGTTTTGCCTCTTTCCGCAAGCAGGAAAAATTCTTTTTCTCTTCTGAGGGAAGCGATATTTACCAGCATATTGTCCAGACCGGATCGGGAATGAGCCTGGGCCAGGCCAAGTCGCGCCGCGAGCGAGCGGAAAGATCATACCCGCGACCGTCGGGCCAATACGAGATCAAGGGATACGAGCTTCTCGGTGAGCTGGATATGAAGGCTCAAATCCCCAAGCTGGTCGAGGAGGTCGGGATGCTTTTGGTGGCTCCTTCCTGCCCGGAGAAAACAACCAATCTGGTCCTGGCCGGTAATATTCTTTCGCTGGTGATTCATGAGTCGATCGGGCATCCGCTGGAATTGGACCGCGTCTTCGGCGCGGAACGTAATTTTTCCGGGATATCCTTTGCGACCCCGGAAAATGTCGATACGCTTCAATATGCCTCGCCTATGGTCAATGTTATCAACGATCCGACCGACTCGCATGGTTTGGGATCATTCGGATGGGACGACGAAGGAGTCAAATGTCGGAAGACTCATTTGATCAAGGACGGCATTCTCAAGAATTACCTGTCATCCCGTGAAACCGCCGCCCGGATCGGGAAAAATTCGACCGGAGCGATGCGGGCCGAGGGGTGGCAGAACCTGCCGATAGTCAGGATGTGCAATACTATCCTCGAACCGGGCGACAAGAGTTTTGAGCAACTGATCGGTGAAGTCGACGACGGGATATATATGGCCGGACCGACTTCGTGGTCGATTGATGATTTGCGCAAAAATTTCCAATTCGGCTGTGAGATCGGCTGGGAAATCAAAGGCGGCAAGCTGGCCGGAGTGGTGAAAGATCCGACCTTTTCCGGATGTACCACTCAGTTCTGGAATAACTGCGACGCTATAGGCGATAAATCGCAGTTTGTCCTGCGCGGCACACCTAATTGCGGCAAAGGTCAGCCCGGTCAAAATGCACGCACCGCTGAGGGGGCTTCCCCCGCGAGATTCACCGACATTCAGGTGGGGGGTTAAGTCATGCTGGAAAAAACAAGAGCGTCGGAAATCCTTCAGGCCGCCCTCCGGCATTCAAGCGCCGATCAAACCGAAGTGGTTTTGATGGGCGAGCAAACCTGGCTGACGCGATTTACCGAGTCGGTTATCAATCAGAATATCGCCCGCGAGGAAACCACGCTGGTGATTACAGCCGTTAATGATAAGAAGGTCGGATTGATAGCGACCAATGATATCAGTGATGAAGGAATTAAAAAGGCAGTCGGATCAGCGAATGAAATCAGCCTTCTGCAGCCGCCCGATGAACGGTTTGTTTCTTTTCCCGATTCGGAGATGGCGCCGCTGATGGAAAAGACGGTGTTGGTAGAACCGAACCTCGGATATACTCCAGATGATATGTCACGAGTCGTGGCTGGAGTCGCCAAGTTTGCATCAAAGGAAAACCTCACCGCATCGGGAGCTTTTCGTCATGATATAAACACCGTGGCGATAGCCAATTCACTCGGTGTCGAGCAATCCGGCCGGAGCGGCAAAAGTGAATTGTCGCTGACAATTGTGGGACAGCAGGAACAGCAGTCGGGTTTTGCGATCGGGGCTCATCCCGATCCGGCGCAGATCGATTACCGAGATGTAGCGCAGAAAGCGATAGGCAAAGCGGCACACAATGTCGATCCGGTCACATTGCCTGAAGGACAATATACGGTCATACTGGAACCGGCGGCGGTGGGGCAGCTATTGCTGTTTTTGGGATTTCTCGGTTTTGGCGGGCGGACAATGATGCAGCGACGGTCGTTTCTTTCGGGCAAAACCGGTGAGGTTATCACCGGGGAGAATATTACGATCACCGACGAGCCGGACAACCCGGTATTCGGAACTTTGCTGTTCGATTATGAGGGCATTGCCCGTAAGCGTATCACGCCGATCGATCATGGTAAGGCTGGCGAGGGCGCTTTCGACAGTTATTACGCAAACCTGATGGGTGTTCCGCCGACCGGTCATTCGGTTCAGCCCAACAATGCCTATGGGCCGTATCCGAAAAATTTGGTGATGGCCGCAGGAGACAGCTCCGTTGATGAGATGATCGCCTCGACCGAGCGCGGAGTGCTGATAACTCATTTCTGGTATATCAATTTTCTTAATCCGATGCGGACGATGATTACCGGTACGACTTTTGACGGTACCTTCCTGATAGAAAGCGGCAAAGTCGGACCGGCGATCAAGAACATGCGTACCAACCAGTCGATTCTGGAGGCGTTTTCGAAAGTTGAAATGATATCAAAAACTCGCTTGTTGTATCCCCAGTACTCTTCGATGATGCTGGTGCCGGCAATGAAGATAAACGATTTCAATTTGGTGCAGGAGACCAAAGAGGAGTGGGAGGGCAAATGCTGAACCGTCGTGAATTTATGAAGCTGTCGTCGATTCTGGCGGCAGGGGCTGTGGTGGCTTTGTCTTCGGCAAGCGAAGTTCTTGCCTGGGGAGAAAAACAGCCTTCGGCCAGGCCGATTTACCATATGCATGGTCACAGTAAATCGGGATGCGCCTATCGTCCGGAACTGGTTGATTTGTGGAACGGAGGAGGCGCGCAATTGCCCGATATGCTCTGATGCCTGATATCAATCTCAACAAGCTGATCGCTCAGGCGGGCGAGAAATTGCAGGAGGTGGGGATCGAAGCCGGACTGGTTGAGGCCGAGTTGATCCTTTGTGATCTGCTCGATTTCGACCGCCTGCATTTATACCTGCATGGGCCGTCGATGTTGGATGACAAATTGCTGCAAAAGTTCAATCAGGTCATCGAAAAACGGCTTACTCGGTATCCCCTGCAATACATCCTCGGCAACGCCTGGTTTTACGGACGCAAATTTCTGGTCAACGAAGATGTTATGGTGCCGTGTCCGGAAACGGAGTTGCTGCTTGATTCCGTTGTGCGAGCGGCTCGTTTTTGCAAATCCGATCCGGTGCGATTGCTTGATATCGGAACCGGTTCGGGAGTGGTTTCGATTTCGGCCAAACTGGAAAATGAAAATCTTGAAGTAACCGCTGTCGATATATCGGATGAGGCGCTGCATGTGGCGCAGGTCAACGCGGGGCGCTTCGAAATTGAAGATGAGATTCGGTTTATCAGGTCGGACCTGTTCGAGGCGCTTGAGGCCGGTGAGAGGTTTGATATCATTGCATCCAATCCACCCTATATCAGCGTTAGCGAATATGAAGAGGTTGAGCCGGAGGTAAAGGCCGATCCGAAGCTGTCGCTACTGGGCGGACCGAAGGGTCTCGATATTATCAACCGGCTGGTTGCCGAGGCACCCGATTATTTGATGCGACCGGGATTTTTGATATTTGAAATCGGGTTTGATCAGGCCGAAGTGATATTCGATATGGTCAAGAGCGACGGTCGCTATTCCGACTGTTCCCTTTTGAAAGACCTGGCCGATATTGATCGCATTATCATTTGCAAGGTCAACTAAGTTTTATCCGGGGTGAAGTAATATCGAATTCTATCATGCATAAATTCGTACACCTGTTCAAACTGGGCTGGGCTTATAAGATAACGAAAGCCGTCACGCTGTCCTATCCCCCGTATCAATACACCATCGAACCGACCAATCAATGCAACCTCGGCTGCGATTTTTGTCCTCAAAGCGATCCTGAACATGAAAAATTGCGACCGGTTGGTATGCTGACTTCCGATAATCTGCAGTTGTTTTTGGAGCGGGCGAAAGAGGCCGGGTCGAGTAACCGTAATCTTAATTTCACCCTGGATGGTGAGCCGTTTCTTAATAAAGAATTTATCAGCTTTATCGAGATGGCTAATCGGGCCGGTTTTTTTCCAAGATTCGCCACCAACGGGACCATGCTGGATCGGGATAAAATCGACCGGCTGATTGCGGCCGGGCCGTTTCTGGCGTCAATCGATTTTTCTTCCGATCTGGAGATATTCGAGGCTATTCGCGGCAAGCCGGGCCATTTTGCGAAGTTGCATGAGAACCTGCTATATTTGATCGAAAAGTCGCATACCGAACCGGGGGTGCATCTCGATATTCATGATATCACCTCATATGCCGGATATGATCCGGATCGATCATTGGATCGAATGCGCGTACTCTTCCCGGTCAATATTCCATCGCGGATCAAATTCGACTATCGGAAATTTCACAGTTTCTGCGGTCATCTGAAGGCAAAAAGCGACAAATCATCGTATCGTCTTTGTCCTTATCCGTGGATACAGATGGCG
The DNA here is from genome assembly GCA_030668485.1 of Candidatus Zixiibacteriota bacterium. GTDB lineage: Bacteria > Zixibacteria > MSB-5A5 > GN15 > JAAZOE01 > DAOUTW01. The sequence goes on from DAOUTW010000020.1 coordinate 13,696, forward strand.
ATTGCGCATAATGGCGACTGCGTGGCATGCTGTCGCGACACCGCCGGGCGGAGTGTGCTTGGTAATGTTTTTGATGATCCGATTATGACAGTGTGGAATAATGACAAGTACCGGCAGTTCCGACAGAATTTACTCGATCAGCGTCCCAATCTCAACGGGGCTTGCAAAGACTGCGATCTCCCCTATGCCGATGATCCGGTGCGGTGGAAACTGAAGTATATGCTCCATTCCCTGCTGGGCCGTTAGGGCGCTCACGCCCTCTCCCTCCCGAAGACTAAACGCGAATATTACGGTTCCGCCGGATGCTTTTCATCCGGCAGCCTTTTCCCCTCGCCCCCTGGAGAACGACCAATATTTGATATATTTATTCCTGTTCGATGGTATCGATGATTTCAACCTGCCAGTTGATATCCATCCATATACCGTAAATGGTCACCGGCAGATTCCAACCGTTGATTACCTGCATCGCTTTTTTAACGTCGGCAATATGTTGTTCCTTCGGAACGGGATTGCCGGCACAGTCGTCGTGACCCATAATTACGATCACCTGTGAACCATGCTTGTCGACCGATATTTCGACTTTGCTACGGACGGCGGCAATCTGTTCGGGAGTACCCGACGCGACGATTTTATCCGGTCCCGGTTCGGTGATCATGTCGACATAATCGAGGTTGAACTTCTTTGTCATCCAGTCGATCATCGGCTGCTGGACACGGCCGTCCATACAGTTGATTGATGTTCCGAATTTGCCTTTAGCCATTGTATCAAGCTCCTGCCTTATTATTTTTAATTTCCCCCAAGATATCGGGCGATAATCAGAAGTCAATGATAATCGGATTTGTGGGCGGTCCGCTGCGGCGAGTTTCGATCTACGCCTTTCTGTCATTCCCGCGAAGGCGGGAATCCACGGTCATGCACCAGATCATCGAAACCGCCCTCGCCACGGATTTCTACCTACTCATCCAATAGGATTCTCTAATGTTATAAAAATCGATCAGGATGTCAAGGGGATGTGATGGGAAAACGCAGCTCCGGCACCCGCAGGGCCGTTCAAGAACCACAGATTTCTTCGAGCACGGATAAGTTGTGAATTAACCGCTGATGCTGTAATGGTAGTTTTTCCTTTGTGTATACTTTTAAGGCTTCATCAAAGGCTCTTTTCGCCATTTTATAGTTTTGCGCTTTATCTTCCACCATAGCAAGTGTTCCATATGCCGCCATTATATTGTTCTGCGTCATAGCATAGTCCATCGGGAAACGCTCAAGGGTGTAAACTGTCAAGGCTTTTTCATAGGCCGAGATCGCCGCCCGGCTATTATTTTCTGGCTCCTCAACATCCGCCAAAATGCTATAGGCATTACCCATATTACTCAGCGTCATCGCGTATTGCATTGGGAATGTCTCAAGGGTGAATACTTTAATAGCTTTTTCAAAAGCCGATATCGCCATCCGGCAATGAGCGGCTTTCTCCCTAACCGGCGCCAGCGTGCTATAAGCATTCCCCAGATTGTTCTGCGTCATGGCATAGTCCATCGGGAAGCTCTCACGAGTTCTTACTTTCAAGGCTTTTTCAAAGGCTGAGATCGCCGCCCGGCATTTCAACACTTTCTTCTCCACATCCACCTCCGCTTCCGCCAGCTGGCGGTATGCATTCCCCAGATTGTTTTGGGTTGTCGCGTAATACCTTGGGTAGCGCTCAAGGGTGTAAACTTTAAGGGCTTTTTCATAGGCCGAGATCGCCGCCTGGCAATTAGACACTGGGTCCTTCACCTGTGCCAATATTTTGTATGCTCCGCCCAGATTGGTCTGCGTCATCGCGTATTGCATCGGGAAACGCTCAGGGGTTCTCACTGTCAAGGCTTTTTCATAGGCCGAAATCGCCGCCCGGCAATTAGACGCTGGCTCCTCGATCTCCGCCAGAGTGCGATACGCATTCCCCAGATTGTTCTGCGTCATACCATAGCCCATCGGTAAGCGCTCAAGGGTGTAAACTGTCAAGGCTTCGCCAAAGGCGGTTATCGCAGCCCGGCAATTAGACGCTTTATCCTCGACCTCCGCCAGAGTGCTATACGCAGTCCCCAGATTGATCTGCGTCATGGCATAGTGTTCGGGTGATGTTTCGAACGGCCTCAAAATAAGACTTTGCCCGCATATCTCAATCGCCATTTTCTGATAAGCAGCCTTCCTTACATCTACAAGTCCGCGATTGTAGGTTGTCGTTCTTATTTTATGCAACGTATTAAAATCATCATTGAATACTTTTGATATCACAAGCAGATCGTCAGGATCATTAAATGAATTGGGAATGACCTTTTGCAGATACGTCTCTTCTATTTGTATCGTGTCACATGAAATCCTATAAAATCCCTTTTGCTCCAGGCGGCGTAAGACATCCTGCCACTGATCCTCGGTTGCGGTCATCTTCTCGATTTCAGTATACACTTTCCTGATATGCTCGATGACAAAATCCTCACCCGTGTTGTATATTCCTGCATCATAAAGGCATTTGATCGATTGAAGTAATTTCTTGCCTTCATAAGAAACATCCTTATACCTCTCCATAATCTCCTGTAGAGGCACAAAGATACTGCCGATAGTGCCGTCGAATGTATCGGGAACATTGCGGTTGGTATCTTTCGCCACATCTTCCGCCTCTTCCCGCTCGAATACTTCAATCTCAATCGGCTCGCCAAAGATAGTAAGATGATCTTTCATGCTGTCGCATAACCGGTCATATTCCGGCCCTTTGCGGCAGGTGGCGATGACAATAGCTCCCTTCTTCTGATACTGCCGTAGATGATGTGCCATACTATCACGGACAGTGTATTTGTGAATATCGTCGAAAAGTAAAATGGTTCGCTCGGTAGTTGTTATGTTTTGCGGGTCAGGATATTTCTCATCCTGAATATCCTGAATACTGGGCATGATAACAAACGGCTGGGGCTTAAGTTTTTTCAAGGCTTCGTATAATGCACGTGTCTTACCCGCCAGCGGCGCGCCGGTAACCAGCAGGCTTTTAAAATTATCGATACGTTTGTAGATTTCATCGTCAAGATATTCCCGACGATGATAATAAGGATCATACCCAAATTTCTTATCGGCACGAATACCCAGTAGGTATGCCGGATCGTCGAGGTCGTGATGACCGTCTTTGGTTTCCACCCCGGGTTTGGGCGCGCTGCGTTTTTTAATCATTCCGCGAATCCAGACAAATATAATGGAGGCGATGACGCTCCCAAGTACACCAAGACCCAGTCCGATTACCCAATCAGGTACTGAATTGTTGTCCATAAATGATCCAATTCTTCCCGGCAGACAACCTGCCGGTCCCATTCCCCCCCGATGATCGCTGGGGCGACTTTCTGGGCGGGATACTCAAAAGTTATGTTGTTGGCGAGTGCGCAGATGTCCCAGTCCGATATTAATATATGATAATAGTCGGAAATATTCAATATGAACCATCACAAATATATTGCTCGAATAATATCCGGTTCTCCCTCCCAGGTCTAAAGACCTGGGGCACCCCATCTTTGCAGCTAATGAAAAGGCCCGCATGATGGCGGGCCTTTTATAATTCAGATCATTGTCTTGTGTTATACGGGCGACAGCAGAAAACAGGCTTTTGCCTGCTTAGGCCGATTTTTTGCCTTTTCTGGCTTTGTACTTGTATTTCGGTTTGCCCGTTTTGTTGATCACCTTCTGGGTGACGACTACTTCGGACAGTTCCGGGAGGGTCGGAGCTTCATACATGATATCAAGCATCGCCGTTTCGAATATCGACCGCAACGACCGCGCACCGGTTTTGTGTTTGACCGCTTTGCCGACAGCGGCGCGCAGTGCGCCCGGCTCGAAGTTGAGTTTAAGACCGTCCATCTCGAACATCTTCTGATACTGCTTAATCAGCGCGTTTTTAGGTTCGGTGAGGATACGCAACAGCGCCTTTTCGGTCAGGGGCTGAAGCGCCGTCACCACCGGCAAACGTCCGATCATCTCGGGGATCAGACCGTATTCGAGGAGGTCGGTCGGCTCCACCAGAGTCAGTAGTTTGGCCTTGTCTTCCTCAACCACAATTTTCTGTGAATCGAACCCTACTGTTTTATGTCCGATCCGGCGAGCGATGATCTTTTCCAGACCTTCGAACGCGCCGCCGCAGATGAACAGAATATTGCTGGTATCAATTTTGACAAACGACTGTTCGGGATGTTTGCGGCCACCCTTGGGCGGTATATTGGCAATCGTGCCCTCGAGGATTTTGAGCAATGCCTGCTGCACACCCTCGCCGGACACATCGCGTGTGATCGACGGATTACCGTCGGTGCGGGAAATTTTGTCGATCTCGTCGATGTAAACAATCCCTCGCTCGGTTTTTTCGGCATCGTAGTTGGATGCCTGATACAGGCGGACGAGGATATTTTCCACATCCTCGCCGACATAACCGGCCTCGGTCAGGACGGTCGCATCGGCAATGGTAAACGGTACCGACAGATATTTGGCCAGAGTTTGAGCGATGAGGGTTTTTCCGGTTCCGGTCGGTCCCAGGAGCATAATATTGGACTTTTCCAGTTCCACATCGTCGACCACAGAGCCGGCCTGAATCCGTTTGTAATGATTATACACGGCGACAGCTACCGTCTTTTTCGATTCCTCCTGATCGATAACATACTGATCGAGGAATTCCTTGATCTCAGTCGGGGTCGGGAGCATCAACTCCTCGGCCTTTTTCTCCTTTTCGGGAGAGGCCGCCATGAGATCATGGCAGAGAGTAACGCAGTCGTTACATATATACGCCTGGTATCCGGAATAAAGCCGTTTTACCTGGTTGGCGGTTTTGCCGCAGAAGGAGCATCGCTCCACCGGGCGAGTTGTCTTGGATTCGTCATCCATGCGCCTAAAATCCTATTTTTTGTCAGAGTCCTTTATTTCTACCTTATAGACCTTGTCGATCAGGCCGTAATCTTTGGACTCATCGGCCGACATGAAGTAATTGCGATCGGTATCTACCTCGATTTTGTCCAGAGGCTGACCGGTATGGAGAACCAGGAGTTCATTGAGGCGTTTTTTGGTTCCGAGGAATTCTTTGGTCATAATTTCAATATCGGATACCTGACCCTGAGTTCCGGCCATCGGCTGATGAATCATAATCCGTGAATTGGGCAGCGCGGCCCGCTTGCCTTTGGTTCCGGCAGCCAGCAGAAAGGCGCCCATCGAGGCGGCCATGCCCATGCAGGTGGTGACCACATCCGGTTTGATAAACTGCATCGTATCGTATATGGCCATACCGGCCGTCACGGAGCCACCGGGCGAATTGATATAAAGGAACACATCCTTGGCCGGGTCTTCCGCCTCGAGAAAGAGCATCTGGGCGATGACCAGGTTGGCGACGTGATCGTCGATGGGTGAACCGATAAAGATGATTCTGTCTTTGAGCAGACGGGAATAAATATCATAGGCGCGCTCGCCGCGACCGCTTGTTTCGACCACCATGGGTACCCACATCATTAATTACCTTCCTTGTTTACGACCGTCCCCTTTATTTTATCCGCTTTCGACATCAGAAAGTCGACGGCTTTTTCTTCCAGCATGCCGTCCTTGATTTCCGAAGCCTTTCCGGTTTTGGCCAAAAGTTCCTTGGCCTTAGGGACTTCCATTCGATAATTTTCAGCAAACTTCTTAATCCAGTTTTCGGTATCCTCGACCGAAACTTCAATTTTTTCCTGTGCCGCAAGGCGATGGAAGAGCAAATACCAGGTTACCGAGTTGACTCCCACCGGCCGGAATTTTTCACGGAGCTCTTTTTCGTCGAATTTTTCTTCGTTTTTCTTGTAATCTTCGACAACACCGTTAAGGTACGATTCGACCATCGATTCCGGCACGTCCATCGGGTTCTTTTCCACCAACTGGTCGATAATGCTTTTCTTGATCCCGCGGGCAGCTTCGGCGCTCTTCTCCTGTTCGATATGCTTACGAATCGCCAGTTTCAGTTCCAGTAGGGTTTCGCCCTGGCCGACCAACTTGGCGAAATCGTCGTTCATTTGCGGCAGGATTCTCTCTTTGACTTCCTTGGCCATGACTTTGTAAACCAGAGACTTACCGGCAAAATTTTCATCGGAATAATCAGCCGGATATAAAATTTTAATCTCGCGGGTTTCGTCGCTTTTGATACCGACCAGGCCTTCGCGGAATTCCTTGACGGTGTATTCGTTATCGAGGTCTATTTCCTGATTCTGCATCGTTTTGGTGTCAGTGTCCACATCGCCTTCGATAATCTCCAGATCGCTGATTAAAATATCATGCTCACCGGCAGGGCGATTTACCGACCGGACCTCGGCGTTGCCTTTTCGCATTTGCTCCAAGACCTTATCGACCTCATCATCAGGAACTTCTACCACCGGTTCTTCGATGGTCATGTCGTCGTATTTGACCGCCTCGATTTCGGGCAATACTTCGAAACCGATGGTAAAAGTAAGCGGTTTGCCTTCCTCGATTTCAATATCCGACAACACCGGTTTCCCGATCGGTTCCAGCTTCTTTTCCTTGAGCGCCTCGGGGAAATATTTATTAATCAGGCTGTCAACGACGTCGGCTGTAGCTTCCTGTTTGAACCGATTGCGGACCACGTTAGCAGGTATTTTTCCGGGGCGAAAGCCCTTGATTTTTGCCTTCTTACGATACTCGTCGTAGGTTTTTTCGTATTCTTCATTAACGATTTCGGTCGGGAGCTCGATATTTAATTCTCGTTTCAGGCCTTCTTTTTCGACAACTTCTATATTCAACCAGTCCTCCATCCTATGAAATGCGAAAGGGGGGACTCGAACCCCCACCCCAAAAAGGACTGGATCCTAAATCCAGCGCGTCTACCAGTTCCGCCACTTTCGCAAAGTTTGGCGGAATCAATTTACGCTTTTTGGGACGTGTGCGCAATGGACTTTTTGCCCGCTGCCAAGTTTCTCCCTCCCTACAATAACGTCATTGATGGCAAAGGGTTCAGAAATTTTGCGCCCCGCAATTGATTTCCTTCTGCGTATATGGATATAATGGATATTAAAGGCTTGCTGCCGGCGTTATCGGAAAATAATCGGATGACGAAGAGAGGCAAATCACATTTGGGTTACAGGTGTAAAATCTGTACATTGTTCAGGCGGTTAAGATTTTCTAAACGGAGTTATTCATGAGATCGATTGATACCCCGCAGGGGATCCGTTTCGGGCTGTATGTTTTTATCTTTTTGATATTTTTCTGCCTGGCGCAACTGACATGGTGGATTATCTACCAGTTGGATCTTCATCAGCAGCTTTATCAAAGTCAGGTTGACCTTCTGACACTGAAAACGGCGACGACCACAGAGCAGGTAAACAACGATTTCGGTCGGATGGTGGCATTGGCCGGTTATGCCTATCGCTCCTCCGGTGAAGATCGGGCCGAGTTGGCCGCATGTATGAATAACTTATTGTCGGACCGCGCTTTGTTGGGTTATGTAATTGCGTCTGAACCGGGCCATACGATTGTCATCGGCGGAAAAATCGATTCCACTTTCTATCATGATCTCGGCATCGGCCTGACCTTATTTTTTGATCCCGATTATCCCCGCAGGCTGATCGGTGACCCTCCCGATTTGATCTTTGCGGGTGAAGGTTATCGTTCCGGAGATGAAATGAAATGGGTGCAACCGGAGATGTTTCGCATAGCGCCGGAAGTATCTGAGCGAATTGAGAGCGAATCGCAACGTGGCTCGAAAATGTTCGTTTTCGAGGGTGGCTTTTTCATGCTTATCGTCCTGTTCGGGGCTTATCTGATTTATCGGACGCTGCAGAAATCGGAGGACCTCAAGGCCCGGCAGGTCAATTTTATCCATTCGGTCACCCATGAATTTCGAACGCCGCTGACATCGATTCGGCTTTACCTTGAAACCCTTCAATCGGGCCGAATCGAAGCTTCGCGATCTCAGGATATTTATACTAAGATGCTCAACGATTGCGACCGTATCGACAGCATGGTCGATAATGTGCTTGAGGCTGGGCATTTCGGGCGGGAGAAATATGAGTTGGAGTTATCAGAGGCTGATCTGGCAAAGGATATTGAGGATTATATCAACGACCTCAAACCGTATATCGAGCGTCAGAACGCCACTTTGGAATCGGACCTGGAGGAAAATGTCAGGATACAATCCGATTATAATGCTCTGGGACGGGCGATTCGAGCACTGATCGATAATGCTATGAAATATTCACCGCCTGATCGGCGAATTATTTCGGTCACTCTCAAGCGATCAGGGCGAAAAGCGGAGATGATCGTTGCCGATCAGGGGATAGGGATTTCCGGTCGGGAACTGAAGAAGATATTCGATCGTTTTTACCGTATTGAAGACGCTGCCTCGGCAGGCGAAAAGGGAACAGGACTGGGATTGTACCTGGTACGGCATATTATCAAGGCTCATGGCGGGACAATTACGGTCGAGTCGCGAGGAAGCGGTCAGGGTACGCGGTTTATTATAAAATTGCCATTGGTGAAACGATGAAACGAAGAATATTGATCGTCGAAGACGAAGAACATATTGCCGACGGGCTGAATCTGAACCTGGAAATGGCCGGGTATGAAACGGTGGTGGCCGGTGACGGCCAGACGGCATTGGAGCTTTGGAGCCAGGGTGGTTTCGACTTGATTTTGCTTGATATCATGTTGCCGGGCAAGGATGGTTTGGAGGTTTGCCGGACGATTCGCAAGGAGTCGGGTCGCATTCCGATCCTTTTCCTGACCGCTCGGGACCGTGATGATGATCGGGTAGCCGGGCTGTTGGCCGGTGGTGACGATTATTTAACCAAGCCGTTTAATTTGCAGGAGCTACTGCTCAGAGTGGCGGCTATTTTCCGTCGTCAGACCTGGTACAGCGCCAGTGAATTACCGGAAACTCGTTATCAATTCGGCGATTATTGGGTTGATTTTGCCTCCTACCAGGCGCTGGGAGTGACCGGGGAAATCGGCTTATCCCAAAAAGAGTGCATGATTATGAAATTTCTGGCCGAACATGCCAACGAAGTGGTCCCGCGCGACATGATTTTGGATGCTGTCTGGGGCTATAATGTTTACCCATCAAATCGGACAGTGGATAATTTCGTCGCCAGATTACGAAAGATCTTTGAGACTGATCCATCGCATCCCAAATATATCCATACCATTCGTGGTGTCGGCTACAAATTCACCCCTTCCGGGGAGTCTGGCACAAGTATAGAACTCTGATTTTCGAGGTAGTTGGTTAGGCCATCCGGGCGACAGCCAAAAACCGGCCCCTGCCGGTCGCCGTTCCGGCTGGTCTTGCTCCGCTCATGCGGAGTGTGACCTGCCGGTCTTCGAACCCAGTCCTTGTAATGTGTACCCCGCCCAGAGGCCATTCTTATGGCCGTCGGGTGGGAATTCGTGCCCGGCAGATGTCCACATCTGCCGGGCGATCGGGCACATGTGGACATGTGCCGCGCACAGTAAACTACTTTGTTATTGTAATACTACCACCATCACGGTAATCGTGTGTTCCCTCGTTCGAGCCGTCGACGTAAACGTTAATTTCACCCTCCTCGTAGTCGCTAAAATTGGCAGTACCGTCTGAACCGGTATATTCTTCTGCGCTCATCGCCCGCGTGCGGGAGGTGAACTCCAGCCTGACCCGAACACCGCTAATCCCATCCTGATTATCATTAACGACTTGAACCTCAAATGATGCCATATCGTACCTCCTTTATTAAATAGCTGCCCCCTATTGTGATTGACTAGTGGCCCATCCGGTCGGTCGGCTTTGCGGCCGTGCGGGTGGCGTACAAAGTCCTCTCGATCTGAAATTACCTGTGATTTTAGCAAAATTGCATTTTCTAATTTTTGTTTTGAATCTGCGTCACCCTGAACCCAACATTTAGACCCATCAAATCTCTGTTAAGGCGCTGTAGAGATATTTTGGCTATATTTGATCTAAATTGTTTTATGTTTTTCAAGTCTCTATTTTTTGGATTCGTATCGCATATCGCCATGACAAATATTAAATTCTTTGATTTGAATAATTTCACAAAATCATTTTCAGAAATTTTTAAAGTCTGATTTCCTTGTGAATTAATTAATACATCATCATTGTCGATTTTCTTCTTTAAGAGTTTGTAAATTTCCTTCAAATATTCGCCTTTGGAACTTACGGCTTCTTTTATTATGCTAGCTGAAATCTGTATTTGAGAGCAAACCTCCCTCATTTTGTTATTAAAGCCAGCCTTCACATGACATAAATACAAATTTTCTGAATCCCATTTTAGGATATCACACGGTTCAATATTTTTTGGTGTAATTTTATGTAGGACTAATGTAGAATTTTCGTTCAGATAACTAAAATTATAAGTATCTTCAGTTTCACCGGTGGCCCACCCCGGCATGTCCGGGGTGGGTTTGTACGTACCGAGACCTTGGTAACAGAATAGACCCAGCACCTAGGTAACACATTTTTTTATTAAGATCAACAACGTTTCCTTTTTTTCTGTTTTGGTTTTATGATTTTCTTTCTAGCGTCACCGGTGGCCCACCCCGGCTTGTCCGGGGTGGGTTTGTACGTACCGAAGCCTTGGTAACAGAGTAGACCCAGCACCTAGGGGGCGGGTGGCCCGGAGCTCTGCTCCGGGTTTCTAAGGGTAATAGTCGACATCGCGGGGAAAACTACATTTTCAACATAGAATCGCTGTTAATCCTGTCCCTTCCCTATTAAGTGAACCTGAACAAGGAAGGTATATGCATGAAGCAGAGTATTGTAAACAACAGCCAAAAAGCGGCCCCTGCCGCAAAATTCTTTAAAAATGAGCAAACAAAGCCATTTTATCGTTGTGCGACAACAGCTTAGTTTTTTCCAAAGCCATTCAAAGCCATTTAAGCCATTTTTAACCCATTTTAGGGCCAAAAAGGGGTCAAAAAAGGGTATAAAATGGCTTTTCGTGATTGTCTTATATCACTATGCACCGACCTAAGAGGGAGGTTTTGACAATCCCATGCACCCAACTCAGTCCGCACACGGCTTGTTACTTTTTTCACTTTTTATGGAATTTTTTTTATTCTGTGACACTTCTGTGACAATTTTTGTCCTCTATCCCCTAATTTGGGAGTGAAATTAAAAAACAACAATGTCGCGAGGTGACTTAAGCACTATGGGAATTGGCATAATCGGAACATCAGTTTGGCAGCAAAACATGCCCCTCTTGGAAAGCCTGACCCTCGACCGCGAACAAAGGGCTTCAATCTTAAACGAACTCAAAACTACTCTTGGACTTAGCGAACTGGTTTACCTCGGCACCTGTAATCGCGTCGAATTTATTTATGCCACTCCGGAAAAGAATGATAATAAGCAGCAGTTGCACGGTTTGATCGACTTTTTCTTCAGCGATGGTAAATCGATCAACTTCTTCCCCAACGAGTTTTATCATTACACCGGTAAGGACGCTGTCACTCATCTTTTTCGTACTGCCTCATCGCTGGAATCTCTTGTCCTGGGCGAGAATCAGATTACCGGTCAGATTAAGAACGCTCATCAGGATGCGATTGATGACGGATTGTCCGGCCCGGAGCTGGACGGTCTGATTCGGGAAGCTCTGGCTATTTCTCGCAAAGTTAAAAGCAAAACCGAGATCAGCAAGGGAGCCGTTTCGATGGCCTCCCTGGCTTCGAGCGAACTTTGCAAGGCGCTTGAGCAAACTGAAAAACCTAACATTGCGCTGGTCGGTTCGGGCCCGATGCAGGGAAAGCTGGCCCGGTATATCAATGACAACCTTTCCGCCAGCCTGTTGTTTGTCAATCGGACAGTCGAGAAGGCTGAAAAGCTGGCCGAAGAATTCGGTGGCAAGGCTGTTTCACTGGATCAGTTCAAGGCTCAACCAGCCGTAGTCGATGCCATTATTTCAGCGACTGCCGCTGTCGATCCGATCTTTTCCTGCGATTTCCTGGGTAAGCTGGAGCGGAACGGTAAGCATGTTGTTTGTGTCGACCTGGCAGTACCTCGCGATTTTTCACCGGAATTCAAGGATCAGTCCCAGGTGACCCTGATCGATATTCCCCATTTGAAATCGAAGAGTCAGGGCAGCCTGCGGCAGAAATTCGTCGAAGCGGGCAAGGCCAATGAAATCGTTCGCGCCGCCGTTGACAAATATCTTTCCAGTCGGATAGAAGTTTCGTACAAGCCGCTGTTCAATGACAGTTATGAGGAATCGATGGAACTGGCTCAGAAGATGCTGGGCGATCTTTTCTCGAAGCGTGTGACTTCGCTGGGGCAGGAAGATCAGGATGCGGTTTTGCGGACGGTCACCAAGCTTATTGGGCAGTCGACTTTCGGGCCGTTGAAGAAGTTGTCACGGCAGATTATTGACGAACAGCCGGAAACCTCCTCTGAGGATATGTCGATGCGTTACCGCGAGGCGATGTAGGCTCATCCGGCGTCAGTATTTCCCATCTACCCACAATCAAGTCAAAGGCGTTGAATCGGGATAATTTTGTATAAAGGCGGGCGGGCTTTTGGCCGATAAAATCAGGGTTGACGGTTTGAAAATAGCTTGACAAACCGTATGGTGGTATTATATTTACATGCTTTGGGGCAGGGAGCCCCAATTTTTGTAGCAAGCGAAAATTATACTCCCCTGTAGCTCAGTTGGTAGAGCAGCTGACTGTTAATCAGCGGGTCGCTGGTTCGAGTCCAGCCGGGGGAGCCATGATGTACAGGAGAGCCCTTTGTCGAGAAAGACGAAGGGCTTTCTGTATGTGGGACAAAGAGTTTGGTCAGCTAGGGAGTAGTTCGAAGCTATCAGTTTTGCTATTTGGGCCTTTTCGTCGTAGTCAGCCTTTAAGTATAAAGAAAACAACCGCTTAGAAAGTTCGAGGATTCTCCGGGCATCATCGATGTAGTTGGGATTGATGATCTTTGCGCTCTCCGTTTGTGATTTGACATCGAATAGCTGGCGTTTATACTCCTCTTCCTTCAATGTGAATACATCATTGTCAATATCACCATCGAATTTGCAGTCATACAGTTTACTGAGCCGGGCTTTGGCACGATCATGCTCCTTCTGCAATGTCTCCATGCGCTTCTCTTGAGTATTCGCAGCCTTCTTATCATCATGATGCAATGCCTCGAGTATCCAGTCGGCTTTCTCCTTATCGATTGTTACTCGCCGTACTGGCTCTTCGAACATTCCTGCAATTTTCTCTTCCCTAAAATAGGTCAATCCCTGGTGCCGGCCTTTTGAAAACGTGCAGTGGTAATATGTATACTTGCCCTTCTTTCGCTCGCCGATCACTTTGCAATCGCATTCCCCACAGGTGACAAGGTTGTTGAAATGGAAGATCGGGATATGCTTCGCGGGATGAGTTTTGCCAGCCAACACATCCCGAACAGTATCAAATTCAGTTTTAGTAATTAAGGGTTCGTGGCTACCCTCGTACATTTTGCCCTTCCACTTGAAGGCACCATAGTAGATGGGATTTTTTAGCATCTGTGCTATAGTGCTTTTCTGGACTCGGTGCCCCTTCTTGCTACGAAATCCTTCTCGATAAAGTGTGTCAACGAGCATATTCAGCGAATAATCCCCGGTTGCCATCAGCGAAAATGCCCTCTTAACATAGGGAGCAGCATCAGGATCAACTTCCATCAGACGGGTGAGTTTGTTATTCAGATATCCAAGCGGCGCTATCGAAGGGTAAAAACCTTGTTCAGCCTTCTCCTCCATGCCCATCTTGGTTTTACGAGATATATCGTTCGACATCTTCTTGGCTACTGCGACCTCGATGTCGAACATGAACTCCTCATCCGGGCCAGCATTTTTATCATACACTTTGCCGGTTCGGGAAAAGTGAATGGTCTTATCGTGTTCTTTTATCAGCGTGTAGATTTTGAGTTTGTCAAAGTCATTTCGCGTCATGCGATCAGTAATGTCAAAAATGATGTGGCCGATTTCATCATGTCTCTGGGAATATTCAATCATTTGATTAAAGGCCTTGCGTTCTGCCTTCCATGCAGATTCGGAGACCTTCCATTCTCTGTCTATCTTGAAGCCCATTCTCTGGGCATAATCACGCCCCAGCTTCTCTTGGGCATCAAGCGAATAGCCTTCGTTTTCCTGCTCTTTACTTGATACCCGGACGTAGAGCAAAGCCTTTTTTGAGCTTTTACCCATCGACAACCCTCCCAATCACTTGCGCCCCTTTTTAAGCAAACCAAGTAATTTCTTGATGTGGTATGTCTGGATTTGATTCGGTGTTGACTTGCGGTTGAACCACCGATTGACGGTTGAAAAGGAAACTCCCAACGATCCCGCGAGATCCTGCTGCGAAATCTTATTCTCCAATCGGTAAATTTCCAACTTTTCGATGATATCCATATCTATTCTCCTATTTGCAAAATATAGCGTTTTATTTACCGGTCAAGAACAATCTTTCTAATTTCTTCCAACTTCTCACCCGATCCTTCAATTTGTGTCTTAGAAGATCTTTGCGACAATGATGAAATTATCTCGCCCTGGCTATGTTGACTAATATTGCCATAGCTCGTAAATGTGGTTAATACCTGCTCGTGCCCAAGATTTTGACTCCATGCCTTAAATTCTTCCGGAGTACGACAAATCTTCTCGCCAAGTCTTGTTAAAGTTTTTCGAAATGAATGTGGGCTATAATACTCTAATCCCGCATTCTCAAATGCCTCCTTGAATACCTCCCTTATTGGTGCTGCAGTTGTCCAAAAGACGGGATCTACTCCAGAGGATTTAAAACAGTTGTTTTCATCCTGTATCATTTTCGTCTTTGGGAAAAGGGGGGCATCTTCATTAAACAGCAATGCCTTAAGAAGATATTCTACCCATTCAATAAAGATTGATTCTATTTCATTATCTATAGGAAAGAAAAAGGTATTTATGAGTTTGCTGTTTTTTGTTTTTACTTCTTTAGGATTTTGAACTATCAATCGATCTTCCAGCTTTACATGTTTAAGCCTTAATGAAATCAAGGCACCGTCTCGAATACCGGTCAGAATTGTACAGGCAATTATGGCTCTATCTCTAAGCTGAATATCTCCGGTTGCTGGCATAAGATCAATTACTCTCTTAATCTGTTCTAAGGTAGGTGCTCGAGCAGAATCACCACCAGTTGCTTCACGGCTCTCTTTTTCGGTAAGATTGAAATACTCAATTTGGTTTACATCAATTCTCCTATAACCTGGTCGGAAGGCTAACCACTTAAAGAACTTTTTTACGTGGTGCAGTGTTGATTTAATCGTAGATATACTTAAGGCTTTTCCAGTTTTTAGTGATTTCCTCTTAAATAGATTCTTTTTATACCCAATTGCCTGATGCTTATTAAATGATTTAAAACTGGAAAATGTTGTGTGGACCTCAAAATCGTAAATTGCCTTCCGTGCAATATCGACAGTACTACAAGATTTTCTGTCCGCCTGATTCATCCATTCAAAATACTCACGCTTTATTCGCTCGTTCTCTGGATTACATCTTTTCATTGCTTAAAATCCCTTCTTTGTCAGTGTTAACGACAAGACCGTTCAAATCAAATGTGTCGAATACTCTACCCGTCAAGCTCGTCCGCTCACAATTACTGACCCTTATAGAAGGCGCATTTTGTCGATTACATCTTTTCATTGAAAAAGGTCCCCTTGTTTGTCAGTGTTGACGATACTATTCTTCGACACTGATAAGTTTACCTTATGTTCCTTGTGCTTCTCGAATAATTTGACGATTTGTGATATATTTCTGGCTGAGGCAAATCGATTCATCTTAGTTCCGCATATATCGCACTTACCAATAATTAGTACTTTCTTTTTATTAATAGCCTGTGTTTCAACAACTCTGTTAGCTGGTTTGCGTGGCGCCCTGCAGCTAACACAGTACATTTCATCCGGTCTGCATGGCTTTTTCCGGTCAGCTGCCATTTTTTGTAGAAATTCTTTTAGCTCACATCCGCGAACCAAAAAAGGTCTCCTCTCGTCTATTTTAGGCAAACCCTTAGTATACCACACATGTACGGTTCTCACATGAACACCAATAAGATCAGCGATTTCCTGGGCGGAATAAGTAGATAGTGTCTTGATCCTTTGTAAATTATATCTCTTTGCCATTTTTGTTGTACTTCTTGTCCAGTTTATTGAGAAATCGGAAAAGACGGCACACATTATCGGTAATTTCTGCAGCATCATCTAATGTAAGTGGTTTACTGCAATGGACTTGCCAGGCTTGAATAGTCTTTTGCAGAAATTCCTTAGTGTAGTGATATGTGGCCTTTCTTTTCATTATAGAGATAAGAAAGGCATTCCAGGAATTTTATGAACTCTACTTAAACATAGCGATATTGCGAAGTTTCAGTAGTTTTTTTTCTGTTTTTCCCCATCTTTTTCGATTAATCGCCTGAACTCGCGGTCCTCTCGCATCCTCTCACGGCTTTTCTTGCGCCTTTCGTCAATGTGTATTGTATAATCCCGCTCACTTCGCGATGCTCTACCACAGTCCTTTCCCTCAAGTTTAGCAGAGCAGAAGCGTTTGTTGCACCTGAAAAATATATAATCTCCGCAATATTCACATGTTTTAAGTACATGGGTTTCAACTAAGTACTCCCCAAAACACTCAAAACAATACTGTAGAAATTGTACAAGAGGGTCCTC
Organism: Candidatus Zixiibacteriota bacterium; assembly: GCA_030668485.1. Taxonomy (GTDB): domain Bacteria; phylum Zixibacteria; class MSB-5A5; order GN15; family JAAZOE01; genus DAOUTW01. The sequence goes on from DAOUTW010000020.1 coordinate 30,356, forward strand.
AACTGAGGGGAAATCGAGAGGAAATCGGCTGAAGAAATCATTCAGTAACCAGCGAGTGTCGGCTAATCGGAATCTATATGCCGTCTCTCTTGATATTTTGTCATCTTCAAGCATTTGTTTCCAGGCACTACGACCGAACGATTCATATTCTTCACAATATTTGTCTTTAACTATTGTTTTTAACAGGTCCAATCGATTTTCCCAGTTATTCTCCCTTGCGATAGAATTATCCAAAATATCGTGAAAAACTGCATCAAGTTTGTTAAGCCATACCCTAAATTCAAGCTCTGAGATATCTGCATTACCGACACGGGCACAATAGTACTTCCAGATATTTGGAGCATATCGCACAAACTCTGATCCGATTCTGGTATGAAATGTGACGCATTTGGCAATTATTTTCTCCCTTGACTGAAGGCGGTGGATCAAACCTTTGTAGCTTGGGTATTCACTATAGTCAATGCCATGTTCGGTATGGTGAATCTTCCAGAAATTGCAACGAAATAGAATCAACGGGTGAACTCGAGGCTCAAACTCGGCCTTTTCTATATTCCGGGCCAATACTAAATCGATATCTTCGATCATGGGCTGAAATTCATTGATCTGTTCAGGAAGATAATATTTTATAAATGGCTTCATATACGTAGAATTAAGATACTTGAAAAACGACTTTTTATCCGAGAAAATTCGATCACTCAGTAGAGGCTTTACAAAAATGTTTTGCCTATCATTAGATCCTGACATCTTTTCTACATCCGAAATTAATCTCGAATAAGTATGCAGTTTCGCCTTGCAAAATATGGTGTTTTGAAGCGAACTAACTATATACTGTGGCCAAATTGCTTTCAAGTCAAGAAAACACTGCTCATATTCTGGGGTTTAACAAAACTGTGGTATCGGGTACCCGGCATTCACTGGAGATTTAGGAGTAATGTCGGTCGTAAGCGCTCAAAATTCGAAGGATACTTTAAGCAACATCGGTTCTGATGAATCCTCGCGAACGTTATTGCCGAAGCTGTAGAATAGTTCGCCGATAAGCCAACCGGCCACTGCGCCGGCGACAACATCAGTGAAATAGTGTTTATGGGCATGAATGCGGCTTCCGGCGACGTATGTTGCCCAACCGTAGGTTACGACCGGTGATAGCCAGCTCCAAGAATCAAATTCTGAACTGGTCATTTGCTGTCGCATTGCATCCCGGATACGCTTGTTTAAAAACGTCATGGCATAGAAGGAACTTGAGGAATGCCCTGAAAAAAAGGACTGCTGGTAAAAGGCTTTGGAATACCGGTTATCTTGTGACACTACATTGGGATAAAGTCGAGCGATGGGACGTTGTCGGGCGACAACTCCCTTGAATATACCTCCAATTCCCTTTTGTGCAAGAAGTCCCGAATAGTACAAGAATTGTCCCTGCAATATATCTTTGGTACGATCAGCATTAGGATATGCGGCATCAAGGGAGGCGACAATACTCCCGGCAATGAAAACATTAATTCCAGAGGCTCTATTAGAATCCATGAAGTTCAGGGGGCCGGGCCGGGGTTTGGTACCGAGGCTATTAGCAAACCAGAGATCAATTCCGGGCGGTTCAGTCCATCGGGGCTTAGTCTTACCAAAAGTATTTTTTAAGTACTGACCGGCAGCGAATGATCCAGCTGATACAATTGTTATTGCGCCAATTTCCGAGCTTGATAAATAGCCTTCGTCATCGGCACATGCTGGCTGGGTCGATACAAAAATGCCCAGTACAAAAAAAAGGATTAATCTTTGCGCAGTATTGCGATAAGTGGCTATCCGGGCTTTAATGAGAATCATCCTTGTGTACTTTTCCAGAGAATGCGAAATCTGTTTTGAAACCGATAGCCAGAATATTGAGGTACTGGCTACCATCACAAGACGGATAAATTCATAATCACATCCCCTTATCTTCCTAATGCTCAATGGCCACTATCCGGGGTTGTCCGCTCGATTGATCGCGCACCAATTTGAAGACTGCTGCCTCGCTCCACTTTTTATTGTCGCGGCTTGTTTTAATTTGGAAATCTAAAGTTGTTAGCCGGACGGAGTTTTCGCTCGTGCCGGTACCCTCGGAAAATGTCTGCCACTGTTCGGATGTTAGACTAACTTGAGATTCAATTACTTCGATCGGACCATAGAGGGTCTCTCCCGACCGCTTTATTGTTACCTGATATACGGCACCGGGCTTTTCCAAACCATGCAGGACGGATAAGTCGTCGAAATCTAATATGATAGTTCCACTTTCCTGCTTAACTATGGGAAAATCCAATGGATTGATTTTGCCAAACCAGTAGCGGCCGATTTTGTCCCGGCGTTCCTTCAGAACCTGCAAAATTATGGCTTCGGCTTCGGGATCGGTGTATTGGCCAGTCTTGACCAGGGCCGCCATATCCTGATCCGAAAAAGCCATGACAATTTTGGCGCCCCAGTATCCATCCCGGGCTGTCATATTTTCGAAAGTAGGCAAGGCATAGCTCGGGTCAAATTTATTAGGATGAAATATCTCAGACTCAAAATATCCCACTGCAGGATTGGTCCAGGGCTTGCCATCTTCCCATGGCCATTTCCACAAACCCAGCGTCAGGATAGAAACTCCCATGTCCCGGGTATCAGTATAATTGGCATACCCGCTCTTGGGCTTCTTGGGACCATACCCGGCAGCCCCAAGGGTAGATCCAAAGTCCATCAGGAAGTGCTTTATATATCCCTCTCCGTCCTTCCCGACATAGGTATCCATACTGTTATGATCTTTACAATCCTCGTGGTTGATAAGAGAAGCAATGGCGTACAGACCGCGAAGGTCCCTTCTATGCTGATGCGGGCACCAATCGTTGGGATCATCTTTTCTAGTCCCTTTGAGCATATAGGGCCCTTTGACATTTCCGAGCAGCAACGATGCCACCGAGCGAATACTGCCGTCGGGATTCTTTTCTATGGAATCCAATATCTCTTGAAGATCATCCATGGTAAAGGGACGTTTTTCGCCATCGTCGCCCTTTATTGTCGCGCCCTCTTTAATTCGGAGGTTATCCGGCCTCCAATAGACTATTGTCTCCTGGGCGACATTATATCCACAGGCGTGTAAAAACCTTCCGCTTATAATGGTAGCGCCGGTGGACAGTTCGGAAAATCCTTTGAGATCGAACTTGATGATATATTGATTATCTTGGGCGTCTTCAATCCAGAATCCGGGAGTTATCCCGCCGACCTTGGGGCGGAACACCGTCCAGCCGCCGGTGGTATCCGGGCCGCCGGTGATATTGACCCCGGTGGCAATTTCTTCCGACGTCATACGGGTTTGCGGTAGACCATGACGGTTGGTGAACCAGGACGAGTTGAGAACCTCATCGAATGAATTGACATTTTTGGCCTGAGTCATATTTCCTGATATTTTTCGGACGTTGCGGTCCATATCGAATAATTCCAGACCCTGATCAAAAAACGATCGATCAATCGAGGTCCACATCAGGTTCGGCTCATCAAACTCAGGTTCGGGAATCGGTTTGCGGTCATCGTCGACCCAGTAAGGGCCTTCGGCATTTATCACCGGCTTGGGCGCACAGGATATAAGCAGGGTGCCCAAGAATGCAATAATTATAAACTGTATGCTATGCTTTGCCAGAAAAGGATTGAATTTTATTCCTGCAATCTTTATCCGGTACTGATTATTATTCCAAGTCACTATCATATCCTCCTACCAAGCGGCGCCGGTTTCAATGTAGAACCTGGCACCCTCATCACTTGCAGCCACCAGGGTCGAGAGTGAAACAGTATTTACGTTCCAGATTCGTAAGCCAAAACCGGCTGAGTATTTCCAGTCCCTAAAGAATGCCTCATCGGGCATCTGTTCATAAACTCGTCCCTCATCCAGGAAAACATAACCGTCCAATATTTCCCAAACCGGAAACCTCCATTCGACCGAGGCAAGGACTATATCATTGTCATGATATCGTCCTTTTGCATATCCCCGAGCCCCATCGAAACCGCCCATGCGACTGGTCAAGTGAATGGGCGTAGCCCGCTTATTATTATTGTCCGCATCAAATCTTTGAATATAAAAACGAGTTGCGAGGATTCTTTTCTTAAAAACATTCAGGTAATGTCTGAAATCTATTTTTGTTTCATAAAAGTTCTCATCTTCTGATCGATCCGTTCCAAAGTACCTGACAAACCTCGACAGTACATGAAAACCCTTGGAAGGCTGGCCGCCGCTGTCCCGGCCATCAAAGGCAAAAATTAATCCAGCCTTAATGTATCGGGACCCGTCAAGGCGACCTTCTTCCAGAGCAAAATCCGGATCAGCCATTATCGAATCGATATTACCGGGTAAATCCGGATCTCGACCGTCATAAACATTTGTGATGACGACCCCCCCTGTCACACCGGCGGTAATTTTGGGGTGAATTCTAACAGGAATATCCAGTCTGAATTCTGTGTTCTCGAAAGTATAGTTCGCCTCTTTATCCTCTTTGGCGTCCATTCCGATTCCATAAAAACTTTCTCGGGGACGTTTTTTATAACGGAAGTACAAATCAGCCTCGAGCCTTCGTGTGCCGATGATCTCGCGGGCTTTGTACCTGAATTTGTATGATTGATAATCATTGGTTGAGTAATACCAGTTAAATTCCAGCCTGTCGTCCCAAAAATCTTTTTTCAGCTTACGAAGACCGAATCCAAGTTTTAGGCCAGCCGAGGGTGAATACCCAGCAACGGGGACATACCTTCTTGCAGGGGCCGTGAAATCGATCAATGATAATGCTTTAGAAGTCACCGGGCCGAAGGCTATCCCATATGAAACGAATTTTATTGTGTAAACCGGGAGCTTAACAATCTCGCCCGGAATATCGGCAATTATTTCGCCGGTGGTTTTTTTGATTTTTTTTGTTTCCCGCACCCTTGTAGTATCAAGTCCCCGGGTGTTATCGTTTGCTGTAACAGGTACGGATAATGTTATAATCAGGGCGAAAACTCCAAAACATGCCCTCAGTCTTAATCTCATCATATCCTCCAGATCATACCATCAATAAATAGCGCGATCATCAGGAGAGATTTATTCTGACGAACCACCTTCACGGTGTCCTTCTAACTTCGGTGCGAGCGATGAAATCTGATGTTTCTATCCTTTGAATGAAATTCATATCATGCGCAAATGTCAAGCTGTTCCTTCTTGCCTGCCTGTGGCGCGAATCCTGGCAACAACCAGGGTCAGATCATCATCTGCCTGCGCGTCCTTCCGTCGACCCGTCCAGGACTGGACTTTTTTCAATACTCCTTCAACGACGTCTGTCGACTGTTGTGGTCGAGAGCTAACAACCGACTGACTGAGCCCTTCGACACCGAATTGCTCTCCTGATTCCCCTTCTGCTTCCGTGATTCCATCAGTGTACATTATTAAAGTATCTCCGCCCTCGAGATCAATCTCTACGTATGAATATGCTGCTTCCGGAAAGAGGCCGAGAATGAGACCGTTTTCCTCCAGTTCGCGCACCTGCGATTCAGACCGGCGATACAGCAGTAATGGTGGATGCCCCGCGCCCGCATAGCGCAGGGTATTCTTTTCGATGTCGACATAAGCATAACCAGCTGTCACAAACTGGTTCTTGATCTTCCCGCAAAGGCAATCGTTCATTCCCCGCATCACCATGGCTGGATCGTCGGCATGCGGGAGCTGAGCTGCGATAGCGATCTTCACCATTGACGCAACGAGTGCCGCTGGAATGCCATGCCCGGAAACATCCGCCACGAGTATTCCAATTCGATGGTCATCGATCACCAAGAAATCATAGAAATCTCCTGCAACGCCAGTCATGGGGATATACTCTGCAGCTATATCAAAGGCCTCACTGCCCGGGTTTTCCTCAGGAAGGATAGATAACTGTATGGTCCTGGCGGCCTTGATCTCGGCCTTGACGCTCACCAACTGTTCCTCGGACCGAATGAACTTCGCGACAGCCACATAAAGAAGCGCTCCCACAAGAACATAGGAGCCAATCAAACCCAGATCGACATCCCAGGGAAGCACCGACAGGTAAACAAGCCGATCATGAAGAATAAATAGTAAACTCAACCCAAAACCGATGCGCAGAGCGGTGAGGTCCTTGTTGGCCTTACTTCTGATACCCGCCAGATTAATAATGATGACGGCCGCTGTTACGGCAGCAGCACCACTATGAACCTTTTCCAGGACCAGCGGATTGCCGGTCATCACGACAACGACCGGAGTCAAAATGGCATAGGCCATAAGTAGGAAATGCAAACTTTGGAGCGACCTAATGAGACCGGTTCCGACAATTTTGAGAGTTGTATATGTTACCAGAAATAATACGAGTGGCAGATACATCGATCTCAGCCATAACAAGAGATCAGACGGTGGTCCAAAAAGCCCCGAGTAAATGCTGGAGAGGAGCATTTTTTCAAAGCCGACGACGAACGCAATAATACCGACCAAGAGCAGTGTCCAATGACGGGACCGCCAGCGGATGGCAGCAATTACTATCAAGCAGAGCCCAATCGCCTCGAGTGCAACACTGCCGAGAAATTTCGGCAGTCCACGGCGCGCTATCCCAGCCTGGACCCCGGATTCATCGCCTTTCTCCACCACCACGGCGACGTCAGGTATTCGAAATGAGTTGCCGTTCTGATACCGCAAATACACTGTACCAGTGTCATTTCTAACGGGAAGAGAGATAAAGAACCATTTGGGACGGTGTAGTTGATCCCCTGACTCCGGAGCATTGTTGGTAAAAACCAGAGAGTCCTTTACATAGCAATCAAAGGAGATGTCGGCAGTCCGTAATACCAGGGTTGGATATTCGAACGAAGCTTTAGGCAGGCAGGCGCGCAACCAAATATGACCTTCTGACGAAACATCACCCGAGAACAACTTGTCCTCCGATTCCCAATGCAATTGGTCTGGAGAGGGTGAAAGGTGCTGAAGATCGGCTATGACGTCAACCGAATCCAATATGGCATAATCCCATTTCCCAAGCTCTATGGCGTTATCTGAAGGAATTCCGCCGGAACCACATCCGATCACAACTGCAGCGCACATTATAAGTACGGACCAGCGAGTCATTTCAAGCCTACCTGTCTAATATCCTCAAATCCCTTGTGTGCGACGACAGCTGTCTCTTCTACTTGATTGCATAATGATTGCATGTGTGACTTGTCGTTTGTGAATATCACGGCACACAAGATGACGGGCGCCTGGGGCGCCCGTCAAACAGCAGGGCATCTAAACGCCTCAGAAACTCACTCACAATTAGTACGTGAGGGAGGTCTACACCGGAGGCGGATGTGCGAAGTCACCACCTAAAAAGCGATGACAATTCCCCCGGAAAGCTCGCCCTGGAAAAATAAATTGGTTTCATTGACCTCCCAGACATACCCGTAGCGATCAACCCAGAATTCCTCTGACGGAAGAGATGTGAAGTAGCCCCTGAGTTGCAAACGGGTACCGAAAGTATCATTGAACATTCTTGTCACACCGCCACCCAAAGACAATGAGAACTTCGACTCTTCCATATCCCCGTCAGTGCCAGAGAAAATTGTCGCACCCAGGCCGAGGTTGACGTGGGGATTCCATCCCGACATTTTCCCGAACTGGTAGACAACCCCCCCGTGAATGTATGACACATTGACTTCCCCGAGGATAAGCTTGTCGCCATCCTGCTCGAACTGGGAGGTAATCGAATCCGGGAGATTCGAAAGGGGTTCGAAACGGAGATCTGAAGTCGCCGTGTTGTAGAAGACTTCTAATTTGAGCGCTTTCCCCATCGGGCTTGGGCCACGTAGCGGAGCGTAAAAGTTCACGGCGAACTGAGTGCCGGGTGCTATATCCAATTGTTCAAGGTAAACGTCGTCAGCGTACAATGGATGATAGTAGGATCCTTCGCTGAACGAACCGCCGAACCGCAGCCCTCCACCAACCCTGATCTCAAATTTCGGTCTTGCCTCCGCAGTAGTCATGGCGATTAACATGAGGACCGCGACCAAACACATGATCTTTCGAAGCATAATTTCCTCCGTTTTTTTATAAGTCAATGATCTATTTTGAACACGCCGACTGAAAATCGCAACCCATTCAACACTACTGATCGGATCGCACGCCTCTCTGAACTGTGTGATCGTGGCCCCTCGGATGCGATGTAGATGCGACTTTCCATGATGCGAAAAGTACTACAAAATGCGTGCCAATGGACGTGGAGGGCCGCGCATTTCCTCTATCTTATTGTTATTATACAAGTTATACCGATAACATTAGCGCCTGGGAGATAAAATCAGGTTTTGGCGGACGATATTTCGGTCAGAACAAACCATATTTTCGGCCGTTTTGGTTGATATTTCGGCCAGGTCGGCGAATTATTTAATCGTACACTTCGAGTTGGAATCGGCTGCCGTCAGTTGAAGCTTTTCTGTTGGCTAACTCCATAACTTACATTGACGTATCAAGTTTGGTTAAGGCTCGAAAAACCAGGAGACGCCAAAATATCTTGACATCAAACCGGAGTCTTAGTAAGTTATTATACTCATGGATTCACTTCATTTTGATAGTCAGAGATGAGTCGTAAGTATCGGCCTCTCTTCAACAGTCTGTTGCTTCACTTCCGGCCACGCACTGTACCGGAACGTACGCTTCAATTCACGCTGACATGGGGGCTGGGCGGCTCTGCGGTAATATTGACCATCCTACTATTCTGCACGGGCATTCTGCTCAAATTCGTTTACGAACCAGTTATTTCAACAGCTTATGAGTCAATCGTCAGTCTGCAACAGGATGTGCTGTTCGGACGGCTGGTACGTAACGTACACCACTGGAGCGCCAATCTCCTGTTATTGATAGCGTTTCTTCATCTCATGCGGGTCTTCTTCACGGGTGCATATCATCACCCTCGCCGATTTAATTGGATAATCGGTTTCAGCATGCTCCTGCTGGTGATGGCTTCTAACCTTACCGGATACCTGATGCCATGGGACCAATTGGCTTACTGGGCCGTTACTATAATTACAGGTATGTTGGAGTATATTCCCGTAGTCGGCCTCTGGCTTCAAACGATGATTCGAGGTGGTTCTGAAGTTGGCTCGAATACGTTATCGAATTTCTATGCTTTTCATACAGCAGTTTTGCCGATTGTACTTATGATTATTATGCCGTTCCACTTCTGGCGTATTCGAAAGGCCGGTGGATTGGTTATCCCCCGGGCGCCTGAGGAGGAGGACGAGAGCGAGATTGGTCAGCGAGTTCCCTCAATTCCCAATCTGCTGCTTCGCGAGGTAGTAATGGCATTGGTCGTAGTAGCCGGTGTCATGCTGTTTTCGGCTTTCGTTGATGCGCCTCTTCAAGCCAAGGCCAATCCTGGTCTGAGCCTCAATCCGGTCAAGGCTCCCTGGTATTTCGCGGGCATTCAAGAATTGCTGCTTCACTTTCACCCGCTGTATGCACTTTTCATCATACCATTGCTGACGCTGGGTGCGATGGTATTCCTGCCTTATGTCAATCAGATAGGACACTGTCCCGGTGTGTGGTTTATCTCTTATAGGGGTCGACGGACCGCGATTGCCGCTGCCATCACAGCGGGCATTCTTGCTCCCCTCGGAATTATAACCCACGAAATTCTTCGGGATTCCACGTGGGTTCCAGATCTTCTGCCGATTGTTAGTGGCCTGATATCCTTCCTGATTGTCATAATATTGATCATCGCTATCGCATTTTTAATCAAAAGGCGCTATAGCGCTACCCGCGCGGAAATAATACAGTCTGTTTATGTCCTGTTGGTGATAGTTTATATTGTTCTGACAATCACCAATGTGTACTTTCGCGGTGAGGGGATGAAACTGGTGTGGCCATGACACGTTCACGGAGTGCTGTTATATGACTGAGAATCACAGGTCCATGAATGAACCCCTGGATTCTTCCCGGCGCAGCTTCCTAACCAAGCTTTGGCTTTTACTCGGAGGCGTCGCGCTGGCCGGGTATTCTTCCGCCGTTGTCGCGTTCTTGCGGCCCCGGAAGACTGGCGGGACAAGCGACGATTCGGCGCGGATTATTGAGGCGGGTCCGGTGGAGAGATTCCATCCTGATTCGGTTACTGCGTTCATAAGAGGCAGATTCTACCTTTGCCGATTAGATGATGGTGGGTTTCTAGCCATTTCAAGCAAATGTACACATCTTGGGTGTTCCATTCCCTGGGTTGAGGATGAGAGAAGATTCGTATGCCCCTGTCACGCATCTACTTTCGGCATTTCCGGCACTGTACTCAATTCACCGGCTCCTCGGCCCCTGGACCTGTATCCCGTGATAATTCAGAACAACATCGTGAGAGTAGATACTGGTAAAGCGATCCGACGAGGGAGATTCGAGGCCTCGCAGGTGGTCTATCCCAGAAAAATCTAACTGGCTTGGTGCTGATATGACTGGTTGGAAGATCACAGGTATTATCTCAACCTTTGTTATCATACTAGCGATACCATTGTATTTACTGAATGTGAACTACTTCTCGATCTCTGACGATTATGATCGCCCGGATGCGACCAACCTTTTTGTCGGCAGCTTAAAATGCATGGATTGCCACCAGAAGGAATACGACTTGTGGCAAGAGTCTCACCACGATCACGCCATGGATGTGGCCGCGGTAGGTACCGTGCTCGGGGATTTTGATGATGCTACCTTTGAGATCTTCGGCGTCGCTTCCCGTTTCTACAAAAAGGATGACCGGTTTTATGTCCACACCCAGGGACCGGGTGGTGAAATGGGAGAATTTGAAATCACCCATGTTTTTGGCTGGTACCCCCTGCAACAATACCTCGTACCATTTTCCGGTGGACGGTTGCAATGTTTACCATTGGCCTGGGATGTGAGAGAGGAGAGATGGTACCATCTTTATCCGGACGAACCACTCGAACACAATGATTGGCTCTACTGGACCAACGCCGGACAGAATTGGAACGGTATGTGTGCCGAGTGCCATTCCACCAACCTGCAAAAGAACTATGACATGGAGAGCGACAGTTATCAGACTACCTGGTCCGAAATCGATGTGGGCTGTGAGGCTTGCCACGGTCCTGGATCGGGTCATGTCGAGTGGGGCCAGCTGCCCGATCTGGCCAGACCACAAGTGGGAAATTATGAATTGGTAGTGAAAACCTCTGACCAGGAATCACGTGAAGCCGTTGAGCTCTGCGCTCCATGTCACTCACGGCGAGCTATTCTTGGGGACTATACTCATGCGGAGAAGGATTTGCTTGACGTGATGCTTCCCCGTCTTCTCACAGAACCATTATATTATGCAGATGGACAGATCCTGGATGAGGTTTATGTTTATGGTTCATTCACCCAGAGCAAGATGTATCATCGCGATGTGCGCTGCAGTGATTGCCATGATGTACACAGCATCAAAACGGTGCGGGATGGAAACGATCTTTGTTTACAGTGCCATCGAGCTGCGGTATATGACACGAGCGTTCACCATCTCCACAAAATGAAAGGTGAACAGGGGGAACCGATCAGGTCTGCAGACGGACGCGTTCTATTTGAGGTCGGCACCGGTGCTGAGTGCGTGTTGTGCCACATGCCAGGACGCATTTACATGGGTAATGACTATCGACCGGATCACAGTTTTATAATACCCCGCCCCGATCTTTCGGTAACGCTTGGAATCCCCAATGCTTGTAACCGCTGTCACATGGATCAGACCGCCAACTGGTCGGATGATTATATGACAAAGTGGTACGGTCCCGGGCGTCGACCTCATTTCGGTGTTATCCTTGACGCTGGACATAAACGGCAGCCCGAAGCTCGTGAGGAACTAATCCACCTTGCCGGCGATCAACTCTACCCGGTAATCGTGCGGGCCACTGCCATTCAGCTTTTGAATGGCTATACTGCCGGTGAGGATACCGATGATCTGCTTTTGCTGGCGCTTATGGATGAGGAAGCCCTCATCCGTCGTACCGCCCTGGAGTTTCTGGCACTGTCCGATCCAGGGAGACAGAGCGAGCTTATCGTACCTATGCTCTATGATCCGGTAAGGGCCGTGCGTATCGAGGCCGCGGTTAGACTCGCGGGTGAGCCTGCCAAGCTGCTGCCGCCAGATGAATTTGAAATCTACCAGAAAGACCTGCAAGAGTACATGGCTGCGATGACATACTCCGGAGACTTCCCCTTCGGCCGATTTAATCTGGGAAATCTTAGTCTTGCCCTGGATCAAACCCAGAAAGCAACCCAACACTACCGTGCGGCCATCAGGATCGATGACCAATTCTATCCAGCAAGGGTCAACCTCGCTATGCTTTATAATCAACTTGGCGAGAACTCAGAGGCGGAGACGTTATTGCGTCAGGTTATTGCAGCACATCCGGAGTCTTACGACGTGGCCTATTCGTTGGCATTGTTACTCGCCGAGATGGGTAACTACAATGAAGCAGAGTTGTATTTTGAGAGGGCCGTCTCCGGCCTGCCGGATCGCCCCCGCATTCATTATAACTATGGGTTACTTCTGCAGCATCTGATGCAGGATGATCAAGCAGAGGAGGAAATGCAACGTGCCCGGCAACTGGAGCCTGATAATCTGGATTTTCTTTACGCGCTTGCGGATTTCTACTTAAAGCGGGGCAGACTCGATGAAGCCCGTGTGATGGCGCAGGAGATTATTGACAGACACCCAGATCAGCAAATCGGTTATGATATTTTAAATCATATCAACCAATAGGCGTGACGAAAAGTCCAACATCTACTCTGTTTTCTGGAAATCGTAGTTGGATATCGTTACTTCAATATCCTCACCCGGAATCCGGACATTGGCTCCTCTGATCTGCATGAAACCGTCATCAGCCGCTACGTAAGTGACCTCGCCTTGCAGCGCTTTCTCCTCCATGAACGTCTTGAAGAGCAGCCTTCGCGGACTCATTGTCGAGTTGTCAAACCAGATGGTCACCCAGTCGTTAAGACCAATCACGTCAATATCCTCGAATTGAATCGTTCCTGCCATGTCATCTGAGGCATGTGAGGCGACAGCCCGCTCAAAGAACTTCTGCGACAGTTCAGGATTCGGCAGCGAATATGCGGTGAGTAATTTTTGTATACCTGCCACCAGCTCATCCATCTTTTTCAACTTCTTTTCTTTTAATTTTCCACGAATACCGCGTCCACCTTCATCCTGCTCTCCTATTGGCTCCTCCGTCTGATTTCCAAGGTCATCGTGCCGGATCAACAACAGATTATTCGATTTGACGTCACCACCTTTGGAGACTGTGACTTCACGAGTCCAACCGTATTCACCCTGGAGCTTCAAGTTCTTATTTGTGGCATTCTGAAAAACGCTGAGTGCAGTATTTTTATCAGAATATCCGACATTCGCCAAGATTGGCATAGTGGCAGGCTCGGCCAGATAAAATTCCATGAGCAAGCCCTCGGCGACTTCAATCTGGTCCCCGGGGGTGAGCACAGCAATAGCCGAACCAGTGGCAACCATTCGCTTGGCCATCGCGGCTCCCCCAACCACTTTGCCAATAGCGGCCTTGGCCACCATCTTTTTAAGTTCCTTGGATTTCTCACCCTCTACCCCCCACACGACAGACTTGATGGGGACAGAAGATCCCTCAGTGTGAATGCTATCGAGCTGGAGTTCCAGTTCCGCTTTTCCGGCGACCCGTCTCGCCTTTTTCGCTTTAACGACAATGCCAGTCGCTGTGTCACCCCGTTTGGCTGTCAGCGAGCCATTGAAAACAAGGTCTGTAACGAGGACCGCTGCAAAACGATTACCTGATTTAATATCTCCGGTACGGAGGGTGGATGTCGGCGCCACCACCAACCGTGAGCCCGCTGGCGCTGTGACCTGCTGCTGGGACAGTGCCGGCGGCGCGAGAGTCAGAAAAGCCAATGCGAAGAGCGCGACTCGAACCGCGACTGACGTAACTGTATACACAAACATAATCTATTCCTTTCCCTACTTGATTTTGATTGAGAAATCCAGCATGAGGCTCTGAAAAGTGTCACCATCGTTGAGGCCTATTTGATTGTGAAAATAAGATAATGTCCCGGCGATATCCTGATCCAACGCGAACTGGAGACTAATCAAATGTCCTTTGGTATCCGTGCTACCATCGCCAAAATTGGAGTCACTGAACGTACCATAGAGAGCATCTTTCTCAACACGCCGATAATTGTATCGGCACTGCCAGGATCCCCGTTTGTCTAACTTACCATATATGAGCCCAGCTAACCAGCCAATGTTGTCAGCACTAAGATAAGTATTAATGGCCAGATCTGCTATCAGGACTATCGGCCGCCCGTGCCAGTAAAGTGATGCTTCGGTGAACAGCTCCAGTTCGTGGTATTCAGCAGCATGGCGCTCGTCTGTACCATCGAAATACGAGGAGTTGCCAAAGAAATCATTGCCGAATAGTGGTGTTCTATCCTTAATTTCCGTTAGGTGGAAATATCCGATACCGAATTTCAGCAGTTCCTTGTCATCCTGCAGAGAATAACCGCCGATGAATTGCCCAACCAGCAATTCAGACTCAACGTCGTTCTCCCTTTCCTTCAGGATATACATGCCGCCGAGCATCTTGGTCTCAATGGAACCGATCCTGCTCGAGACAAAGGCGGTTAATCCTTCTGGACGAAGGTCATTATCCCACAGTAGCTCGGTTGCGCCGGGCCGATAGACAGGCAAAATAACCTTGCCTGCCTGAAAAGTAAACATCTTCTTGAAGATAGGCGGTTTGTACTCACCGTAGGCCAGATCAAAGGTAACGTTCTTGCTGGAGAAGGCATCGGTTAGTGTTTGGTTGGACGAAACCAAGTCATCTGAACCTGACGCAAGCTGAAAAACAACCGCGGCATCGTCACGGATCAATACCTTGATGCCGAACCTCGCTCTTATACGATGGCGTACCCGCTTGACATTATCGTCATCATCACGGTCAGACACATGGTAACGGTATAGGAAGTCAGCGGTAAATCTAAATTTGCCGGTCTCTTCTGCCCCACCTTCGCTAGCCTCGCGACTGTCATACGCCGTAACTTGTTTGAGACCATTCCCAGACATCTGCCCGGATGTAGGTTCCTGAGCTTTCAATTCTGTAGTCCCAGCCCATAGACCAAAGAAAAGGATCGCAGCTATCACAGGGAGTCGACAGCTTGCCAAAAGAAGTTGCAGACTATTCATGCCTACTAACATGATTCGACAAAGAACCCACAGATCAGAATGAGGACTATTATGTTGCATGAATTTCTCCATAGAAATGCTGGTTCTCATCAAAAGCAACCCCATTGTATCCTCCTGCACAGTCTGGCGAAGAGTCTCCTTCGTAGCATGTTTCCATATACGAAGGTTTATGCATTATGCTTTCTCCGTAACCCATGTCCACCCATACTTCGTTCTCAGAAAGATACTCCGAGAATGAACTTATACTTCCTGTATTTGAAGTAACCGCTGTTACCCGTGCCAATAAAACCGTTATCCTCGTCGGCTCCCGTGAAGTCAAGCGGTATCGTGGCCTTCTCCTTACCCGAAGCATAACCTAATCCGATGGTTAGCCGGGCTCCGCGAATCGTCAGCGATGATCCGCCCGTGATGTGATAGATATCCCACACGCTGGCGGATAATCCTGATGTACTTTCGGGCAAGCTGGCAGTGAAATCAGTCGCATAACTCGCGAATACGGACACAACCTCACTGAGTATGTGCTCGACGCCGATACCGTAGTTAATAACGTCGTCCAGTTGGTGCTGGATTATAGCCCGTGTCGAATCGCCGGAGCTTTGCCAGGTAAAATATCCAGCATCCATTACGGTAAAGAGATCAACCGCATCAAACCATTCGGAACTAAAGTGAACAGATGTCCGGCCGATCGAATACGATACGCCGACACCAATCGAAAGAGGTGAGTGATACTCTGCGTTGATATCATCTTCGAATCCACCTAGCAGTTGATCCTCACTCACTCCATCACCATCGCGATCAACCCCGCTGGAGGTGTTCGTGAGCCCAAGAGAACCGCTTCCCCAAAGATTGACACTGGGTGTGGTTAGCGAAAAACCGAAACCTAGCTTGCGGTATTGCCATGCCAATCCAATCTTCCACAACATGCGCGCATTTTCGAAGTCGTATTCCCGGGCGCGAAAGACTGACGCAACATTTCCATCGATCTGCAACGCTTGAGCGTTTCGTGATGATCTACCCTTCTGATTACGGATAGCAAGGTAGGATGTCAATCCGATACCGATACCGGATCCTATCCTGTGTGATGCCGTCAGTCCCGCCCATGTTTCGCTTAATTTCTCCTCGATCTGGGCTTCACCAACAAAATTCTCGCTTCCCGGCGACTGGCTGACGACATCTCGCGAATCAATCCTTCGACCTTCAAGTCCCATTTTATACTTATAGCGTACAAGCAGTGAATATGATAACCGTGTTTTGCCCGGCAGCAGGAAGGGAAGTGAGCCCGCCACAAGTGTTGGAACCGGGTTCAAATCTTTGTCATCGAGCTCGACATCTTCCTGCAATCCATTGGTAAAAGTGTACTTGGTGTACTGAAAAGCCCGGGCGGCCAGGATGACCTGGCCGGAATCAAGTAAGGTCATTGCGCCGGGATTGTAATAAGTAGCGCTCAGATCGTCAGCATCACCAATGATCGCACCACCGAGCAAAGTCGATCGCGTGCCGTATTGGAGCGACCAATAGTGGCTGCCTTGACCATAAGCTGAGGTCGCAGTTGTTATCAGCAAAACCGCTATGACTATAACCTTCTTTCGAGTGCTGCTCATTCCAATTCTCTCCAGCGCCTTATTTGGGGCTGGCCTTTGCCACAAGATCAACGTCGGGACCGGCCTCCACCACTACGGCTGCGTTTTGTGCTCGAGCTACGCTTTTTCGTCTTGGTATCACCTTGTTTCCGAGATTTGTGGTCGCGATCAAGTTGCGAGGTTCCACCGGATGTTTTTGACCAGCCGTTCTTCGTTTGCTTCTCCCAGCCTTTATTAGTATTCCGGTGGACGTTTCCTTGTTTGTCCGTGTATACGTTGTTGGGACGTTCCTGAGTGTGTACCGGATTTCTCATACCTGTCCCGGCCCGCGAATCATGCGGACCACGGGGATCAGCCGGGCCTCGAGGATCATATCTACCGCGCGGATCTCGCACGCCCCGAGGATCATATCTGCCTCTGGGATCCCGCGCTCCACGGGGGTCGTAAGGGCCACGAGGATTGTACCGTCCAGCCGGTGTCCAGGCGTAACGGTGAGGTCCCCAGTATCCAGCCGGGTGAGCCCAGACCGCATAGTGGAAATAGGCACTATGATAGCTGAATCCTACTCCCCACCCCCCCCAAGGGGTATAGTATACGTGGAGTCCCCACGTCGCTGGATGCGCATAGTAATATGTTCCGACCCATGGATGATAATAATAACCCGTTCCGTATACTATCACCACCGTGCTAGTACTCGACGACTCTTCGGAGGGAGTGGCTGCAACGTAGTAGCCCAGATAGCCGGATGTATATCCGAAGTGCACAATTTCATCCGTATAACTATAAACCTGTAGGTACTTGACATTGTAAAGGGGGCACTCCGCTGGAATCGTTAAAATGTCATTGGGGATTTCGATTGCCACCTTCCATGGACCCAGCGGATCAGCCGATACATACCAGGCTGCTTCGCGTGCGCAGTAAAACAAACCGTCGACTCGGATAATCTGATCAGAGGTGTTCGCAATGTACTTGAGGTCCGTTTTGGGGATGTCTCGGAATTTAGGCTCACCATCGTATGTTATGACGATTGTCTGATTTCGAGGCACCGTGTTTGTCTGAGGCAAGTGAGCATCAAGGACGGCTTCCTCCGCCTCTTCAGTTCCTGCGACAAAAGTGCGGACATTGGCACGCTCCGATTCTGGTGGAATCGCAGCAAAGTCCTTTGGTAGCTGGTTGACTGGCGTGTGGGTCCACGGGCCGCTGAGCGATCCGCTTGCGTACCATCGCCCCGAGATCAGCAGATAGTACTTCTGCGACTCGATGTCCATGAACAGATCGCTTTCAGTATTGGACACGTATAACAAACCGGTCCCCTGGATCGGCTTGAAACCGGCCGCTCCGTCAGTGACGATCAGTTCGGTAGGCTCGGTAGTAACAACAATGCGTGGCTGTTCAGATGGTTCAGGGGTAGCCCCGCTCTTCACCGCCTCTTCGGCATCGACAGGTGTTCTGGCCTTGACCTCCGCAGGGATCGCCTGAGCTGTCTGCCAAGGTCCCATGTATTCACTTGCCGCAACCCATGTACGCCCATCAAACAGATAATAAGTGTTTGTCGCCGGATCGAAGACCATCTGAAAAGGGGTGTTGACGACATCCATGAGCTTCGAACCTTCCTGTTGCCGGAGAATCGGTTCGCCATCAATAATCACCAGCAGGGCCGGATAATCGACGTATATGATTTTCGGCGGATTGTTGTTCAAGTCCGTGGCCTGTTCTCGTTCCAATTCGGCCATTTCCAAGTCCGCCAGTACGCGGTCGAGACTCAGGGTGATATTCCACTTAGGAATTTCTGACTCTACTATCTTTTCGATCTCTGCACGTTGAGCTTCAGTTGTGTTGGGGAAGTGAACTCGGGTAACATCAATCGGTCCGGTATCAATTAATCGAGCATCGCGATCAACCGACACCTGGGCCGAAATCCACATTGCTCCAAAGACTGGCTCAGGTTTGCCTGTCGTGGACACTGAAATAGCCAGCCGGCCGGTCATGACATTGCCCTTAAAGCTGTCGAGCTGCGGCTGGTACAAGATTATGGTAACCGAGTCAGCCTCAATCTGCCTGGGCCAGGAGATCTCTTGAGACACAGCAGACAGTGTCATGGAAATCAAAATGCAGATGACCAGAAGACTCGTCCACAGCGCCGGCCGGATCTTTTGTGAGGCCGTGGCGTTGTTTTTCAAACTAAACATGTTACTCTCCTATCTTTACCTTATTTCATTCACTGATTGCTTACAGTCTTATGCTTCGAGTACGTCAAATGTCGCACCAAGGTCAGTGTTGGCCAATTCTCTCCGAACGACACACACAACCGTCTGATTGTGCTGGTATCAATTCCTAAGACCAGGGCAGAGATAGTCCAAAATCCAGAACTGAATCAGCCGGAATCCTATCTGCTTGCCCCAGATCAGGACTTCGGCGGGTATTTGCCGAGAATTTTACCAACCACCTTGGCCACTTTCTGATCGTCCTGACCGGGCTTGTCATGCAGCACACCGGTAGCCGTTCCTCGCCAGACTAGTTCGTCTGCTCTTTTGTCCACAATATCTATGACAAGAGTACCCTCTTCGTATTCATAGATATCGTTAACACTCATCCTGTAGGTATACTCAATAACTGTAACCTCAGCTTTCGTTATCTTCGACCCGTGAACGGCGATAAGAACGTCAGCCTGATTTGACGCAGCCTCTTGGTATCCCTTGGCCTTCATTTCCGTCATGATGGCCCTTTCGACGCGTTTGTATACAAGTGGAGCCTGCGTCTTAAGATTGGACTGATCGTGCATGGCGAAAGAATGATATCCTGCATAATTCGCCTCGCTGTCGAAATCAGATTTTATCGTATACGGCGAACAACTCAATGATACTGCCACAATCAAAACGGCAATCAAAACGGCGAAAAGACAATTGCGATTTCTCATTTGTTTCTCCTTGTGCTATCTGTTGACGCAAGGCTGGTGACTTGGCAACGACTCAACTTTTGCGCGTCTCTAATTTTCTATTCTCTATACCTATCATGAACGCGAGAACAAGCCAAATGGCAACCAAGGCGAGGCAGGTCACTGCGAAATGGCTAATACTAAACGACAACCATGTCACTCCGATGAAAACGAGGCCTGCCGACAGAACATCGCCCGCCCTCACAAAGAAGGAGTCAATGGCAACTTTTGCCTTGTATTTTTCCTCCCTTGTAGTAGGTAGGAAGAGTATGTGTCGAACCGTATTATTTAGGGAATAGTCAGTGGCGTTTTCAGCCGTCTTTCCCCATCTTATCACCAGTAGGATTGGGAATAGGGCCATTGACACGTATGTGCCCAGAGCTATTATCGGTAGCGCCATTATCGCAAACCTGACACCAAAATATTTCAAAATCCGGGATACAATCAGCAGTTGCAGCAACAGGCCGACAGAGCCTACAATTGTATAAAAATCGGCATAGAATTTTCCGATAAAGGCCTTATCGGCATCGGCAGCAGCTCCCGGCGCCGCAGCCAATTCCGCCGCAGCTTCTTCAACACCTCGACCAAGAATATATTCACCGGTGGTGTTCACAAAATTACTGACGAGTATCAGTAGCGCGATCATCAGGAGATACTTATTCCGGAAGACCACCTTCATGGCCCCATCTTTACTCATTGGGGGCTCTTCCTCAACCGGTTTATCCGGAGTGTCCGCTTTTGGTTCTGACTCCACCCGGGAAATAATATAATTTGTCAGGACAAGACTTACCAAAAGCACACCGGCCGAAACCAGAAGCAAGTTGTATACGCCGACCAGGTCCAGTATCAATCCGGCCAGCATGGGGCCAAAGACGCCGCCAGCCGAGGCCCCAAAGGCGAGCAGAACAAAAAGGCGTTTACCCTGTTCGGGCGTGTAGACATCGTTGGCAAATGACCAGAACTGTGCGATAACCACCAGGCTGAAGATTCCTACCCACAAGAAATAGACGATTCCATTCCAGGGTCCAATGATGACGAGCATCAGGTAAAAGACAATGATACAGCCAAAGAAGAAAAGTGTCACAGAATTGATTAATTTGCGCCGAGGCAATATTGTAGCCAGCCACCCGAAAACTTGTACGACACCTAAGAGCAGGACCACTTGAATGGCTGAGGCATAGCTTTTTAGTTCAGCTCCGCCGCCGCTAAGGATGAGCGGTTCGCGAACAACTTTTGCAATCAAATACGCTGTAAGGATCAGGAAGATATTCAGAGTCATAAGCAGGGCTCTTTGAGCCTCTCCCGCCTTCACTTCGGTGAAAATGCCAAGCAATTTCTCCAGAGGACTCTTCGAACCTTCTATCGACCTGGCCATATTATTTCTCCTCTGTGACCTTGACCAATGCCGCTTTGGCCACAAGCATCCGGTTTGCCTTGCCTACCCGGTAGGCCAGTACCAACCAGATTGCTGCGAAGCAGATATTTAATATGGCGAATTGTCTGATACTCATGGCGAAGTAGGTCACGCCCACAAAAACCAGGGCGGCCGCCAAGATATCACCCGCCTTGAATACAAATGAATCTATCACTATTTTCCCAATGTACTTCTCCTCCCAGGTGGTCGGGAGAAACAGGATATGCCTGGTTGTACTGTTAATTGATGTGTCACTAGCATTCTCAATGAGCTTCATCCAGCCTATCACGGCTGCCACGGTTACAATAGAAATCAGGAAGTATCCTCCGAATGCGATCACAGGCGACACCATAATGGCGAAGATGATTCCCATGTACTTCAGTATGCGGGAGACCACGAGCACCTGCATGAGTAGACTTGCTATGCCCAATATCAGATAGAAGGTCGAGTAGAACTTGCCGATAAACATTTCCGTGTTAAAACCAGCCCCAATAACAGCGGCCTGCTGGGACGCGACATCTTCAAGGCTTTTGTTCAGGATATATTCTCCGGTTGAGTTTACCACATTGGTGAGAAGGACAACCGCCGCGATCGCCAGTAGATACTTGCTCTTAAAAACCAGCTTAAAAGCCATTATCCCCTTCGCCGATGGCGGCTTGATTGCGGAATCTGATGAAGTAATCGCACCAGAAGCCCCACTTACTCGTTTATCGACACGGACAGCAAACACGAGGCCAAGGAGCAGGATACTATTGACTACGAATCCAATGCTCAGCAGACTCAGGTATTCCAGTAGGACACGGGCAACCATCGGCCCAACCACAGCTCCTGCAGATGCTCCAAAACCCAGCAAAACAAACAACCTTTTCCCCTGTTCAGGCGTGCAAACGTCATTTGCATAGGCCCAGAATAAGGCAATCATAACTAATGCAGGCAACCCGCCCAGGAAATAGAACACCAGCTTTCCCCCATTATGGGCATAATAAAGAATGGGGAGCAACGTCATGAGGCCAATTACAGATAGAAACATAATCTTGATTAATCGTCGCCGGGAGAAACGTACCGCTAACCGCGAGTAGACATTCAAGATACCAACCAATACTATTGTCTGCACTGCGGCCGTGTAGTTCTTCATTTCCGCGCCAACGTCGGCAATGATTAGTGTCGTGCGGATAACCTTGATGATGATAAACGCCATCAGGATTAGAAAGATGCCCACAGTCATCAACAGAATCGTTTTGCCCTCACCCGGCCGCACTTCGGTAACCGTGCTGAGAAAACGCTCCAGTCTACTTCTGGAATCTTCATACCTGGCGGACATTCTACATCTCCCTGTGTAAGGACCGGAAACTGATCAATCCGGATTCCTTCTCAATCACGCTTCTCTTGATTGTACTTTGGGCACCAGCAGAAAGGAATCGTGTCTCCCCCCGAAGTGGATGACATGTTTGCCAATATTGCAGTCCACTGATTTTTTGAAGATCGGAGAGCGAATAATCTCGTCGGAGGCTATGATAAGCTGAAGGGTTTCTCCAATCGAAAAGAAAGTGCTACTGGGATATATTTCAATATCGACAAGCACGATTTCGCCTGCCTTCAACTTCTGTTCCGAAGTCCCTTTCTGCACCGGGTGCCATTCGGTTGATTCTACAGGATCAAGCTCACGTCGGGAGACTTTGCAATAACCCCGCGTAACCATATCCTCTATATTTCCAGCCGAACCGTGGAAACAAACAGTCTTCCCATCTTGATCCAGTTTATTGACAGCTATAAACATTGCCATATCATCCGGGGATATTTCTCCCGTCTTTTCGGGACGGGCCTCTACCCAAATTCTTAGTTTCATATAGCCACTCAACTCAGTGTTTTCGGTAAATTTGAAATTGAATAATGCTCTCCCCTTTTTGGCTGGGTACACCAACTCCATTTGTTTTTCCGGTTTTTCAAGCGACAGGGATTGTGGTTGTTCACCTAAATAAAGTTTGGTGTATTGGGTACGAGCGAGTGGCCATTCATTTTCATGACGAACCTCATGGATATTATCGCGGCTGGATCGGACCTCGAGTCGTACAGGGGGCATATCCAGAAAACCACTGGAGGTATCATCTTTTAGAAAACAGTCCATGAAGTCTTTGGTAATCTTTTGCACTTCCGGCGAATAGTAGGCGACCCATTTGCCGGTGCGATGTGTGTACACCCATTTATGTTTCGAGTTTGCCTTTTCAAATGCCCGGAATGAACCCATAGTATGCAAGCCATGGTCAGAGAATGAGGCACAAACCAGCATGGGAATGGTAATCTCTTCCAGCTTGGCTGCTTTGGCCTTCCAGAATTCATCGTAGAAAGGGTGGTTTTTTAAATAGTCTGTAGCGATGCACCCCTCGAATTTTGCAAAGTCTTCTACTGTGCCGTTAATTGATGGTTTTACTTCCGTATTCCACCAAAAGACAGGAAAGAGGCCTTCCGGTACCCCGCCAAAGCAAAAGATATCACGATACGGGTCAGTAAGTCCTTCCCAGGGAGAGATGCAACATAATGAGGGCGGCGGTCCTCCATAGGCCTGGCAGGCGGCCACATGGAATTGGGATATGGCCAGGAAACTAACTCCATTGAGCCCTACTTTACCACTACACCAGGGCTGTTTCGCAATCCATTCAATAGCCTCGTAATAACATTTTCCCTGATGTTCAGAGAATGCGGATGGTGGACCTTCACTGTTAGCGTAACCCGGCAAATTCATATTAACGACGGCATATCCGGCAGGTACCCAGAAATTCGGATCGGGTGATTCCCAGCTTGTCAATTTGGAGAAAACCGGTTTTCCTCCGGCCTGGGGGAGCAGACGATATTGTTGAGGCGGGCCTCCCAACGGAGTTTTCTTAAGAGCCGGGGTGAGACGATTGTCATAAGGGTGGGCGCACATCACTACCGGAACTTTTTCGTTTTTCTCCACCGTTTTCTTTGATCGATAAATATTGGCCGTTACATAAAATCCTTCGTTCATCGGAATCTTAACATCATACTCACACAGAATATCCGGATCAGGTTCGGTAAGCTCACATTGAGGATTAAAGAGCTGACCGCTCTTGACGGCATGGCCTAATATGGGACCGACGGCCTCGAATGTCCGAATTATGTTTGCAATTTCTTTATTCATCACAATCTCTCAAAGATCGTTATCACTCCCTAATTACTTAGTTGACCAATCCTCAACGGTCATCATAGCTGCTTGATAAAGTCAAAACGCTCGCTCTTAATACTGATTTTCTGAGATGATATATTAAGCACGGATATAGAGGCGGTGGTCGGGCCACCTTTGATGGCCTTATAATCGATTGTACCGTCTACAATGGTTTTCTCGTCGAGTGGCGCCTTAATCGTGAGTTTTTGATTGAGCCCGGTTGATGGATCAACCCAGATGGTCAGTTCATCGCCAGCAGCAAGGACGCTTTTGCCATGGATTCTCTTCATCCCTGCCATATCGCCCATGCCATCCTGAAATGCGGCATTCTCGAAGAAGTCCACCAGCTGACCTTTGGACATGACAACATAGGAACCTTGCAGGCGTACTACCGCTTCGATCAGTTGGCTGAGTTCCTCCATCTTTTTCTTCTGTTTTTTCCCCCTCACACCACGCTTTTTGTCAACATGAGATTCATTGCTTATTGTGGTATGCTGAAGTTTTCCTTTGGCGTCGAAACGTGCCTGAATAAGCATCGTCATCATCGGCTTTTCGTCCTTGGTGACCACCGTCCGCGTTTTCCAGCTGTAGGTCTTGAGCGCATCTGTATTCTTTTGCTGTACTTCAGAATATTTTAATGCGCGCTGGGCCGGATCGGTCTCCTGCGCTGTCACCGGGGACACAAATGCAAGTGCGAAGGCGATGACGATCATGACCTGTATTAAGTATTTCATATCAAATTCTCCTCAATCTGATTTACCCAAGATGTTCATCTTTCCTGCATCTTTAGAAGAACCATCGGAACCCTACCTCAGTGGTAAATTCACGATCTGTGGACTCTGAATTATCAATTCCCCATCCGGGTTTGATATATGCGATTCTGCCCGGTGCCAGCATCTTGCCGAGCTCAACACCAATCCATAAGGAAAAATCTTCAGTCTCGAAATCGTAGATTGGCTGAAATTCGGGCAGCAAAAAGAGCCCGCCCCACGGAGGACCCGGTTTCGTCAAGGGCTGCATTAAGTAAATCTTTCCGACGTACCGTGATGTCTTCGGGCCGGGGTGCTCCCTATAAACATCAAAATAGTAAAGGTTCAATGCAGCGATGAATCCATGAAAAGGCGTATCGAAAATAAATCCGGCTATTGGGGCGAACAGAAGCGAATTGCCGGCTAACGCACTATCCGTTGCCGTGGGGAGAACAAAATCGGTACCGAGCAGCACATTAGGAATCCCGGTATAAATGAACTTTATATCCACATCTCCAACGCCAATACCATCGGTACCCTCATCAACTCCCGGAATATCACTAAAATCACGATACTGCGCGAGCGGCAGTTCAAAGAACATGCCCATCTTAGGGGCGAAGGGAACAGTGCCAGCGGCGGTCAGATCTTGTTGTATCATTCCGTTGTCCAGAGTCGTATATCGATAAAAGGGCGTCCACTTGAGAGTAAAATCGCGCGGATCAGTTCCGGTCTTATTTCCTTCCACGGCCTTTTCTATCCTCTTCTCTTTAGCGGCCGCTTTTGTTTCTTCGTGTTTTTCTATCTGTTCTTGAGATACACCCGGTGTGTCCGGTTTTTCCTGGGCAACCGCCGCCGGTAGGCCAAGAAATGTGACCATCGCAACTGACAAAAAGACAAGAAGGAAACCGTCCAGCATCCGGTGTTTCAGTTTTTTTCTGCCTTTCATTTTAAACCTCCATCAATTCTTAGTGTCCCTGCATAAGCTTCTCGGCGTTTATGTTGTCCTTATTCCAGAGGTAGACAAACTGAAGCCGGCCGACACTTGTTTCCAGATTCTCATCGCCAAACACATTCGAGGTGAATTCCGTGCGTATCATGACATTGTGCGTAACGCTATAATTCAGGGTGAAGCCGAGAATTCCGATATCGAGCTTGTCGCCTACCTCCAGAGTGTCCATTTTTGACTGGAAGCCTTGCTGGTAAAGCATATCCAACGAGCCAAAGAGGCCGGGGGCAAAATCGTGAGTCAGATGCGCCTCGAGTGAAAACAAGGGATCATTTTTCAATGTCTTTCCCATAAAATCACAGTTATCAGCAAAGAGCCAGACGGAGGGAGTCAGTTCGAAACTCGACATGTAACCGGGAGAGAATACGCCGAAATGCCATTTGAAGGGAAGCGCGACACGGCCATACCAGCGGTTTAGCCCCAAGTTGATCAGCTTATCGTTGTCGTACTGACCCACTGGGAATGCGACCATCACCGCCGCATCGAGGCTAACCGTCGGTTCGTAGTTCAGCATATCGACGTTGCTGATGAGCCTTGGGGTGCCGAAAAGATTAGTCACAAACTGTACACTGGGATCTGCAAACCCAGAGCTTGACTGGCTGAACGCTAAGTCGGGATCCATGCCCGGAGGCAAAAACTCCGATGGTACGCTAGCGTCTACGCTGGCGTTGACACTCCCCCCAATGACGTTAACAGCCAGCACCGACGGTCGTCTGAACAACGTCATGTGGCGTGCCCAGGTACCGAAAAAGACGTTGGCGTCAATGTACGAATTCGGATAAATGTATTTGTCGGGCGCAAATGCCACCGAACCTGATGCTCCGATGTTCATGGACAGATACTGAAATGAGAACATTTGCGTTCCCGATCTTGTGTTCCAGTAGGCGCGAGCGCCATCGTCCTGGGCAAGAACAGGCACGGCAAACGATAAGATGCTGACCAGGGTTACAAGAAGGGCCAGCAAACGGGTATATCTGTTATTTTTTTTCATCACTAACCCTCCTTATTTATTCATAGCTTCAAGAAGTTTTTGGTAGGGGATCGCTTCCATACCGCGAACGGGCGGGTAGTTATCAAACTCCGGCACCCGATTGGGGAGCGCTTTACTCGCTTGCTCAAAGGGTGATCTTGCTCCAATGATTACCCCGTTCGTCTTTACGTACTCATCCCACAAAGCGATAAGCTCTGCCCTCTTCTCGGGGAACTTGTCGGAGAGGTCATACTGCTCACCCAGATCCTCGGCAAGGTTGAATAGCTGCCAATCTTCAGAGCCGAACGGTTCATATAGCCAGCTGATCTTCCAGTCACCCTGCCGAATCGCCCGGTTACCGAATAATTCCCATCCCAGCCAGTCTGCTGATGTTCGTGGTGATTGCGTCTTGCCTTCAAGCATCCCTACCCATGACTTACCCTGTACAGGGGCAATTTCACGACCCTTGTAGGTAGAGGGATGCTGGATACCGGCCAGCTCCAGCACGGTTGGTGCGATATCCATTACATGGAGTACCGCCTCTTTGTTCCATCCGCCGGCGCCTTTCACGCCGGGGCCACTTACGATAAGCGGGGAGCGGGTACCGCCTTCTGCGAGCTGTCCTTTCCAAAGGCGAAAGGGAGTCATGGATACCTGTGCCCATGCCGGCCCGTATTCGGCGTAAGTGCCTTTCCGGCCAATGGAATTGTGCCCGTTTTCGGCAAAATTATTCATGGCGTGAAGAAATCCAAACGTTCCCGGTTGCCCTGCCATCATTCCTCTCAGGTCGTTTCCTTCAGCCCCGTTATCAGAGATGAAGATAACGATGGTGTTGTCGTACTCACCTATCTCCTTCAGATAATCGAATACCCGCCCGATCTGATCGTCCATGTACTCAACCATTGCGGCATAGATTTCCATCTTCCGCCCCGACGCCACGCGCACCGCCGGCGCGAGTCCCGTGGACCGCGGCAGGAAAAAAGCGCGGTCAGCAGTATTGGCGCCTTTATCTACGATGCCAAGTTCCTGCATCCGCGCCAGGCGCTGGTGTCGGATACCATCCCAGCCTTCGTCATAGCGGTTCTTATACCGGCGTAACCATTCATCCGGCACTTGAAGCGGGCCGTGGGGGGCCGTATAGGCCATGTAGGCAAAGAAGGGCTTGCCGTCTGCGCGCCCTTCTTCAATGAACTGGAGAGTCTTGTCGGTGTAGGTCCTCGACGAGTAAAAATTCTTGGGCAGTTTCTTGACGGGGCGACCGTCTTCTGTATACGGCATTTTTGGTATCTGCCACTCAATATTCCAACCGTTGTTGAAGTGGCTGCCACCGCCGACAAGGGTCGAGAAATCACGCTCAAAACCGCGAGCGTGTGGGATTTGGTTCGGTTTCATACCCAAATGCCATTTACCGGCCATGTAGGTGTGATAGCCATTGTCACTCAGAATCTCGGCGACCGAAGCTACACGCTCGTTGAGCGCACCCTCGTATCCGGGCTGGCCCACCTGGTTAGGAGCTGCCAATTCACCCATGTTACCCAGGCCGGCAACATGGTTGTCCGTTCCGGAAAGCAGCATGGACCGGGTGACTGAGCATGTCGGGCTCACATAAAAGTTGGTGTAGCGTACACCACTATTCGCCAGATTGTCCAATACCGGCGTGTTGATCTCACCTCCGTAACACCCCATGTCCGAGTAGCCCATGTCATCGGCCACAATTAGGAGGATATTGGGTCTCTTGCCCTCCTGGGCGGCCACATCGGCTGCTGTAAAACCGATGGCGAATCCCACAAGCAACAAGGCTGTGAATGAGATTGTCAATGGATTATTTTTCATTATACTCTCCTCCTCTTGTAGAGGCAAAGTTTATGGTTTTCGAATTAGTATATCTTTTCCTTTCGATGAGTAGATGACATGCGGTCAACTCAATCGAATTGGAAGTCAGAAAATTGCTAGATTGCCTGATTGAAATTCGTTTTCCCATCTTAGGTTTCCATCCTGCTTTATCTTCCCTTTTATGTTTTTGTCAAGTGAACCGTTGGGCCGACCTCCGCGCCCAGGCAAATCCTTCTTTGAAAGATCAGACTCGGATTTATTCAATATTCTCCAGTTGTGTCGTCGAGGAGCAACTGAATAAACGGTGAAGCCCTGCGGATTTCCGCTCCCTTCTCACCCAGCGCCCGAATGAAGTCGATTCCCGCGGAGTCAAGGGACCGCAGGTTTGAGAGATCCAATACAAATGCATCCTTAATCTGATCACACGCCTCTCTAAGCTGTGTGACCGCGGCCCGGGAAAGTCGCCCGGTGATGAAAACAACGGTTACCGGACCCTCGGATGCGATGTCTATGCGGATTTCCACGATGCGAATAGTATTACAAAATGCGTGCCAGTGGACGCGGATGCTTGCGCATCTTGGTTATCTTATTGTTAACGTGTAAGTTATACCGATAGCATATAATGACTATGAGGACTGGTCAGGTTATGGCGGCCGATATTTCGGTCGGCATGAAACATATTTTCGGCCATTCTGGTTGACATTTCGGCCAACGTGCTGCATTAACGTGCCGTATTAATGCATAGGAGCAAAAAATATGAATGAGAAAAAAAGAAAGTCGGGCGAGCGTTCTCGCTTCTACCCTCTTGTCCAGGAAATCACGGCTCGGCTCGTCAGTGCCCGGGGTGAAGAAATCGATGCGGCGGTGGATGATTGCCTGGCGTGGATGGGGGAACATTTCGGTGTCGGTGCTGTCTCGTTGGGAGGAATCACAAAGTCGGGTGAACTTACGCCTGCGCTGCGAGTATGGGGCGGATTACCTCGAATTGACAAGAGTCTGGCCCTCGACCCCTCTCCCGGGCCGGAGATGGCAGCTCAATTTGCCCGCGAAGGATCGTTTATTTACGGTCGACTTGAAGATCTCGATGAATTTCCCCAGTATCGCGATCACACCCGGCGGATGGGCGCCGCGGCAGCGGTATTCTGGGCA
The DNA here is from genome assembly GCA_030668485.1 of Candidatus Zixiibacteriota bacterium. Lineage (GTDB taxonomy): Bacteria > Zixibacteria > MSB-5A5 > GN15 > JAAZOE01 > DAOUTW01. Next base: position 60,361 of record DAOUTW010000020.1, read on the forward strand.
CACCGTGATATGGGATCTTATGTAGAAGGAATGGCGATTTCTTCTCCTGATCCCAAGGTCTGGCCGGACGACATCGTCGAGCGCCTTGCTACCATCGGCGGGGTTCTTTTCAACGCTCTTTACCGCCGGCGGGCAGAGATGGAAGCAGAGCGACTGCGGGTGTTCGAACACTTTGTCTCCGAGACCGCCTCCAAGTTTGTTCACCTGCCTACCGAACAAGTTGATGGGGAGATCGAAAAGGTTCTGGGGCGGATTTGCGAGTGCGTAGATGCCGATATGGTTACTACCCTATATTGGAAAGATGAGAAGAGGATGGAGTTCACCGTGAGCCATGAATGGCATGCCAGTTCCATCGACGCGCCTTTCCATCGCGGCACCATTATTCCTGCTGATTCATGGCTGACCGCGCGCCTGAAGGATGCCAATGCTGTCGTCATCTCTAATCTGGACGAATTTCCGCCTGAAGCGGCGAGCGTGCGGGAAACATGTGTCCAACTCGGACTTTGGTCAATATTATGGGCACCTTTCTCAACCCCACGTGGCCTTCAGGGTTATTTGGCTATAGGTACGATCAACCGCCCGGGATCATGGTCGGAAGATGTTATATCACTACTTGGTCTTGTGGGAAATGTCTTCGCCAGCGCACTGGAACGCCGGAAGGCAGAACTGGAAACAAAGCGACTGCAGATGTTCGAACACGTTGTCTCCGAGGCTACCTCCAGGTTTGTTTACCTGCCCACCGACCAAGTTGATGGGGAGATCGAAAAGGTCCTGGGGCAGGTCTGCAAGTGTATAGATGCTGATATAGCCAACCTCCTTTATTGGAACGATCAGAAGAAAACTGCGTTCACTGTTAGCCACGAGTGGGTCGCCAGTGCCATCGACGGGCCCTCCTTTCGCGGTACTGTTATTTCTGATGAATATCCCTGGCTGGCCGCGCGCTTAAGAGAGGGAAAAGCTATCCTCATCTCTGAACCGGACGATCTTCCGCCTGAAGCGGCGAGAGAGCGGGAAGCATTTGAGCGAATTGGCCTTCGGTCGATTATATATGCCCCTTTTTTGGCCTCGCATGGTCTTCAGGGTTATGTGGCACTGCATACGGTCAACCGTCCGGGATTATGGCCGGAGGGCGTGGCATCACAGCTTGGTCTAATGGGAAATGTCTTCGCCAGCGCCATGGAACGACGGCAGGCGGACATCGAATTGGAGCAGGCATACAATGAGATCCGGAAACTCAAGGATCACATTGAGGCCGAGAACATTACCTTGCGGGAGGAAATCAAAGATTCCTTTACAGAGAACGAACTTATTGGTAAGAGCCACACTTTCCGCACCGTTCTCCATCAGGCGGAACAGGTGGGATGTACAGATTCGACTGTGCTCCTACTGGGCGATACCGGAACCGGTAAGGGCCTCATTGCCCGCAGAATCCACCAGCTGAGTGGGCGTAAAGATCGTTTACTGGTAACCGTGAACTGTGCGGCACTTCCTGCCGCGCTGATCGAGAGCGAGCTATTTGGGCACGAAAAGGGAGCTTTTACGGGAGCGACTGAACGAAAGATCGGCCGCTTCGAACTGGCAGATGGTGGTACGATCTTTCTCGACGAGGTCGGCGATCTACCCCTCGAGCTCCAGGCCAAACTGCTCAGGGTTTTACAGGATCAGGAATTCGAGCGACTGGGATCATCGACCACAATGACTGTGGATGCGCGGGTCATGGCCGCCACCAACCGGGATCTCGACCAGTTGATCTCGCGGGGAGCGTTCAGGACTGATCTGTATTACCGGTTGGGCGTTTTTCCGATTCGAATTCCCCCGCTTCGTGAACGCCGCGATGATATTCCCTTACTCGTTTGGTTCTTTATCACAAGTTTGCAGACCCGACTGGGAAAGACATTCAAAACGATTCCCACAACGGTGATGGATGCCCTGATCTCGTACGATTGGCCGGGCAACGTAAGGGAACTTCGGAATGTAATTGAGCGCGCCATGATATTATCACCGGGCTCTGAGCTGGAACTCAAGGATATCTTGCCTGTAACCCGAAAAGGGACGGGCGCATCCACACGAACAAGTGAAGGTCCCGATGCAAGCCTTGAAGAGGTTGATCGCGCTCACATTATAAGTGTGCTGGAGGATTGCAGCTGGAGAGTCCGTGGAGAAGATGGTGCGGCCGAACGCCTCGGGCTCAAGCGATCGACGTTGCAGTCTCGGATGCAAAAGCTTGGGATACGTCGGCCTACGAATTGATTGTAATGCCGGATCGAAATGTCCCGGGAGTTACTGGTTGATTAGTTGGTCACTTTACCAATAGGAATCAGAGTAGTTCGAATTTTCTCACCATTTCAGGTTAACAACCATAACTTCTTAATTGACTGAAGATTGCGCCAATTGGCCGGAGATCACTCAAGGTTAAAAAGTTGCGAAATTCGTCCAATTGTCGGTTCCATAGTGGCTGTAATAATTGTCTTGATAATGTATGCCCTGACTATCGGGGCTTCTATCAATTTGCTTTGGCTATTTCTTGCATTAATGGCGGTTCAGGTGTTTTTCGGAAATATCCTTGAGCCGAAAATTGCTGGTAAGCGTTTGAATATGTCACCAATCCTGATTGTTATCAGCCTGTATGTTTGGGGTTGGATCTGGGGAGTGGTTGGAATGTTCTTGCCGGTACCATTGACAATCGTTATTTTGATATTAATCAAGCATCTGGGACCGGAGAAGACACCTGTGTCAGCTGTATCGGAGAAAATTTAGAGGCGAAAAACCTTAAGACTGGAGAATTAATGATGAAGAAACGAAATGTGGTTTTTCTTTTGCTTACAAGTGCAGCGCTGATGCTACAACTTGGATGTGCAGGTAGTGTATCACTTACCAGCGTATGGACTAATCCTGAATATACCGGCCCACCAGCAAAGAAAATCCTGGTTGTGGGGTTGGCTCAGAAACTTCAAATCCGTAGAGTTTTTGAACACCAATTGAGGTTTGAATTTGCGTCGCGAGGCGTTGACGCCGAGGCCTCGATTGATGGCATGCCAGATGATGCCAAACTCGATAAACAGGCTTTTGCAGAATATTTCGGCGACAGGAATATCAATGCTGTTCTTGTAACCGGCCTGGTTAGTGCAGATACCACAAAAGAATACACCCCTGGCGCGTCCTACGTTGCGCCAGCAGTGCATACCACCTGGTATGGGTACTATGACGGTGTTTATGCTGTGCATCATGAACCCGGGTACTGGACTCAAAATACCCAGTTTGTACTGGAATCCAGTCTATACGATGTCGCCAGCGAAAAATTAGTCTGGCGAGGTATGTCCAAAGCGGTGAATCCGGAAGATGTCATGGAAATCATTGAGGATCTCAGCAAGACACTGGTCAACCGCTTAGGTCAAGATGGCCTCGTGACGCTTAAGGAAGAGGAATGATGTTTATCACAAAGGCTTCCGAATCGAATAGGTGATTACGATGCCAACTGTTATTTACATGGAGAAAATAGTGATAATCAAAATTTCCCTCTCGATTGCTATCATGGGTTTACTAATTTTCATTTACCACTCTGACAACCCTTGGCTACGGCGATATTTCTCCGGTTGGGCCTATTTCCCGGGCACTAACTACCTTGGAAGCGATCGCAGGCCCGGTTTTCCTGACGGTTCTCGTGTCGCGACTTGTTAGTCACTACGTAAGCCAACCGAATGAAAAAGGATAATACCAAGATGAAAACTACGTTATGGTTAATTCTGAGCTTATTATTGGCAGTTAATATGACAGTTGCTAATGAAACTATTCCCGAACAAGAGGATGCAGACGAACCTATAAAAATCAATTTACCTTATGTGTTTTCCAGTGGAATATTTGGAGCCAGCGTCGGATACATATACGGAGTATCGGGCTATCCCCAGAAACAATCAGTACTGCTTGGTACAGCTATGGTAGGTACAACAGGATCTGGTATGGTTATTCTAATGGGTAAGGATATCAGGATCTTTGGCCTCAACCGCCTTCATGTCGACCCTGTTTTATCCATAAGCTATTTTAGCGAGTTTGACACTTATATAAATGGCAATCCGGATTTCCCAAAGCAGCAGGCAGGAAGCAATAATTCCGATGTTGATAATAATATACAGGGTAAGGGCTGGGATAATCTGTTTCGTTTAAGGTTTAATATTCTGTTGCCCATTGGATATGGCAGAGATCACGTTACTAAAGAATACAAATTGGACAGAGGACTTCTCAAATCAGGTGCATCAGGGGGAACAGCTTGGAATCCATTCAGCAGCGGAAAGACCTTTATTGAGATAATTCCATTCTTCAGGTCTATTACGATTGAAAGCGATGATATAGCTGATACCGAGATTAAAACCAATGGCGTCGATCTCGTGCTCAATTGGGATAACCGGGACTACCCGGCGAATCCATCCATGGGACACAGTCTGAGATTCAAAGTTTCTCGTGACTTCGGTGAGTTTGAAAGTAATAAGTCCTGGACGGCATATCAGGTTGAATTTGATAAATATGTGAGTCTGGGATCAAATAGTTGGTTAAGGCAAAGCCTAATTGCTTTTGACTTTTGGGCCGCTCATTCACCCACATGGGAAGTGTCTGCTAATGGTGAGCTTTTAAATAATCCGCCGCCTTTTGCCGGAGCATCACTGGGCGGTTATTGGAGAATGCGAGGATATCCATCTCAACGGTTCAATGATAAAGCGGCTATCTATTATAGCCTGGAGTTAAGACTTATTCCCGAGTGGAACCCATTTGAAAAATGGGGCTGGTTACAAAAACGCCTTGGTGTACAATGGATCCAACTTGTACCATTTGTTGAATTCGGAAGGGTTGCGCCGGTATGGAATATGAGTGAACTGCATGATGATATGAAGTGGGATGCTGGCCTTGGTACTCGGTTCAATGCCAAAGGGATGGTTCTGCGTATTGATACCGCCGTGTCAGAGGAAGATTACTGGATACAAATGATGGTTGGACATCCTTTCCAGTTCTAAATCAAGGCAACTATAGCAAAGGTTAGCCGATTGTGAAGCAGAAACTAATTATAATTATCTATGCAATTGGGGCGGCGGTTTGCCTTGCAGGACCGTCATTATCGAGTGAGAACTCGGAGGACACGGCCAGCTCAGTCGTCAGTACCAATCTATTAAAATCGCATGATACCCGAATCAACGTTTACCCGTATGCCTTTTATAATCCTGAGGTTGAATTGGCCTTTGGAGTCGGTGGAATCATTACATTTTATACCTCGGATGATCAGATTCTCAGGCCTTCAAAGGTTGGTGTATCCGGCTGGTATTCCACGAGCAAGCAATACAAAATTGGCTTGTCACCACAGGTGTACCTCCTGAATAACCGTATTTTTGCATCAGTGAAGTTGTTTATTGAAGATAAGAAGGTTTTTACGCCCGATCCGGAATTTCCTGAAGTTGACGCACAGGCGTACGGCACCCTGACCGAACTACACATACCTGCTCTATTTGGATTCAATACCAAAGATACCAGGAGGAAACTCGGAATTATATTCGACTATCAACACGTGGAAATCGACACTGAGGAACAGGATCCGACCCGGAGCGATCCACCCCACACTCTTGGTTTGGGGGTTGCCTGGGTATGGGATTCACGTGATAACATATTCTATCCCACCACTGGGCATCTGCATCGGATCTACCTTGCGGGTTTTGCCAAAGATTTGGGCAGCAGCTATGACTTTAACAGATTCGAAATCGACCTGAGGCAATATTTCCCCTTAGATCCGGAAAAGAAACAGCTAATTGCTGCTCAACTTTATACGGATATGTCTCGTGGAGAGCCACCATTCTACAGGCTGCCCGCCCTCGGCGGCTCCAAGATAATGAGAGGATACAAGTCCGGGAGTCTCAGAGATAGAAACTACATTGCCGCCCAAATGGAATTTCGCACTCATGTGTGGTGGCGATTAGGTGCGGTGGCTTTTCTCGGAGTAGGAGACGTGGCGAATGAGTTTGGTGATTTCAAGATTGGAGAAATCAAGCCTTCACTCGGAATTGGTTTGCGTTATGTGTTCAACCAGACTGAGGGTATAAATCTGCGAGCAGATCTTGGTTTCGGAGAAGACACTAACGGTCTCTACATATCCGTAGAAGAAGCATTCTAAGTCATTAGATAGTTTATGCTTACATCAATTACCCCAGGTGCCTGTATAACCAAAAAGTTGCGAAATTCGTCCAGCCGGGGGAGCTTTTTTATTCCCAGTTCAAACTCCATTTTTAAAGACAGTATACCGTCGGGCAATTCAGTCACGGTTTGGTCGGCGTAACGCATTGATTCCATGTAGGATGGCCAGGCTGTCGATTGAAGCCAAT
>DAOUTW010000059.1 GCA_030668485.1 Candidatus Zixiibacteriota bacterium
CTGGAACATCAAAAACTAAAAATGGTCGCTTTGGTGGCATGTATGAAGAAGCTCCTACTTATCAGCAGGAGCATGCTTATACACAAAACCACCTTCAACCCCAAATATCAACACTTGACTTGAAAGACGGTATCTACTCGAAAAGCAACTGCAAAAAACCGCCCTCTGGCGGTCATCGCGAGAAGGCCCGTAAGCCGGAGCAAAGTGACGGTGGGACCGACGAAGCGATCTATGGCCAGAATTTTGCTGTTATTTGTGGGTGGTTCGCCATGGGTACCGCTGCAGAAGGCGGTTATAGGCAGATATCACATGCTGAAACAGTAGCGGCATCCGGCGTAGAGTCAATAAATTGGGTTAGAAACCCGGAGCAGAGCTCCGGGCCACGCAAGTTATGGTCCCTGGCACCAGGCGCAAATATGAGAAAGAGATCAATTTTCCGAATAAAAGGATGTCCTTGATGACAAATCAAGATGTAGTTTAAATATATACTTATTTTATCTTATGTCAATAATTGTTGGGCCGTTAGAACCTCCTCGGCAGCAGGTATCGACCGGGGCGGGTCCACCTCTGAAAATAAAATTTATCAGGTAGATCGCATCACTACCATCGGCGACGCCATCGCCATTGGCATCGCCCTGGCAAACAGGATCGGGCTCCGGGAATCCATTTAATACATAATGTATGAGAAACACCACATCTCCAACGTTTAGATTTCTATCGTTGTTGGCATCGCCGCAAATGTAATTAGGTATGGTCATGTTTAGAAGGATGGATATATTGTGCGAATTACTATTCGCCGCAGTTAAATCAATATCTCCATCACCATCCAAATCCGATCCACACACGGACATAGGTTTAAGACCCACAATTTGATTGACGGCTTCGACAAAGGTACCATCACCATAGTTGAGCAGAATGGAAACACTGTTCGATAAATAACACGCTACCGCCAGATCAACATCGCCGTCATCATCCAGGTCGGAACCGTAAACCGACCAAGGGCCACCACTTACATCATAATTGATCGCTTCGGCAAAAGCACCGTCACCCATGTTGAGCAGGATGGAAACATCCCAAAAAAAAAGATTAGCCGCCGCCAGATCTATATCGCCGTCACCGTCCAAATCAGAACCGTACACGGAAAAAAGACCATTATCGGTTGCATAATTGACTGCATCTTCAAAGGTCCCGTCACCATTATTCTTGTGTATGGCAATACCGCCATTGGAAGGAGATGTTTCCGCGGCACATGCCACCGCCAGATCAATATCGCTGTCACCATCCATATCAGAACCGTATACAGACCAGGGATTGAGTCCGGCAAAATAATTAAATGCTCCGGCAAAAGTGCCGTCTCCGTTATTGAGCAGGATGGAAAGGTTGGTCGGATCTTGATTTGGCACCACGGGATGCATTTCACTATCATCGGTGTTAAGCGGTATGGAATCGAACATGAAGTTCCGATTCGCCACCGCCAGGTCAATATCACCGTCACCATCCAGATCCGAACCATATACGGATAGAGGACCAAAGCCTGCTCCATAGTCTACCGCGTCGGCGAAACTGCCATCGCCGGTGTTGAGTAGAATGGAAACGTTGTCCGATCCATGATTCGCCACCGCCAGATCGATATCACCATCATCGTCCAGATCGGAACCAATAATGGATACGGGCTCCGCATCGGCACCATAGTCAACCGCCTTGGCAAAAACTCCATCACCCCTATTAAACAGGATCGATACGTTGTACGAACCATAATTCGCCACCGCCAGATCAAAATCACCATCACCGTCCAGATCGGAAGCGAAGATAGAAGAAGGATAGCTACCCGCAGGATATTCAATACCGGGTAAAAAGAGAGGGTCGAGCGAAAAGGCTGTTGATGCGGTTAAAAGTAAAAAAACGAATGCGCAGCATGGTCTGATATTCATGATAATGCTCCTATTTTGTTCACTTATAATCAATAAGAACAGATCAAATAAATTCCTCCCTTTATGCTGGCTAATAGAGTAGGGCGGCGAGAATGATCCCGTGCGCCAATTGGCGAAGGTACGGTCAATCTCTGATCCGTTAATTGGAGCCTACCGGCTATAATATACTTAAATAGCCATTATTGTCAACATATTTTGGGGCGCTTTTTCCATGCGAATTGCCTCACAATAAATGTTACCGTAGGTAGTGGAAATAGGGTGCGTGGCCCGGAGCTTTGCTCCGGGTTTCTGGCTAGCACAACACCAGTAGGGGCGCTTCGGGAAGCGCCCTTAAGGGCCGTTCACGAACGGCCCCCTACGAAGATAATAGATGCAGGTTATGGTCCCGGGCACCCGGCAATCACGAAATTGCGATTGAGTAAAGCGGGAACCCACCCGATTGATCGTTCGCTTGGGCGGATGGCCAATCGGACGGGCCACCGGTCATTCACTCTCGGACAATATGATTATTAGAAAAAAGGCGATTAACAATACGACGAGGAAAATACCCTGCATAATCCTATTTGCCGAATGTTTACAGACGATCTTATGGTCGCCTGAATTGTGTGAGCGTTGATTATGCCATGATCCTGATTGGGTCCGCTCTTTACGCTTAGTGAGTAAAGCCTCTTTCTCCAAATATGCTTTGTTTGCCTGGGCATGCGGCAATAATTCATCAAATTGATGTGCATCCAAGGATTGGTAGGATCTACATACAGGGCACATTAGTATTTTTTCACGGTTATGGGGAATTATCCGAAAACAGTATAATGTAACCCACTCAGAGACTTCATATAGATGCCAATATTCATTTTTTCCGCATTCGCGGCACTCCATTTCAAATATCGGACCAAAGTCCTTAAAATGCTGATCTCCCCACCCGAATATTATCATCGGAAATCTCCAAATTATCTCATGCGAGCACAGGTGGCCCATACGCCCTTGGCGTGTGGGTTTATATGTGGCCTTTAGAAGTTATGTAAACATTGATAAAAATAAGTATATCGTCCCCACACGTCCAGAAGAATGTACGTATGGGCCACCACCTCAGACCAAAATCGCTTCGCCCACCCGGAGGGTGGGGTACAAAGTACAACACCCCCAAACAAGTTTGGGGGTGCCACACGGGATTAAACATCATCGCTGGAGGGTTTTTCTCCTGAAGGGGAGACCTGCACCGGCTGGCTCTTGTAAAAGCTATTGCGATGATATTTGCCGTCCTTGCGAGTCATCATCTTTTCCATAATAAACTCACGCCGGACAGTACAGAAGTCATCGTAATACTGCCGGATGGTTTCGTTGACCTCGGATTCGTCATAAGTCCGGTTAGCGTCGAACTTCTCCAGGAAAAACTCCAGGATATAAACCCGTTTCTTTCGCTGAGCAGGCATTTGCACCAGACGTCCCCGCTTGATAAAATTATTGATAACCTTCTGCCGCGGGTCCATAGCGTTCTTATTGGAAATCTGTCGCAGCCAGCTCTGGATCGCATTTTCCTCGATCCGCCAGTCTTTGCCGATTTTATACCCTTCGATTTCACCCGATTGCAGTTTTCGGGTGAGAACCTGCATGTTCATCCCCAACTGCTCGGCCAAATCGGCTGTCGAATAAAAGTTCATTTTCCCAAATTCCTTCATTTTGAACCGTCCTTTTCCGTTTCTTGAGATATTATACGGTATTATGACGTATTGTCAAGTACTTTGTTGGGTACTGTCCTAATATGACTGGAGCAAATAAAATGAAGTTCCATGTTGACGAAATAAGCAGTTTTAGGCTTTACAAATCAGGCCCTTTGGTTAATTTGTGGGCGATGTTATGGATTTATGCAAGGCATTTTGTTTGGCTAATCGACTTCATTGAGGAAATTAAAGAAATCAGACTTATAAAAAAAAGTCAACCCTTGGAAGACGAAAATAATTTAAATGGAGGGGAACGAACAGCCCTCTATAAGCAACTGACAAATAAATGTTTAGAATTTCTGGAAATTCTTGATATGCCGATATCTAAGATTCAATGTAAAACAATATTGAGCCATTTGGACTCCCTTAGTCCTATGAGTGGAACGGAATTACAACGTAAATTTGATGAATTAGCTAACCGTATTAAGGATGAACTCATTTCAATGGAGTTCTATTATGTTCCGACCAATTGTGTGGATTTTTACAAAGAAAACCAGTTCTCTGAGGCTATGATTAACAGATTCGGCGACAGTATTTATGATATGGAAGAGGCTGGAAAGTGTTTTGCATTGGGTAGACATACCGCTTGCGCAGCACATCTAATGCGTGTAATTGAGTCTGGCTTAAAAGAACTTAAGTCTTCGCTTGGGATACAAAAACATACTCCTACCTGGGACGCCATTATCAAAGCATTGAGAGACTATGAAGAACCGCTTAACCCTAAAACTCATAAAGCAGAAAAAGTTAAGCTCCAGGAGATAATCGCACGCGTTTACCCCATTAAAGATGCTTGGCGAAACCCAACTCAACATATAGAAAGGAGATATAGCGAAGAGGAAGCAAGAGAAGTATTCGATGCCAGTAAGAATTTCATGAAAATCCTTTGTGAGTATCTTGACACCTACTATTAGATTTCTGTTCTCTGGGCGACTTTGAGCATTGCCCTTGCTACTTCCCCAATCTGGCTATCGGTTAAATTGAGTCTAGGGTATTCCCGTAGGTCAGAACTGTATCCCAATCTAATGGGGCGGACACAATTCCCGCCGCCATCGCCGGAGTCATTTTGATAGTGCTATGAATTCTCATAAAATTATAGTGCCAGAAATGCAAGGCAATTGAAGCTTTCAGATTGTCCAAAGTCTTTGAAAAGGCGTTTGTTAACCTTGTGAACCGCCTTAACTGTGTCCTGATTGTCAGGTTTTGCCGTTCAATGTAGGAGGTACAGACCTTCTCAGGCTTAGGATCGCCTATTATTATGCTTGAATCAGTTCCCCGTAACCGGGATGGGCTATAACCCTCGCGACCAGAGCCGTCACCATGATAGAGCTTTCTAAGCATGGCGTAACTAACTGAACGGCCAAAAGTCCAGATTACAGCATCGACATAAGGCCGGTACATATCGGTTGTCAATTGGAAGCGGCCAACAATCCGCTTGCTCAATTCAGCCATAAAGTTATAGGTGCTGAGGCTATTCCGCTTTCCAATATAAAACGCCGGAACAAGCTTGGTTTCGCGATCCAGGGCCACATATACGTACTGATCGCCTTTTTGACAGCCATTATTACGCTCCGCTTCTGTTAACTTCTTTTGTTTTTTGCCTACATAGGTCCAGATTTCATCAACCTCAAGATAATTACATTCGAGATCATGAAACCTGCTATGCATATCATACCTGCAAGCCTCACTTACTGAGACCATAAGTCTCATAATTGTATCGCGGTGAACCCCTGTAATTCTTTCACAACCGCGAATACTATTGCCTTCGACCATTAGGTTGAGGATCATTTGCTGTTTATCTCTTTTTAATCGATTCATGGCTTTCTCCTTGACTTTATGCACGGGAAAGCCGATATTTTTAAGTGGCTTGACTGTACGGCTTGTCCGTGCGGTTGACTATTTCCGCCCGGCTGTTAGCGCAACCGGGCGGTTTTTTATTCAGTTGTCCCCCGTGTTGGTGGCCCTCTAATCATTATTAATGAGAGGTGATAATGTATCATGTTAGTAGGCAAAAAAATACCCTCTTACTTTTGGCGTTCTTTCCATTCCTCTACTTCGCTTTTACTCAGTAGAGTAAGGGTTTTAAATTTGAAGGTTGTTAGCTTATCCTGATAGAGATAATTACGAAGAACCGTAACCTTTACCCCTAATTCCTCTGAGGCTTCATCTACCGTCAAATATCGGTCGGCCTCTGCTTTGTCTAAGTTTCGCATCTTCATCTCGCCCTCAATATAGGTGAGATATTATAATCTGTCAAGAAAAAAGTTGTCTATGTACTCATTTTTTATTCATCCGCAAGGAATTTCCGGAAGGACTCCCTATTTTGGGACTTTATTTTTTCCCTTAAGTCGTTTTCGTCTTTAATGTATTGTTGATATATTATTTCCAGACCATTAATAACTTCCTCGGTGAAATATGTTGAGTAGTCGGTGGAGGGTGCGATCATAATCATGTCTGTGCTGGTACCGACGCCAGGGGCCACCTCTGCACGTTTTTTTGCAAAATAGGTGAGCAGAATAGTATCGTCAAACTCGGACTTCGGCGAATGACCGGCAAGCATAAACTGAGATTCGGCATGTTTTGCCCCTATCCCAATAGCGGTAAAGCCCACATCATCTGCACAGGTCATATCTACACCATTAACGACATATATGTGCGAGCCGGTGTAATCATGCCCGGCAATAATGGCTCTTATATCCGGGACAGGAAATCCCTGTATCTGTCTTGATAATAGGGTCACAAATTCATCGTTCATTTGTTTCTGTTGTTTGATATAATCACTTAAAGATAGGCCCAAAGGTTGTAAGACCGCCATCTCGGCGCGGCTCGATCTAATTAAGTTGTAATGTTTATTATAAAGCAAAGCCACTTCTTTGATGCTACAATGGTGAAGCTGTTTAAGTTTTTTATTCACAATGGGGCTAACTTCTTGAAAGATTTCTGAATGCATGCCGGAGTCACCAGCGGTTAATATAACAATAGGCCCATTTAATCGGTAAATTTTGGCGATGGGCGGTTCAAATTCAATATCGCCTGCCCCGAGCATTCGATCAGCCGCGCAATATATGCCATCACCCTCACAAATGGCCGCAATACATACAGTCAAGTGGATTTCCTTTCGATGCCAGAGCTTATTATCTTTATTCTTAAACATTGCTAATTTCCCTTTCCTAAATCAAGTCTTTAATTGGTTTTCTACCTCAATTCACATGCACTAAATCTGTGCAACCCATCTAATTAGGACAGTACCCTTTGTTGCATTTTTAGAGATAATCGATTCCGGGGGGGACGATGCTGCAGGGTCACAATTCGCAAGAGCAAATCAGGACCCTGCAGAACGGTAAATGGGGTACAATTGTACAATTGTATTTTTATCCTCAAATTCGTACTTTGGGCCAATGATACCGTTGCTCTATATCATCCTCTGCGTCGTCTGGGGGTCATCATGGACAGCCGTTAAGATCGGCCTGCAGGATGCACCCCCGATATGGTCTTCAGGACTCAGAATCACCATTGCCGGACTAATTCTCCTCATATACAACCTCGCAGCCAGAAATTCCTTCCCAAGGGGGTGGCGCCAGAAATGGAAAGTCGCCTGGCCCGGCATCCTCATGTTCGGCTGCTCATATTTTATGGTTTACTGGGGAATGCAATATATATCGTCGGCGCTCGGATCGATTCTCTTCGCCGCATTTCCCTTTTTCATTATTATTTTTATCGCGACGATATTCAAATATGAAAAAATAACCCTCTTATCGATTATCGGGGTTCTAATCGGCTTTTCCGGTATCATCATCATTTTCGCAGGCCCGATCAATATGGACAATTCTGCTCTGTTCGGCGCCGTTCTGTTAGTTCTGGCCACGTCCGCCTCGGCCTACAGTACCGTCCACATAAAAGTATACCTGGGCGATCAACCAATTCTACCGATGATAACGATGCAGATGATTCTCGGGGGAGTGCTGACTTTGATTGTAGCCCTGGCTACTGAAGACCTGGGCCGGTTTAATGCAACCTTTGCTTCGGTCGGATCGATATTATACCTGGCGACTTTCGGAACGATTTTGACCTTTGTGGGATATTACTGGCTGCTGAGGAAAATAAGTACTGTCACTCTCTCGCTGATGACCTTCATCTCGCCAATTGTGGCCGTCTTCCTGGGCTACCTTATCCTTAATGAAAGCCTGACAACTCAGGATTTTATCGGTTCGGCGCTGGTTCTGACCGGAGTCATCCTGACCGGCACCAGAAAATAGGCACGTTATTCAGTCTTGGCCCGCGGAAACCTTTCCCTGGACATAAACAAACCTTTGTCGCCGCCGATGAATATCTTTTTGCCGGTGACGCAAACCGTGCGGAGGTTAATATCGGAACCGCAGTTTTCGACAACATGCCGATCACCTGAATCATAAAAACTGACGATCAGCCCGTCCTCGCCGACCGCTACCCCCGAATACTTGTCAAACATATCTACCGCCAATAATTTCTTTTCAATCCCCAGATCTACCTCTTCCCATTTCTTGCCATGAGTGGTCGTCCGGGCGAAATACCCCTTGTGTCCCACCATAAAGCCCCAGTCATCCATGAAGTCGAAACCGAAGGCGAGGCGCGATCCCTCATACTTGCCATGAAAATACCTTAGACCCTTGCTGATGGAATGAGACACTTTCTTAATGGCCAACACATATACTTTTCTCGGAGGTCCTACAACGATGTCGGTATAACCGTTGCCATAACGATACGGGTGCTTTTTCCATGTTTTCCCATAATCGCGCGACTCGAAAATTTCCCCTTTGGCTTTGGACATGCTGTTTTGATCGGTACCGACGGTAATGATCGTGCTGTCGTCCACAATTCCCACGCCGACCAGATTGAATTTCATATTCAACGATTTGTCTTGCCAGGTGGCGCCGCCATTGGTCGATTTCATCAGCAATCCGCGGTCGCCGACCAGATATCCGTCCCGGTTATAAAAATCGATATCACGTATTTTGCGCTTACAGACGTCCATTAATCTCCACGTTTCGCCGCCATCGAAGGAACTGAGAATTTCGCCGCCGGATGTAACGGCCCAACCCATTTGGTCATTGTAAAAGTAAATTTTGTTTATCCTTGATTCAGTCGGAATGTCGATTTTAACAAAGTCGGCGGCAGAGGCGAAACCGGCCAAAAGTAGCGTAAACAATATTAACAGATGTCTCATAATGACTCCATTTTAGTCTTGATAACCTGCAAGTGCGTTATTACTATGTCCCTTGTAATGTACTATGACATTCATCATGTGTCAATCGGTGAATTTGGCGGCCGATATGGAGACTTTTTAAGGTCGGGTCGAATCATATTATCCTTTATACACCATATATCGACACCGATGGCAGACTTTTTATATAGTCCGGAGGATTACTGTGATTGAATTCGACCGGGTAGATTTCTCTTATAGCAGTCAGGTCCTGTTTTCCGGCCTTTCGTTTCATCTTCATAAGGGCCAATACCTGGTCCTATCCGGCCCCGCCCGTTCAGGCAAATCGACTCTGGTTCAGATGATAGCCGGAATGGTCGTACCCGAAGGGGGCGATATTTTTATCGACGGCCGCGACCTGATATCTATTATCAAATCCCGAAAAGAGCTGCGGGAAATGCGCCGCCGGATCGGCGGAGTCGGAGGAATCTATTCCCTTCTGACCGATCGGACAATTCTCGAAAACGTCGCTCTGGCAGCAGAAATTGCCGGACAACCGGCCCGGGTGGCCCGGAAAAATGCCCTTGAGGCCTGCAGCAAATATCGCCTCGGCCATGTCGCCTCCCATTTTCCCGATATGGTCTCCGAGGTCGAACGCCGAACAGCCCTGTTGGCCAGAGCCGAGGCGGGACGAAAAAATCTGATTGTCGCCGATGCCCCGACCGCCGGACTGGATGAAAAATCAGCCCAATATATTCATGATCGACTGGCCGCCCTGCGTCTGGCCGGTGTCGCTATACTATATCTGACAGCCGGAAAAGGACCGCAAAAAGGTCCCGATCAATATCTCTGCTTCCGCGAGGGGAAACTGACACCATGATACGTCCGAGTCGTTTCCTCAGACAGATCAGCCGTCATATCCGCCGGGAAAAAAGGCTTTCTCTCGGATCTTTCCTTGTGCTCGCTATAGCCTTAATCCTGATCGATCTGTTCTGGATCGGTTCCATAAATCTCAATGACCAATATCAGCAGATCCTCAAAACCGTCAGGATGGAAGTTTTCCTGTCCGACTCGGTCCCGGATTCTGCCTTGCCGGTGATGGAACAAGCGCTGCTGGCGCTCGCGGATGTCTCCTCGGTCAGCTTTACTTCAAAAGAAGAAGCTGCGCGGATTCTGGAAAACGATCTCGGTGCAGGAATTCTCGAAGGCCTGGAAGAAAACCCGTTGCCGCGCTCATATATAATTTTCTTTGGCCGCACGAAAAATCTGGAGGCGCTCAATGCCCTGGAAAATCAATTGGTGCGCCTGGAGGGTATCGAGGCCATTGAATTTGGGCGACCCTGGATACAAAAAGTGGAAAATATCGGTCGCAATATTCGCCGGATCGGTTATGCCGTCGGGGGGCTGATCCTCTGCGTGGTGCTTTTGACCATGGCCAACACCAATCGCCTGACCGCCCGAAGTAAGTCAAGGGATTTCTTCCAACTTCGGCTCCTCGGCGCCGGACCATCGTACCTTATCTATCCCTTCTTAGCCGAGGGCTTCCTTTCGGCCTTTATCGCCGCCATGCTCGGATGGGTATTACTATTCTATATTGCCGACCAGGTTACCTTCTCCGCCTTCACCATAATTCTCCCAAGCCTGGGCGATACCCTGATTTATTCAATCCTGGCCGGAATTACCGGTATCGTCGGCGCCTGGCTCGGCATCAGGAGGCTTTTGCTCTCATGAGAATGATGTCGGTGATTTTGATAGCGATATGCTTTTTCTTCTCCGCAACGGCCATGGCCGATAACGAGACCTTGACGGACAGCAAGCAGGAGTTGGATCGCATCAACAAAGAATTATCAGACGCCAGGAATAAAGCCGACAGCCTCCGCCATCTGGAATCAAATTTGCAAAAAACAATTTCCGGCTACAGCGAACGGGTCAACCGCAACCGCAAAGTAATCAATAAAACCGAAAGGCAACTCGCCGGCGTCCGCGGGGAACTGGAAAACAACTCCGAATTGCTCACCGATACCGAAAACCGTTTGCAATTGAAGCGAGATAGTTATATCAACCTCCTGGTCGACTATTATCGCCGCCAAAAATCAGACAACCGGCTCGATATTTGGAATTTCGGCAAGGTCATGTCGCAAAGCCGGCTGGTGCATTACCTAGCCTCGATCTCCGGACGGTCAACCAGGGAAATCGCCCAGGTCGATGATTCGGTCCGCCTCCTCAGCCTTCATGCCGACAGCCTTGAGCAAACCGGATCGGACCTGAATAAACTGCGACGGGAAAAACAAGCCAAGGTGAACCTCGACCTCACCCTCAAGGAAAAAGAGGAAACCAGCCTCGGCAATGTCCGCCGTCAGTCGAATGTACTGCAGGAACGTCTGGAAACATTGTCTGAGGCGGCCCGCCGAATGGAAGAAATCGTAGCCGAACTGGAACGGGCAAAGCAGCGTCGTCGTCAGGAGGATGGGGAAGCGCCCAGGTATCGCTCCGCTGCCTTCGCTCAGCTCAAAGGCTCTCTCTATCCGCCGATCAAAGGAAGAATAATTTCGACCTTCGGCTGGAAAAAAGATAAAATCACCAACCTCTCCTCATTCTCTCCCGGTATTGATATCAAGCCGTCGAGAGGTTATAATGAAATGCGGGCCTGCGCCCCGGGCCGGGTAGTCTATGTCGGACAATTGCGCGGATATAACAATTTTGTGATTATCGAACATGACGACGGCTATTATACTACCTACGCCGGACTGGGAGTGGTAGTCGTGGAACTCGATGAACTCCTCAATTCCGGCGACAAACTCGGAGTGCTGGTAACCGAAAAAGCCCATTTCGAAATACGCAAGGGGAGAGAACATCTCGACCCGGTAATATGGCTGGATCTGAATGAATTTTAAATCACTGATCGGGCAGGAGAACGCCCGAAATATTCTGACCCGAACCGCCGATCGGGATCAACTACCCAACAGCTACCTCTTCTGCGGTCCGGAGGGAGTAGGCAAATGGGTGGCGGCGCTGGCCCTGACAGCCTACCTCAACTGCCATAACCCGAAAGATGGCGACAGTTGTGGTCAATGCCCGCCTTGTGTCCAGATACGAAAACTCCAATTCCCCAATCTCTATATCGCCGTCCCGACCCCGCCCTCAAAGTCAGAAAAAGAAGAACTCGCCAACTACTGGGACATCCTCAACGCCAAAATCGAAGAACCATATTCTCTCATCGGGGGTGAGAGACAAATGTCAATCCCGGTGGCCACAGTGCGTACTATCCGTAGCAGTCTCTCACAAAAGCCGCCTCAGCCAGGCAAAAGGGTCATCATCATCGAACAGATGGACCGCATGCGCACCGACTCAGCCGATGCTCTCCTGAAACTGATAGAAGAACCGCCCTCGCAAACGATAATCATCATCACCACCTCAAAACCGGAACGGCTGCTGCCAACTATCATTTCCCGCTGCCGACGCCTCCGTTTCGGACATCTGCCTGAAAATGACATCGCCGCATACCTCGCAGAAAAAGCCAATACTGCCCAGCCTAAAGCCGACCTGCTGGCAAGATTGGCGCAGGGTTCAATCGGTCGTGCTCTCTATATTGCTGCCGGCGATACCGAACAGGATCGCGAAGTCGCCAAGCTGATCTTCAAAGGTGTTTTTATTTCCCCACCATCCGACCTGATTGCCGAGGCATCCGATCTCCTGCCGTTCCGAGATCGCTTTCGCATCAACCGCATCATCGCCGTCTGGCAAACTCTGTTCCGCGATATTATCGTGCTCAAAAGCGGCGGCCACGCCGACTCGCTGACTAATATCGATTTCGCTTCGGAACTGGAAAAAATTGCGGGGCGGAATGTTTCACAAAAGAATTTACTCGCCATCCCATCTCACTTAGGCACTGTCATGGCCGACATTGAGCTCAACGTCGATACCAAAAGCGCCGTCGGCGCACTGCTTATCGAAGTGCATAAACAGCTCTCCGCCTGATTATTATCCGGTCAGAAAATTAGAAAAATTTATGGAAGTTTGGGTTCTAATTATTTTGTAAATACTGAGATCATCTGCGCGATGGCCAATACCCGGCCCCTGCCGGTCTGTCATTTAGTCATAGTGACCATGAGAAAGATAGGTCCGATTTGCATGTCGATGTTGAGATCATCCTGGCGACAGCCAAAAACCGGCTTTTGCCGGCTGCCGGCGGCTAATGGTGGGGGCGGCCGATACGGGCCAGGACCATTCTGATACGGTTATACCTGATGGCGCCGACGAGGAAGGTCGCCACTCCGATAGGAACAAAAACCCAGCCGATATAGGTAATAATCGGTTGATCGAAGAATCGAATAAAAGTCAATCCGCCAACGAAGAGAGTCAGAGCCGTGCGGACATAAGCCAGAAATGTGTTTTGATTCGAAAGAATTGTCCGGTCGATGGCCAGGTAATCACGAAGTTCCATCCCTTTTGCTTCGATATTCTGATAGGCATCCTGATGAATACTCTTGCCACCATCAAATACATTCACGACAACTCTCCAATCCCGGCCTAATTAACACAAATCATGTATCCTTTATAATACAATATAACCGCCGGATTATTAAGTTGTTCCCGCGACATTACCGGTTACAAAAAAGGGGCGGCTTCAAAAGCCGCCCCTTTCCAAATTCAGACGTAATCGGAATATCGATCAATTACCGTCGCCACCCGAGGGGGGTGGTGTCTGCGGCTGAGGTTGAACCTTTATCGGAGGCGTAACCGGCGCCTGCTGTTGTGACTGACCTTGCATCAACATCTGTGCGTTGCGGATCACCTCGTTGGCGATGCCATCATCCGCATGATATTGAATATAATCCTGAGCCACCCGGTACATGTCGGCCGGTCGTCTCGCTTCGGCATAGAGCGTCAGCAGCGCCCGGAAGGTATGTTGCTTGTCGGCGTTGAAATCCCATGCTTCGGTAAGATATTTTTCCGCCAGGGTCCGATCGCCCATGGCGTAATAGGCCATCCCCAGGTACTGGTAAAAGAAAATATTATCGGAATTATTATTGCGATATCCATGAAGGTAATCCAGCATCTCCAGTTGAATCTCATGGGCCTTCACGGAATCTCCGTGGCGCATATACATATCCCGCTGGGCGAGACGCGACCGCCAGTACGACGGGATCTTGTCAGCGATCAGGTTTAGAATCGAATCGGCCCTGGTCGTGTCGCCGCTCCGCTTGACGAAATTATGATACTCCAGCATTTTCTCCGGATACGTCAGCGCGATACCGGTGGCGTTTTCATTCTGAGCCACCATTGTATCGGACAGGTTGTCATATTTATACTCCTCGAAGAACAACCGCTCGGTTGTCGGCTCATCGTAGGTCAAATTCCTTATCTCCGGTGTCAGGCGGTAGACAACACCCTGACGCACCAGCCTTTCCGGCAGATTCAACGGAGATTCGCGGACATTGCCCGAAACCGAAGTGAAATAAATCGGGTTTTTCCATTTGTTGGTCAGGATGATGTTTTCCATCATCAGCATCGCTACCCGGAGAGGTTTGTCGCCGTACATCATCGGGAATAAATAGGTTTGCCGTTTCCGAACGGGATCATAAAACGATTTCAAAGGTCGGGCCAATGATTGACCCTGCATAACCGTATCTTCCCACAATATCTGGGCATCAGAAAGCGAAATCGGAACCCGTTGCCGGATTCCTGTCGGTAACTCATCCCGGTCCGCCAGCCCCGACAAATAAGCCCTGATATCCTTATCGGCCCGCGAATTAACGAATTCCGTCGGCATTATCAATTCCGCATTGGCATTGGAGCCGGCCGCACCTTCGGCCACCCGCGCCAGTGAATCGATATCATACCCGGCATTCACTGTCGAAAGCAGATCTAGGTTGCTCAACTGCCACGTATACCAGTCGGTGTTCAATAGCGAGAAATTAACCACCCGAATATCCTGGCGGATACCGTAAATTTCCTGGATACACCAGATTGGAAAGGTGTCATTGTCGCCGGAGGTAAACAAGAGTGCGTTTTTCTCGCAGGAATTGAGGATATTAAAGGCATAATTGAAAGCCATCCGGTTAGTCGAACGGTCATTGGTAAAGTAATTGGCCTGCACCGGAATTATCGGCGTCAATATCAAAATCATCGAGGCCCATACGGCCGCCTTATTGACTTCGGCGCCCATCTTCTTGGTATACTTCCGGACCAATTCCATAATTCCACCCATACCGATACCGATTGCCATTCCAAAAAGGATAAAGGCGGGCGTGAAGAAGTAATCCCGGTCTCGAACCTCCTGGTAGGCGTCGCCGGTCGCCTTGTTATAATGGGTGCCGTCGGCGAAATTCATATACAAGACCAGCCCCACAATGGCTATCAGCACAAGGGCAATGAATATATACCCCCAGGATGGATTCTTATACGCCAGCATGAACAAACCGAATATTCCGATCACAAAAAACAGCGGAAATATCTTTTCGTTGGAATACTGTCCTTTGAAAAAACGTAAAAAACCCATTCGGGCATGGTCGCCGAACTGGTTTTCCCAGGAGCCGCGACGCACAAACATCCGCTTGGTCATCGACATACTACCGTATTGCGCCCGGTCGAGAAAATTGACAAAGGTTTTGAAACTGCGCGATGGGGTATTCTCATCGATTATCGGGTGATTGGCCGAGCGGATCGGGATATAGGCATGAACCGAAAATCCGATGGCGCCGACCACCATGATCAGGCTGGCGAGACGCCAGAGTTTATCCTGTTTGATAAACCAGATGATCGTGGCGATGATAAACCAGAGGATAATCGAATATAAGAACGGCTTGAAACCGACCATAATAGGCGAGAGGGCGACAAATGAAAGCAAAATCGGCCAGTTGACCTTACTCCGGAGATAAAATGCAAGCGCACCAAATACGATGGCCGTCAGGCCCATAAACAGATTGTAATTCGAATAACCGCCCGAAAGCACGAAAATCATCAATAACTCAAAGATAAAAAATCCCGACACCAGGCCCCAATCATTGGCTGTGGCCGTTCTTTTCAGACTAAAAAAGATCGCCACAATCGGAACGACCAAATAGACTGTCAGGTGAATTCCAACCGAGATCATCGACAAAAATGCCACCAACAATATAATTTTCTGACCGGCCGAATTATAACGATGCTCGAACCATTTCAATCCCAGCCAGAGGATCGCCAAGGTTACCAGCATCGACAGGCCGTAAACCTCGGCCTCCACCGCATTATTCCAGTTGGTCTGCCCGAAAGCCATAAACAGGGCGCCGATAAATCCCGAACCATAAGCGATTTTCCGCCCCAACTGATAACTCTCTTTGCCCTCATACCAACTCGATACCAGCCTGACTATAACTAAATAGCCAAAAACGGCTGAAACGATTGAGGAAAATACAGAAAGGAGATTTATCCGGAAGGCGACATCCCCCGCCAGCGGAAGTAAGTCGAAAAATCGTCCGATCAGGATGAAAAGAGGAGATCCCGGGGGATGAGGATTGCCCAGAATATGTGCACAGGCGATGAATTCGCCACAATCCCAGTAGCTGAGCGTCTGGGCGACGGTCAGGCGATAAATGATGAAACTAATCAAGGCAACCGCGAGCGCGATTAAAGCGTTGACCTTGTCAAATTCCTTGCGTACTCCGATTGCCGACTCGTCCACAGCAGCCTCCTAAAGAAAATCATTTCAGTAGTCGATATTTATACAAGTAGTGTCAGCTTTCTTTCCAACAGCAAAGTTGAAATATATGTATTCGTTGACATTACACAAGCTTTTTTGAATCGAAATTAATGACCTCGGAGGTTGTCAATGCTACTGTGGAGTGGAATATTATTTATTCTTGGAATCGCCGCCTTTTTGGACGCCATGTTTAATTACGGCGAAATATTCCGTAAAATCAACTCAGTCCTCTTTCTGCTGATTTCGCTGGCTATTCTGGTGAGAACCACGACCAAGATGAAAGGCGCCAAAATTGAGAAATATCAGCAGCAGGTCGAAGATCTGGAGCAAAAGGTCAACAATCTGAGCAACAGAAAAGAACGTTCTCTCTACTGATTTTATCTTGGGGTATCACTCAAGGATCTAAGGAAAAACCGGCCGAATATCATATTCGACCGGTTGTGGTTTCGCGACGTATTAAATCTCTGATCTCTGCCGCAAATGGGTATGTGGCAAATTTTTCAAGCAATTCCCGATAAAGCGCCAGAGCTTCGTCTCTGGTAATTTCCGACTCTATGTATACATCCGCCTTCAGTTTCAGTCCGTAGGGGAAATAATAGGAGGCTGGAAACAATGAGACCAGGCTGTCGGCCGAGGCTACCGCCTCATCAAGTCGCCTCTGATCTCGATACATCTGTGCCAAACGAAGATATGAAATCGGCGCCAGCGACGGAATCCCCACCCGGCAGATCTTGGTCAGATAATATTCCAGCGAATCGTCCCGGCCGGTATAACGGAAGTATTCAGCCGATGAAAAAAGGTCGATCTGTTTAGGAGCTTCATCCAGAGCCTCACCGATAATCAAGGAGTACTGGATGGCGTCATTGACATAGAATCCCCGAGGGTAGCGGCTGATAATCTGACGAAACCTGCTGGTCGCCTCCTTGAAGTCCTCCTGAAAGAGAAAAATCTCAGCCAGCGAAAATTCAATTTTTTCCTTAACCTCTTTTGAAAGCTCCCGTTCCTGCAAAATCTCGTAATGGCTGATGGCGGAGTCAAACTTGCCTTCCCTGACAGCCACGTCGGCCAGTCCGATATGCGCCTTGGTATCATAAATACCGAGGCGAAAATCTTTTATAACCCGGTTTAAATATTCTTTAGCCTGGCTTAAATCGCCCAAATGATTTTTGTACAAAAGTCCGATTTTCAATATCGCCTCGGCCCGGTGCGCCGGCCGGATCATATCATTGACGACTGCCTCCAGTAATGCCAGAGCGTCATCATATCGCCCAGATACAGTCATGGCCTCGGCCATCGCAAAATGAACACTGTTTTTCAGGGTTGATTCCGGATATTTTTGAAGAAAATACTCACCGCCCAAAATTGCATATTCAAACTGCTTATGCCGGTTGCATTCCCGGATAAAATAGAGAATGGTGCTGCCATTACTGTTATCGAGACTATCGAGCTCTTTAAAGAACTCAAATGCTTCATCGAAACGGTTCTGGTCCATTAGCAACCGCCCGTAAGTACTGAACAGTCGTTTGTTTTCTTTCTGAGTCTTGATCCGTTCCGAAAGGATCGCCATGACAGTATCGGTCGATTCGGGATACCGCATCATCGCTTCCAGCCTTTCGGTAGCGATCCGGGCTGTCAGCGTATCCCGCTCCATATATATCAGGTATTCCAGGGTTGCCGTTCCGAATTGCCTTTGGGCTGCCATTGCGTCGCCCATCCGGTCGGCCAACAGGGTCGGATTCCCGGCAAGCACTCGGGCTGAATCGATAAATTCCGACTCGAAACGATAATGGCCAAATTTGTGGTAGATTTCCGCAATCGTACTGAAGGCCCGATCATTACCGGGAACCCTGCTTACGGCAGCATAGAAAAACGATTGCGCAGAGTCGGGAAAGCCCATTAAAACATAGGTTCGCCCAACCGCCCGGTATAACGGATAACCGGGAGGTTCCGTCGCCAGCCGACTCTTCAGGAAAAGGAGCATTTTGCTATAGTTTTTTGACCGCTCATAACAGGTCGCCAACAGATTTTTTACTTCGATGTTTTGAGGGTCTTTCTCAAAGATTGTTTCCAGGATGGCCGCCGCCCCCTCATAATCTCCCAGGCGCATCATCCTATCCGCCCGGTCGATCCCTTCCAGCCTCGTTTTTTCGATAATTTTCACCGGATTGGCGTCACCGGTATTATTCTGGCCGGAAATCGGATTTTGAGCCACGGCCTGGCTTGCCGGAATC
This sequence comes from Candidatus Zixiibacteriota bacterium, assembly GCA_030668485.1. GTDB lineage: Bacteria > Zixibacteria > MSB-5A5 > GN15 > JAAZOE01 > DAOUTW01. Next base: position 18,738 of record DAOUTW010000059.1, read on the forward strand.
GTCAATAGAATCAAGAAAGCGAAAAAGGCGATAGTCTTACTGGTCATTGCGGTTTTGCCCCATATTCGAAATCGCCTTGAAATACGCTTTTATCTGCTGCTCATACTGCCGCGGATACCCTTCCAGCAAATATCGATTGAGACGATCCTGAAGTGTTTCCGATCCCTGGTGGCCGTCATCGTCGAGCGGTCCGGGCGAAGCCCGCAGTATATCCTCGGCCGTCACTGCCCGCCGCTCACGGCTGTAATCGCGCCGGTTCAATGATTTCTGAACATCGAGCATCCGGGAAAATATTCGTAATTGCCGGTCGATGAGTTCATCTCCGACCTGACCTTCCGCCAGCATTTCCTCGATCTGCTTCGCTTCCTCTGAAAGAGCATCGAGGCGACCCAGTATCTCCCGTCGATTACCGAATTCCGACTGCAATTCCTGCAATGACTTTCGCACCGCACCCTGTTCGCCGGCCAGACGCTTGAGGCCATCTTTTTGACTTTGAGACAACTTATCACCCGGATTGGGGCATTGTCCTTTGGTCTGCTGGTTTATCTGGCTTTGCTTCTGGCACATCGACTGCATCTTCTGTCCCGGCTTATCACATGATCCGCCCTTATTGCATTGCTTCTGATTTTCCAAACCATCGAGCAGCTTCACCGATGCCCGATTAAGATTATACATCGCTTCTCGCTGGGGACCAAGCGAACCACGTTTGCTGCCGTTTCCGAGATTATTGCATGAACCGGACATTTCCCTCATCGTCTGTTCCAGATAGTTGCGAATCTCAGCGGCGAGAAACGGCGATTGTTTGCTCAGTTTATTCACCCGCTGCACCAATCCCTCAACCGCCTCACGAAGAATTTCCTGCTCGGCCGCCGCCTGCTGAACCGATTGCATGCTATACCTGTTGCTTTCGCACGCTCCGTAAATATCCTCCTGCTTCTGCGACAGGTAGTTGGCATCGTCAATCGCCCTGCGGATTTCCTCGGCCATCTTCTTGCCTTCATCATTGCCGAGTTTCGACATCAATTGCTGCGTCTCACTGAGCAGGCTGCTGAGCTTGTCCGATGCTTCCTGTCCCTCACTCAGCGCCGCCTCCTGCTCCATATTGTTCAACTCCTGCTCCATCTGCTGCATGTCTTCATCAGCCTGATTTTCCTTAACCGCATCGGCAAATCGTTTATGTCCGGGAGAATCCTTGAAAGGAGAATCATCAAGAAGATCCTTCAGCTTATCGGCCTCTTTCTTCAACGCCTCCATCTGCTTCTGCAATTGCTGTTCGCGCTGTGAAAGCCGGGAATTGTTGTCCTTATCCAACGACTCCTCGGTATCGACATTGACCCGGTTTTGCTCCAGCAGCGCCTCCTCGATCATTTTCAGCATCGCCGCCATTTTCTGCTCGACCTGCATCCGCCGCAGCAAATCGACACTGCGCTCGAGACGCTTGAGCATTTCATCCTGAGACATCTGGAAATCCTGCATCGCCTTTTCCAGTTCTTCCTGGTTCATCTTCTTGAGCGCCTCGGCCATCTTCTCCATCGCCTCTTTCATCTCCGGCGTGGCGACTTCCTCAAACAGCTTCTTCAATTCCATCAGCTTCTCAAGAATCTGTTGTGAGAGCAGGTCGTTGTTTTCCATCTGCTCCAGCGATTCTTCCATCTGCCGGGCCATCTCTTCCAGCTTATCCGCCGTCAATTGCTGCTGATCGAGAATATTTTCAAGGTCCTTCTTTTGCTGCCAGTCGACATTATCGGCCGCCTTTATCTGCTGCGACAACTGCCGTAGCTTTTCGGCCATTTCCTTCTGTTCCCGCAATATCTTTTCGGCCTCGAAAACGCGCCCTTCCTGCTGGGTCTCGGTTTGCATGACAATCTCATCAATCGAGGGGAGTCGAGCGGCGTAAACGCGTGTGCTGGTTACTTTGGGGCCGGATATCCGGTCATTGTCGGCCAGTTCAAAATGATACAGGATATAATCCGAAGGCAGCAGATGGAACGGATCGAGATCCCAGTTGAATGTTACTTCACCTTCAGTCACGATCTGATTCGAAAAATTGATCACCGCGACATTTTCGCCGCTTCTGTGTCCACCCGAAACCACCTCATACTTGAGGACCAGCGAACTGAACCCGAAATCATCGGAAATCTGCAGGCTGAACGGTATCATCATCGTCTCATCGAGATTTAGATCAAAGCCGGGGAAGAGGACATTGATTATCGGATACTCATCCGGAATGGCAGTCACCATATATTCGATCGGATCGGGATTTTCTTCGCCCTCATTGTCGAACAATCTGACATGATATGAGAAATCGTTGTCGATAGTCATATCGACAATCCCCTTATCTCCTGAAAAATCAACCGTCATCCGCGATGAATCATCGATGACCAGATACCCTTCGTCGATTTCCCGATTTGCTTCTATCTCAATCGTCGCCCGACTGCCGACCAGAGCCGCAAACGATCCATTATTCTCATCCAGAGTCAATTTTTCCAGGCCGGTGTATGACGGATAGGTCAAGGTCAGCTTCAAACCGGTAACACGAGGCCGCTCGACGATGTCGATTCCATAAGTTTCCGAACGAACATCGTCGGCAATGACATAATAATCAAACGACCGCCGGACCTGCTTGAGAGTAATGGCAAACGGCAGCGAATCTCCCAACGCGGACGTGTATGCCTCTTTATTATAAAGGCTCAGCCTTTCGGATTGCCAGCGTCCTTCGGCAAAACGATAGAAGATTTCAACTTCTTCTGCGAACCCTCCACCGATCAAGGCCCCGCCGACCTGAATGTCGGAATACTTCACCCGCTCGGCATCGCCGGGGGAGACCACCAGAGAAAATCCGGGAGGAGGCGCTACCAGCGTCGTCGGCTGAGAATAGACTTCCAGAGCGTTGGAGAATATACCGGGAATCAAAAGCCCGATTATGATTGCCAGAGCCGCCACCAGTGCCCCGGAACGAAGCTTGTTCCAGAGTGGATAACCGGAAACGATTTCATTGAAATTTATATCCGAGGTCATCTGCAGGGCCTGCCTGCCGGTCATATCGACCAAGGCCTGGGAAAAATTGGTTTTCGACAAATCATAATGCTTGAACTGCAGAGCCGCCACCAACCGACCCTTGAGGTCGGGATGATTTTTCTCGACCTGCAAAGCCGCATTGATAATATTGCTCTCCGACCGGAGGGGACTGATCAGATACCGGTAAAGGGCATAGAACACCGTTCCCAGCGTCAGGACCAGAAGCCCGATTTTCACCGGAACCGGTATGATGAAAAGAGCAGCCAGCGAGGACAGCAGCAAAAACACTCCGATCCCCGTCGATATCAAGGCGATTAACCCGGCGGCGCCGAGTATCGCCTTTTTTCTTCTGATTGCCCCTCTGAGCCTTTTTTCGAGTTGTCTGAGTTCTTCCATAGTTACCTCGGCTGGGCGAAGTTATATTATTAATGACGGCAAACGGTGAGTATAAGTTTAGAATGCCATCGAATATGCTACGATATTAAGCCCCATTTTGAGGGCTTCCAAACGCTTTTCGGGCGGATCATTATGGACATGAGGGTCCTCCCAGCCGTCTCCGATGTCCGATTCATAAACATAATACAGAACCAGACGCCCGTCGATTCTTACTCCCCACCCCGTCGCCGGCTGCTTGTCATGCTCATGAATCTTCGGCGGACCGTTGGGGAAATCATAAAAAGAATGGTAAATCGGGTGGTCATACGGTATCTGTTCCAGTTTCCGTTCCGGAAAAAGGGTCGCCACCGTCTCCCGCACCGACTTGTCCATCCCATAAGAATCGTTGATAAACAAAAAGCCTCCGGCCAGAAGATACTGCCGCAGCCTTTCGGTCTCGGATTCAGTGAATCTGATCGTCCCGTGACCGGTGGCAAAAAGAAACGGATTCGCAAACAGGTCCTGATCCTCGACTTCGACCCGTTTTTCTTCCATATCGAGGGGCCAGCCGGTTTCTTCCTTTATAAATTGCATCAGGTTCGGCAGAGCCGAATTACCCCAGTACCAGTCGCCGCCGCCGCTGTAATGCAGTCGTCCGATCCGGAAGGCGAGAGGGTTGATTTTCTCGACCTTCTCCGTCCTCGGCGTCACCACCGGCGGAATATTCAAACTCCGCAACGGCACCGGCTGGCGATCCTGGGGGATAGCAGGGGCTGCCGCGACTATCAGTAGAAGAACGACAGCAATCGGTAATATGTAATGTCTATTCCATATCATAACGTACCCTAATTATACAACAATTACGGCAATTCGCATCCAAAAACAGAGGCAAAAGCCTGTTTTTTAAGCTAGATTCCTTACTTGCCACAGGGCAATCGGGGCATACACCACCAACTTAATCCATAAAACACTACTCTTTTAGTGGGGTATAGCGTATATTATAATAGAGTTATGTAAACTGGGAAGGTAAATGGTCCCGATATCCAAATCTGAAGGGAAGAATATGTACAGGTTTTTTTTAAGTGTATTAATAATTTCACTGTTGGCAGGGATAACCTATGCGCAGGAATGTGGACCTAACTGCCCTGTCTGTTCCGGGGCAGGCAGCAACGCTGGTGCCTTGCTCTCCGAAAAATCGATGACTTTTTCCGGATTGAGTATTCCCACGGCGGACGAGGAGAGAACGGTAGCAAATGTCAGATATGGAATATTAAGCTGGCTTGATGCCGGTATCGGATATGCCTTTCGAACCGAAAAAGTTCTCTGGAACGTGAGAACTCAACCGGTTTTAGAACAGGAGAATGGTCTGAGACCCGGCCTTATATTAGGTACCGGAAGCGTTCAAACCGGCGGAAGTGATCAATCAATATATGCTCAACTCCTTAAATCATGGAAGATTGGTGAAATCTTCAGCCTACGATTATCGGCCGGAGCGGCTACCCTTCTGCCGGATTTTGACGAGGTTTACGGTCTGGGTGGTATTACAACGAGTTTTTATGAACGATATGCTGCCTTTGTCAGTTATGATGGCGAATCGCTCCATGAGGGCATATCCTGGATCCCCTCGGATTGGATTACGCTGTCATTCCTGATGGTCGAAACAGAATACCCGGCGATTTCTATCGTTTACAAGAGATAAATACGGTGCGTGCTCGCGACTGAGATAGTGATTAACAAGTTCCTCAGTTTCGCAATATAACCCGCGTTTCGGCGATACGGTCCCCAAAACGAGCCCGCTCAGGTGATGTCAATATCAATATCACACCAATAATATTCAAAGCAGGCAATGAATCGACAGCCCGCAACAGATTCCGAATCAGAGCACGCATCACCCCGGGAGTTCCGCCATCCACATGTATCACCCGCAGGCCGGATAACCTCTTACCGACAGTAGCGCCAAACATGCCCTCCAGCAGGACAAAATACAGAACAATAACCGCCAGAAACGAAATACATAACGGATCGGTGATAAACCAGCCGTACCCCCAGAGATGATCCCCGGCGGTCATAATCCAGACTCCTTTGACAAACCGGGTGACAGGGAAGAAGACCATACTCAATAGAAGGAAATCGATAACCAGAGCGACAAATCGGCGTCCCAGCCCGGCATATTGTGGATCACCGGTTTTTGGCGATGGCTGATGATGCATACCTTTATCCCCTCCGGTTTATAATTCGCCGGGTGGCCTGGGAATCCTGGTTTCAATTCGGGTGCGATATTATGAGTTTTTCAACGGCTCCAGGTGAAGCGTCACCGATACCAACTCAGATATCTCGGCTCGAAGTTTTTCCTCAACCACTTTGGCTGTTTTATGTGTCTGCTCCAGCGGTAGACTGCCGTCAAGTCGGATATCGGCCGAAAGAGCCAGCCCGTCACGATAAGGGGTCAGCACGATATTATGACAATCCTCGACATCAGGAAACGATTCGCTGATCCTCTCAACTTCCCTTGTAATCCTCAGGGCATGTTCTTCGTCGGCAGCCAGTCCATTCAATTCCGATTCAAAAGGTTGAGTATGAATAATGATTTTCTGTAGATCGGGCATCGACTCCAATAGCTTTTTCTTGATCTCCTCGGATTTATCATGGGCCTTATCCAATGTCATGTCGCCAGGCATTTCCACATGCATGGAAACGAAATAACCGTCATCGATCTGGTTCATAATCAGATGGTGGACCGACAGGCCGAAGCTCGATACCAAAAAACGGATCGATTCATTCGTCAGTTCCGACTTTCTCGAAACCGGCTTGAATGTCAGGGTTATATCCGTCTCCGGCAAATGTTCTTTCAGCTTATCCTGTAAATCTTCCTTCAGTTCATTGGCGCGGCTGAAGGTCAGAGACCGGTCAATGTCAAGGTTGAGCGCTCCGAATACCATCCGGCCGTCGCTCCGGACCCGTAAATGGCTGATACCAAGTATATCGGGGAAACCGTTGACGATTTTCTTGATTTCATTCTCCGTTTCCACCGGCGCCCGGTCCAGCAAAACATCAATCGCCTCTTTGCCCATTCGTATCGTCGCCACCATGATGAATATTGCCACCCCGATTGCGGCCGCTGAGTCGGCCCAGGGAACACCGAGTTGAACTGCCGCCAATCCGATGAGAACCACCAGCGAAGAAAGGATATCGGTCGAGAAATTCAAGGCGTCGGCCGCCAATGCCTGACTGCTGTATTTTTTGGCTACCCGCTTAAGAGCTCTGACCCGGCTGATATCGATACCGATAGAAACGATAATGACGACATAAGCCCAGATATTCAAAATTACCGGAGACGATCCGGACATCAGCCGCGTGACCGCCTCATATCCGATAAAGCCGCAGGTAGCGAAAAGAAGAACGACCTCGGCCAGGGCCGCCAGCGATTCCACCTTGCCATGACCGAAATGATGCTCACGGTCGGCCGGTTTGTCCGAAATCCGTACCGCGAAATAAGTGATGGTCGAGGCGCTCAAATCGAGAAACGAGTGCAGAGCATCGGTCAAAAGCGCCAGCGATCCGGTCATCAATCCGACCGTTCCTTTTCCGGCGATCATAAAGATCGAGGCGATGATCGAATAAAGGGCCACGCCCCGCTTTTCTCTTTGCGCTTCAGTTCGAGCCATAGACGTCTAATCTGTCAAAAGTTTACGATTGATCCTCAATGTAATTATTCGGCAGAATTAATGCAAATATTCCACATTCTTTTTTGGGTCGGGAAGTACGAAATTGGAAGAGGGGAGAGAATTAAAATCAGGCCGTTTCAACCGGAGCGGGCGCCTCCGCCAACTGGCAGATCGGGATCTCGATGTTGAATATGGTACCGCCTTCAGGGCTCGACTCAACTTTGATATGCCCCTTATGCTTATCGACGATATTTTTGCAGACCACCAGACCGATACCATGCCCGGTCTCCTTGGTGGTGAATTTTTCTTTGAACAGCCTATTCAGGTTTTCTACGGAAATCCCTTTGCCGTGGTCCCTGATCGATATCCGAATCATATCTTCGCCCGCCCTGGCAGTCGATATTTCGATCTTTCTCACCGGAGAATCGACTGAGGCATCGGCGGCGTTATTGAGAAGATTGTAAAGAACCTGCTCGGTCAACCCCTGATCCAGTTCCGCTTCGATATTATCGGATTGGCAGTTGATCTCGATCTCAAATTCCCGGAACCGTTTCTGAGGCTGCAAAAATTCGACGATTCTCTGAAGCATCTGGTTGACATCGACCTTTTTGAAAGTCACCTTCGTAAGCGACGAATAGTCCATGAGCCCGTTGGTAAATCGGCTGATTTTATCGAGATGATCGGTGATCGAGTCGGTAAACCTTTCCAGACCTTCGGTGACACCCTTCTGAATCCGGAGATTCATAAGCTGGAAGTTGGCTACCACCACCCCCAGGTAATTATTCAACTCATGCCCGATCTCGGCCGACATCTGACCCCGGGTCGCCATTTTTTCCATCTGAATGGTTTGGTCCTGAAGGTATTCCAGACGGGTGTAGGAGTCCCTGGAATCTTGAAGAAGTTGCAGGTTCTCCAGAGAGATAGCCAGTTGGCTGGATATGAAGTTGAGGACCTGGGTATCCGAATTTTTCAATTCGTATTCAGGATTATCATGGAAAAGCGTAATAAATCCGAGCATCTTCTGTGCCCGCACCATCGGGACAATAACAACTCTGCCCGGTTGTTCGGGCAGTATTTCTGTACGATTGGCCGCGAAAAACTGCGTCCCGAATAGGGGATGTCCGTTCTCTTTTTCTATCAGGCAGGGTGTGGAAATAAAGGGAACCACACTCCAGGCATCGGCCGCCATATTTATCCGTCTCGCCTCCTGATTACCGTTGGAGTGCCTGGCGGCCTCCATCATGACTAATTCCGCATTAGGACGGTCGAAATAAAAGGCGATGCCGGCCTTGGCATTACTCTGAATGATGGCAAACGATAAAGATAAACGCAACAGAGAAGCCAGGTCTCCCGAAGCATACATGAGATTGGAAAGGTCGGCGATTTTATTCAATTCCTTGGAAAGGGTGGCCTTGGTAGCGTTTTGTCTCTGTTCCACTGCCCTCGCAATTGCCTGGCGGATCTCCGACAATTCGAACGGCTTCATGATATAATCGTAGGCGCCTTCTTTGATAGCCTGCTTGGCGGTATCAAGGTTGGCGTAACCGGTCATAAAAATGACGCCGATGGTAGGTATGATTTGATGTATTTCCTTGACCAGCTCGATGCCGTTCATTTCCGGCATCCTGATATCGGTCAGAATAAAGTCGAAAGCCTGCTGCTTAACCAGTTCAATCGCTTCCCGGGGAGACGGCGTAGTTGTAACACTATACCCCTCATCGGTCAGGGTATCCTCAACCAGGTTGAGAACGATCTGCTCGTCATCAACAACCAGAATATTGGCTTTGACGGTTTGCGAATTATCGACCAATGGTAATGGTTCTCCCTGATATGATTTGTTCCATCAATAGGCGCAATTCAGAAACATCAAATGGCTTTTGGAGGCAACACAAGGCTCCCTCGGCACGCGCACTCTGGGCCAGCTTATCGGGGAAACTATCGGTCATGATGATCTTGGCATCCGGTTTGGCGGTTATGATCTCGCGTACCGTCTCCAATCCGTTCAGTCTCGGCATATGAACGTCACAGAGGATTACGTCATAATCGTTTTTCAGAGCGACCACAGCTCCCTTTTCACCGTCAACGGCGGTATCCACGACAAATCCGGCATCGCTTAATATTTCCACCAGCATTTCTCTGATGATAGGCGAATCGTCGATTACCAGTATTCGGTTTCGATTCTCTTGGTGTAGTTTTTCAATGTTGTCTACCATCTCAACCTTCCAGGCATTTTACGACTTCGTCGCGCAACTGATTTATGGTAAACGGCTTTGACAGAAAACCGTCGGCACCCATTCGAACACATTCATTGGCGGTATCAAGTGAGGTATAACCGGTAATGACTATTATCGGAATCTCAGGATTAAAATGTTTTGCGAACCTAATTACTTCATCACCGCCTTTAATCGGCATCTTGATATCAGTAATAATCAGATTGGGCATCAGCCCGGGGATTTTGTCAATCGCGTCCTGGCCGTTGACAGCATGCGAGACGTCATATTCTTCCAGAACTTCGGCGACAAATTCGCGAATGATAGCCTCATCGTCAACGACAAGGATTCGAGCCTCGTGCTCCATTAGCCTTTAGATTCTCCCATTTGGCTGGCTTTGACCTTATCTGTTGTATCGGCCGTTGCAGTCGTTTTCTCAAGCGGCAGAATGATAGTGAAGGTCGTGCCGCAATCTTCAACCGATTCAACTTTGATTTCACCACCGTGCTCTTTGATAATTCCATAACTGACCGACAACCCCAAACCGGTTCCCTTGCCGACCGATTTGGTTGTAAAGAACGGCTCAAAGATATTCTTCTGAATTTCGGACGGAATTCCGCAGCCGTCGTCGGTGAGGCTGATCTCAACCGCGCCTGAAAATTCACCCAGTCCCGGCGAATGACGGCTGGTGACCAGTAGATTGCCGCCCTGAGACATGGCGTGCAGGGCGTTGATGATAATATTTGTAAATACCTGCTGGAGGAGTCCCGCGTTCGCCTGAATAGTCGGAATTCCCTCCTGCAGATCGGTCGTCAAAGTAACTTTTTGCATTGTCAACTGATGCTCGATAAGGCTGATCGTTTCAACCAGAACATTGTTGATTTCGACCTCAACCGTATCGATCTTGGCGGACGACCTTGAGAATTTCAGCAGGTTCTGGACAATAGTTTTGCAGCGGCGCGATTGGGCCTCGATATCTTTAAGGTGTTTACGGTAGGTGTCGAATTCTTTCTCAGTAATATCCACAAACGGCTGACGATTCATTTTTTCCAGCGTATATTGAGCATATCCCAGGATGCCGCCGAGAGGATTATTTAATTCATGAGCCACGCCGGCGGACAGTTGACCGACAGCCGCCATTTTCTCCGACTGAATTAATTGGGCCTGAGCATCCTCAAGTTCCTTGGTCCGCTCGATAATTTTTCCTTCCAAGGTACGGTTATATCCTTCGATTTCATGACGAGATTCGGTCAATGATTCAACCATGCTGTCAAAGGCTGTGGAAAGTTTGCCGATTTCGTCGTGACGATCGATGCCGACCTCGATAGAAAGGTCGCCTTTGGCGATTTTTTCAGCGGCGCTGACCAGTTGTTCGATCGGTTTGACTATAATGTTGATAAATCCAAACGTCAGCAGAATCGTAGCCGAGATTACCAGCAGAATAATAATGACGGCCGCCTTAACATTGTTTTGTGCTTCGGCGATAGTGGCCGAGACCGAAATCCCGAGTCGGACATTACCGATA
>DAOUTW010000084.1 GCA_030668485.1 Candidatus Zixiibacteriota bacterium
CTTCTTGAGCCCCGCATTTACGACACCACTTTTTGACCCATCACTAAACCCCTTTAATACCTTTTGACGTAATATTATCAATACCAATAAGTTCAAACAAAAAAACCAACATAATTTGGCTATTATGCCCATCGCGAGGAGACCCGTAAGCCCGAACGAAGTGAGGGAGGGGGCCGACGTGGCGATCTATGGCCCGGCTTTACTTCGGGAAATGCTATTGCTCCCATATTTACATTGGATTATATTGGTTTTGTCACAGAGGCAAGGCATCCATTGGCATTGACACCATGATCAGATGAGAATATAAACCCACCCGTCCGCAAGCGGACGAGTGGGCCACCTGCCGGAGTATAACAAATTACGGCCCGATATCCAATGAAGTAATTGTATCCGGGCCGGGGAAATACGATTTTATGCAAAGAGGAGTAGGTCGAAACCCCTGCGGCGGATGGTTTCGACAAGTTGGTTAATTCAGGATATCATTCCAGGGGATTGTCCCGACGGTAATATTTGCGGGTGTGCCATTTACTACATCCTGAATAATCAAACCGTCGGTGCCCAGTAGGGCCGTAAGGGCCGCCGATGATTTCTTGGGTGAATAACGGGCAATCGTGCGACCGGCTTCCTCGGTGATGAAACCTGGCCAGATAAGTTTTCGTTTCGGTTTGCGAATTTCTCCCGACGCCAGAACCGCCGATTTGGGATTCAGACGATAATCGGTCCATCCCGACATCATTTTCAGAGCCGGTATGAGAAAGACCGCCGCGGTCACAGTCGCGGAGAGAGGATTACCGGGCAGGCCGAACATGACCTGCCTGTCGCGGGTGGCAAAATAAACCGGCTTGCCAGGCTTTATATCAACCTTGTGAAAAACTCGCTGCCATCCGCATGATTCAGCCATCTCGATAACAAGGTCCCTTTCACCGGCCGACACCCCGCCGCTGGTGACGATAACATCGTGCTGCAGATCAAGCACTTTCAAAAGATCGTCTTTTCTATCATGTACCTGGCAGATTCTATCCACCTGATCACAAAAGGGAGCCACCAGCGAAAGTATGGCAAAGGTGTTGGAGTCGTAAATTCTGTCGCCGGTCAATTTTTCACCGGGACTGGTAAGTTCGTCGCCGGTGCCGATTATTGCTATCGAGGGTTTGCGATAAACCGATACCCGGCGCAGACCTATCGTTGCCAGAATTCCGACATCGAGTCGGCCCAGAGTCGCACCTTCAGCAAACAGCTTCTGTCCCTGTACGATATCTTCCCCCGCCTCCCGGATATGTTTACCCGGAGATGTCGGTTTGAAGAAGCGAACCTCGTTTTCATCATATTCGGTTTCCTCAAAGGGAACCACAGCATCAAACCTATTCGATACCCGGGCGCCGGTCATCACTTTCATAGCGCACACATCGGCGCCATCATCCGAGGCGCAATCGCCCGCATATGATGTCGCTCCGAGTGGTATTACTGCGGGATGACTCTTACCACAATCCTGCAGCCATTCGGATTTGACTGCAAAACCATCCATAGCCGAGTTTCTAAAAGGGGTGACATTAATCGGAGAGACCACATCCCGGGCCAGTATATATCCGACCGCATCCTCGATTGGCCGTTCTTCAGCGCCGAGTCGTTGGGAATTGGTAAAGATTAATTCGCAGGCTTCGGCGAATTGAATCATTTATTCTCCCACTCAATTTTGTCGCCGACATGAATCGACCCGCCGGACTTAATTGAGGCAAAGATACCCAGGCGAGGCATGATACATTCACCCACCGCTTTTTTAATGTAGCAGTCATCATGACATTCTTTGCCGATCTGGGTTATTACCAGTTGCACATCGGTACCGATGCGCAAGCGGTCGCCTATGGCAACGGAAGAAAAATCTATGCCCTGTGTGGTTATATTTTCGGCGAAATCGCCCGGTGCGATTTCCGGCAGACGCTTTCGAACAATATCAAAAGCCTCAAACGGCAAAAGCGAAATCTGGCGTTTTGATCCGGCATGAGCATCGCCGGCGATGCCGAGATTCTCCAGGACTTTTACTTCGTCAATGTTTTCCTTCTTCATTCCCTTGTTGGGAGAAACCGATATACGATATACTTCACCCGATGTTTTCGAGGAGTTAGTCATCATTAGCCCCCGATGGCGGAAAAAGATGGCAGGGTCGAAACGGAACCGGTGTTGGAATGGCAGCCCCCAAACCGCTTCGATTCCATCAACTTCTCGAATTCCGCATTTGCCCGTTCGGAATCGGAGGCGATCAAATCAAAGAGGTTGATGCTGCTGGAATCATAGAGGCAGTTATAGAGCATTCCGCCCGCGGTCAACCTGATTCGATCGCAGTCACTGCAGAACGGGTGACTAACCGAATCGATAAAGCCAACTCTGATTTTGAGCGAGTCTGATTTATAGTAGCGGGCGGGGCTGCTTGCCCGGCCCGGTAATGGCCTGAACTCCCAGGGCAGCCGGCTGCGGATATCTTCGCTCGAGATAAACCGGACATCGCCGGGAGCGCTGTATCGGTTCGGCATGAATTCTATAAAGCGTATATCAAGCCCGCGCCGGTCGGCAAACGATATCAACCCGGCCACCTCATCGTCATTGAAACCGCGGATCAGCACGCAGTTCAGCTTAACCTGGCCGATATGCTCGGCGGCGGCATCGATTCCGGCCAGCACCTTTTTCAGGTGGCGGGTCCCGGTTAAATCATAAAACTTGTCCGGATCGAGAGTATCGATACTTATGTTGGCGGAATCCAGACCGGATTCGGCTAACACTTTAGCCCTGGATTCGAGAAGAACGCCGTTACTTGTGATGGCGGTATGAGTATCGCTGTCCATCTCCTTGATAAAAGCCACCAGCCGGTGCAGATTCTTGTAGAGCGTCGGCTCGCCGCCGGTGAATCGAATTTTTCTGATACCGGACCGATGTAAAAACCGGATAGCCGAACGGACTTTATCTTCGGGCGCCAGGATCGTCGGTCGGGGTTTGCCCGGAGGCTGGCAGTATGAACAGTGCAGATTGCAGGCCGAGAGCAGCGACACCCGCACGTAACCTGGCCGATGATTGATCTTCACTCGCGAACCTCCGTTTTGGTGTCGATCAAGGTGTTGCTCACAAATGTACCCAACCCGCCGAAATCATCATCATCAAAACGGGCCGGCACACCTTCAAGCAGTTCCGGGCCGATGGTGGCGACAATATTCCCCGGCAGATTTCCCGAATATTCATTCAAGTGCCTCGTGACCATTATCTTGGGGCGGTCGGCATCTCTATCGCCTTCGATAAGCCAGATATCGATCGGTTGGCGAATTACCTTTTGCAGTTGGCTGACATCCAGTAGCTCCGGCTCGGCAAAGATCGCGGTTTCCCCCTTGCTTATGGCGACCGTCAATACGGCCCCGGCCTCTCGATGACGATAAGTATCCTTGCCCGGTTTATCGAAGCTGTGGGAGTGCGATGTGTGTTTAATCGTGGCCACCCGGCGGCCTTTGCTAATAAGATAATTAGTCAGACCTTCGATAACGGTCGTTTTACCGGAATTCTTGGCCCCTACCACCGCCAGTTCAACCACCATAACCTCCGATCGGAAGATCGGCCGGGGAGTTGATATTGCGCCAATCGCCGGCGGGCAAAGTTATTCCATGATGATCCATCGCTATTACCGCTTCCGTCATGCAATATTTGCCGTTTTGTGCGAAGCGGTAGAAAACTTCAAGTGCGGATTTGTTATAAATCCCACACAGCGGCTGTACGCCGCCGGATTCGAGAAGGCCCAGATACTGTTGGCCGTTATATCGGGAGATCAGCGCAGTGATGACGTCGACTTTTAGATCGAAGAGGTCGGCGGCGGTCACAAAACAGTTGTCGGTAGCGCAATCCTTGAGGGCGGCGATAATACCGGCCATCGGACCATTCGCCATGGGGCTGTCAATCACCACCGGATAGTCGAGCGACGAAAATTTATCCGAATTTCCCGACACCAGTTTTACCTGCCCAAAATACGGTTCACAGACAGATATCGTACGCTCCAGCAATGACCGTCCTTCTATTTGCAAAAACAGCTTATCGGTCCCCATGCGGCGACTGCTGCCACCGGCGAGTATGTATGCTGTGATTTCTTTTCCAACCATAAAAAAATCCACTACCGGCTGGCAGTGGAGAATATCCACATCGATCTCCTTTGCCAAAACCGGGCAGGTCGGGCGATTGCTCCCCCGGCCGTAGAGTCCCTGCCGGCCTCAAGGGTCATGCAGGGTTCGGAGATTCAAATTCATGCCGGATCGTTCTCCGGCGACTGATTACATCTTACTCAATATTTACCATCCGGTCAAGGGAATTGAACCTCGCTCAAGAAAATACTGCAATAAAAAAGCTTTGGGAATTCGTGGCTGTCGATTTATACTTGGTGGATATTGCAACTTGCAAACACCTTACCTAAGCAGGGATTGATATGACTGACAAAGCTGCAACCGAACTTCCATTGCAAGGCTACCGGGTTCTCGATCTTTCCCGTATTCTAGCCGGCCCTTATTGTACTATGATTCTCGGCGACCAGGGCGCCGAGATTATTAAAGTTGAGCGCCCCGGCTCCGGCGATGACACCCGCACCTGGGGACCACCCTTTTCCGGCGGTGAAAGCGCCTATTATATCTGCTGTAACCGGAACAAAAAATCTATCGTCATTGACCTTAAAAAGCCTGAAGGGCTGGATCTGGTTCGCGAACTAGTTGCGGTTTCCGATGTATTTGTCGAGAATTTCACTCCGGGACTGACAAAGAAATTTGGGTTGGATTATGAGACCCTTCGCAAGATCAATCCCAAGCTGGTTTATGCCTCGATTACCGCGTACGGGCAGGATGGCCCTTATCGCGACCGGCCCGGCTACGACATGGTTCTCTCGGCCGTCGGCGGTCTTATGTATATTACCGGCGAACAGGACGGCAATCCATGTAAAGTCGGAGTGGCGATCACCGACGTTCTTACCGGCGTTTATGCTTCGGGGGCGATCACATCGGCCCTGTTGTGGCGGGAGCGCTCCGGTAAGGGGCAGCATCTCGATATCAGTCTTCTCGATGCTCAGGTCTCCGGGTTGGCTAACATCGCCAGCAATTACCTGGTGGCCGGTAAAGAAGCCCAGCGCTGGGGGACGGCGCACGAATCGATTATCCCTTATCAGGTGTTCCAGGCCAAAGACCGCCCGATTGCTATTGCGGTGGCGAATCAGAAGTTGTGGGTAAACTTTTGCAAAGTTGTCGGACACGAGGATTGGATGAATGATCCGCGGTTTGAATCCAATCCCAAGCGGGTTGAGAATCGCGAGGTATTACTTCCACTTATTCACGAATTATTCGCTCAGAAGACGTGTGATGAATGGATGGAGTTGCTGGTCGGGGCGGCAATCCCGTGTGGGCCGGTTAATAATATGGAGCATCTGTTTGCTGATCCGCAGGTGATACACCGCAACATGATCGCCGAAGTACCGCATCCTACCATTGGCACACTTAAATTGACCGGTATTCCGATCAAGTATTCCGAGACACCCGGATCGATTCGGCGGCACCCGCCGCTTCTTGGTGAACACACCGATGAGGTCTTGACCGGGGCGTTGGAACTAACCCCGGATAAGATCGAGGAGTTGAAAGCGAAGGGGGCGATTGCGCAGGGGTAATCCGCTTGTGGTTGGTGGGATGTGGTGGAGGGTGCTGAGGTTGTGGTAGATTAATATGGGTGGCCCACGTCTTTAGACGTGGGGATGGGTGATTATCGCTATTATAGCATGCATGGTTGAAAAGCCTAAGTTTTCCTCCTACGCGGGTACTTTCTCGTCATCCTGAATCTTTTGTTTAAAGGCTTTTGGAGTCTTCCATATCACCATTTTTTTAACATTCCTAGACGACCTATCCATGGCGGCTTTCATTTGGTCTGGGGTCAATTTAAGCTTATTAACCTTAATTTTTCCTCTACTCGGCATTACTCGCTCCTCTCAAGTGTTTCTTTAGAAAATGCGAGGCTTGTTCTTCTCTTTCCAGATAACTCCACGGAAACTCTGGTATTCTCATTATGCCCTTTTCGGGTTTCCAAGTCAATACCTTTCCGGTCATTTTAACTTTTCGTCTCAAAGGAAATCCTGAGCCCTGTTTCATTGAAAAAAGATCGAAGAAACGACGGGGTCCCACACCAACAAATGGTTCAAAAACAACCCTTTCTTCTCCCTTTTCTCTTTCTTTTTCGAAGCCTTCAAAAGCGCTATCTGGATGAAATTCAAGAGCTTTGCTCTTGGGATAGGGTTCCACATATACCACTCGTTTGATGCCAGCCGCTATTATATGTTTAGCACAATTGTGACAAGGATATGTTGTCACATACATTGTGGCATCACGGCAACTGATACCATTCCGTGCACAGGTCATTAATGCTGTCATCTCCGCATGTACTACACGCCCGTATTCTGTTATGTCTTTGATAGGACTTCTTTTCAGAGCCCCCATTAAAAGGCCCCAATCCTTTTCAGACATCTTTCGTTTTGAACTTTCATCCCAAGCTTCTTTCATCATATTGATTGAATCTTTGATAATATTAGCTTTGTTCTGATGGTTAGTATCATATCCGAGAATATATTCGCGACCACCCTTCATATCTTCGACCACATTCATCTTATTAATTTGAGGCCAGTATGTACCGCCCCCTGCCCTCGGGCATTCGTTTGCACCAGTAGCTAAGATATCGTCATTTTTTGCTATTACAGCTCCTATTTGACGCGACAAATCAGATGATCTAGCTGCGGCGGCGAAAGCCATAAACATAGCATATTCATCAAAAATTGGAGTATTGTAAGGGTGAGCAAAAATAATTTCGAGAAAGCGTTTTAGGGTATTTTGTGTTTTTTCATCTTCGATTTTATTACCTTCTGTTAAATGCACAAAGAAGTCACTTAAATGAAAAGTGTCACGCATTTGTTGTCCGTAATCCGTTCCTTCCGCTTCATCCCGGCCTATTAATCCTTCTGCTTCTTTATCAGACATTCTCTTATTCCGCGTGAGATTGTGAATCCGTTTGTCGCGCTCGACATATACACCCATAAGGAAGAAGCCCGTGCCATAAATCCGCCGTAAGGCATTTACCTCATCTGGATGCTTCAGTGAATTGATAATAAACGCATGTCCTGGGTTTGGCTGTGGTTTCTCATTTTTTGTATCACGGAGTCCATTTATCTGATATGTAGCTGCAAGTGCCAATATTGAATTTTCTCTAGTATCTTTGCGTGCATCGTCACCTGCAGTCATGAAAGCATTTGTGCGTTCGAAATAGCTGTCCTCATTATAATTTGGTATATTTGTGAAGTTTTCGATCAATTCGGATACATGAATTTCATGAGTAGTATAATTAAATTCTCCAAGACACGAAGTTAAATCTTTTACAATATTACTTAAATTTGCGCCAACCGCACCAACAAGTCCAATGACAAGTTCAGAAGCTGGTAGTATCCCACTTAATATACTCTGCATATTTTCTTTCAATTCATTATCTGGCATTATAATTACTCCTTGAAATATTGGACGGTAATTAAGATTGGATTATAGATTCATCCAATTATTGCCATGGTCGTCGCCGTTGCATTACTGCCTTAGGTTGTTCTTTTCCCATCCTGTCACGGTGTCGATGCCGGTGGATGCTTTGCCCATGTGACGAGGACAATATAATCCAATATTAATTTGGGGGCAATGGAATTCTCCGCCGGGTCACAATCCGCCAGAGCGGATCAAGACCCGGCGGAACAGGTTCCGGCAGAGGCCGGTTTTTGGCTGTCGCAAGGATGGCTAATTGCTGGGGGCGGGCAGGCCCATCCGCCAGTGGCAGAAGTCAGAGACTTCTGCCCTACCTTATGCTCTGTAGGAAATTTTCGATGCGGGTCTTGAGTTTGTCGCGGGTCTGGGCATAAGCTTGCGGTTGTGTCATATCGCCAACCACCAAAGTATCGGGGTTGGGGATCGACCAGTGATCATATTTGACGGTGTCGGGGAAATATGCGCTGTACGGCTTGACCGTCTCGCTTAAGGTAATGACATAATCGGCCCACTTCAAAATTTGGTCGTCGAGTCGGCGGTTCATCTGGTGCGAAATATCGATTCCAATCTCTTTCATTGTCATTACCGCCACCGGGTGAACCATAAACGGCTGAAGTCCCGCCGAACGGACCTCAATCGAATCGTCGCTCAGATGCCGAGCCCAGCCCTCCGCCATCTGAGAGCGGACGGAATTACTGGCGCATACAAAAAGCAAGTTCATAACGGTCAAGGCTCTCCTAAAATCTAAACGCTGCGTATCACGTCCAAGCTCTGTAAATATAGATAAGTGCTTACCGTTAACCAACAAAAAAACCGGACGGGGGCAAAAGCCCCCTTTATGGGGGATGAAGCTCGGCAGAGGCCGATTTGAGGCGAGTGGGGTAGGGTAATAAAAAAATAATGGCTCCGGTGCGACTGTTTGTTGACAGCCGATTGAAGGCGGGTTATAATGAGGCAACAGTCAAAAACTACCTTTCACCGAGGGCTGAGAATGGAAATTATGGCTTCAACCGACAAAACAACCAAAAGGACCGATTATTTAAGCTGGGATGAGTATTTCATGTCGGTGGCGATCCTGTCGTCGCTGCGCAGCAAAGATCCCAATACTCAGGTCGGGGCCTGCATTGTCAACGAGGGTAACCGGATTGTGGGGATCGGCTACAACGGATTTCCGGCCGGATGTTCCGACGATGAATTGCCGTGGGGACGTGACGGGAACTGGATGGACAGTAAATACCCTTATGTCTGCCACGCTGAATTGAATGCCATCCTAAACAGCGATATGGGTCGGATGAGCAATTGTCGCATGTATGTCAATCTATTCCCGTGCAATGAATGCGCCAAGGTCATAATCCAGGCGGGAATCAAGCGAGTGGTATACATCAACGACAAATACCCCGATGATGATAAGTTTATCAGCGCCCGGCGGATGTTCAAACTGGCCGGGGTGGAGATGATTCGGATGAAAATTCCGGATCGCAAGATCGAGATCGATTTCTCCCGTTTCCTTTAGACAGCTTACACTTTCAGCCAATAAAAAACCCCGCCGTATTCGGGCGGGGTTCTCATTTACAATCCTGATATTTTTACTTTTTGAACCGTCTCGGGCTGCGAGCTTCCCATTCGACAACGAAGGGGCTGGCCACGAAAACGGAACTGTATGTCCCGATGAGAATCCCGATCACCAGCGCCAGTGAAAGCGAATGAAGCACCTGGCCGCCGAAGATAAACAAAGTTCCTACCACAACCAGAGTAGTCACCGAGGTGATAATGGTTCGGGATAAGACCTCGTTGATACTGGCATTTATAGTGGCGACAAAGTCACCTTTCTTGCGGAACATTTTCAGATTTTCGCGAATTCGATCGAATACAACGACCGAGTCGGTCAATGAATATCCGCCAATGGTCAGCAGGCCAGTGAGGACCAGGAGGTCGAACTCAATACCTAATACCCAGAATATTCCGAGAACGGTGAGAACATCATGAAAGGTGGCGATGGTGGCCGCGACTCCGAAGCGGAAGTCGAAGCGGATCCAGATATAGATCAGAATTCCGCATAAGGCCAGGATGACGGCCCATTTGGCCTGGTTTCTGAGTGTTTCGCCGACAGCGGGGCCGATGGTGTGTTCGGAATCTCTGTGGAAGGTGTTATCGGAGAATTTCTGATCGAGCACCTTGAGGATTTTATCGACGGTCGTTTCATCTCCGATCGCCATCCCTTCGCTGACCGTTTTGACACGTATCAGGTAGGAGTTTTCCACGCCTTCGGTGGTCAGCCCCTGAATCTTCGCCTCCGGGAAGCCGTTGTCCATCATGGCAGCGCGGAGTTCGGAGATATTTATCGGTTGGTCGAAATTGCCCTGGAGCATAGTTCCGCCGGTGAAATCGATTCCCATTTCGGCCTTCCCCAACAGGATCATGACGAAGGCGGTCAGTCCGAGGAGGATGAAGAATCCGGACAGGACAAACGAGAATTTGCGCATCCCGATAAAGTCAATATTGGTCTTGCCGATTATTCTAAACATTATCCGTTATCTCCTCAACTCCTATATGGAAAGGGTTTTGTAACCCTTGCGAAAATCAAAGATAGTTTTCGTTATAAACAGCGCCGTGTAGAGTGACAGCAACACGCCTATAAAGAGTGTGACAGCAAATCCCTTAACCGGTCCCGATCCGAATATAAACAGGATGGCGGCGGTAATCAGAGTGGTGACATGGCTGTCGATAATCGTAACCAGGGCCCGGTCGTATCCGGCATCGATTGAGGCTCTGACGGTTTTACCGGTTTCGAGTTCCTCTCGAATCCTCTGAAAGATCAGAACGTTGGCGTCCACCGAAATACCGATGGTCAGGATGATACCGGCGATACCGGGCATTGTCAAAGTCGCTCGCAAACCGGCCATCGCGGCCAGAAGGAAGAAGAGGTTGAACAATAAGGCGATATCGGCGACGACCCCTGACATCCGGTAGTAGATGCCAATGAATACCAGAACCAGAATCAATGCGATCCACGACGAGGTGAGACCTTTGCTGATCGAGTCGTGTCCCATCGAAGGGCCGACGACCGAACTTTCAATAATTTCAACATCGGTCGGGAGAGCACCGGCTTTGAGGACGATCGAAAGATCTTTGGCCTCATCATAAGTAGCGCCTCCGCCCATGGTTATTCGTCCCTGGTCGCGGATACGATCCTGGATATTGGGCGATGATTCAACCTTTCCATCGAGAACGATGGCCAGCGGTTTGCCAATATTGGGGCCGGTCACCCTGGAGAAAATTCGGCCGCCCTCACGGGTCAGTTGGAAACTGACGGTCGGGGCGCCGAATTGATCGAGCTGCGGCATGGCATCGGTCAGATATTCACCCGACATCTGGACGCGGCTCTTAAGGATATAAAAACGAGTGACGTCGCGGCCGGTGTAGATTTCGGACCGGGTGGAGAATGCGAATTGAACATCATGGGGAATCAGTTTCTGTATTCCCGGTCTTTCGAGCATCGCCTTCATATTAAGTATGAGATCGGTTTCTATATAATAAACCGGATATCCGGCTCTCGGAACCGGCTCAAGATAAATCGAGAACGGCTGCGCAAGTTCCTCTTCGGTCAGATCCGCAAAATCGATAAGCGAATCGGCCGATTCACCGAGAAGGTCGGCCAGGACATCGATGTCGCTGGAATCGGGAACTTTCTCGGCTTGAGTTTCTTCTTCGTCGGCCGGCAGATCACCTTCAAGTGTGGCATCCATTTCGACCAGCGCCTTGTCGATTTTTGAAATCAACAGGGTGGCATTATCGAGGGATTCCAGCAATTTGAACTGTAATTGAGCCGTTTCACCGATAAGCTTCTGAGCCCTTTCGGTGTCGGTGAAACCGGGCAGATCGACGATGATGCGGTCATCCCCCGATTTTTGAATCAGAGGCTCGGTGACGCCGAACTGGTCGATACGGTTGCGAATAATCTGCTCCGCTCGCTCGACGGCGTCCTCGCTGGCCTTAGCATCAAGTTTTTCCTTCATAACACGCAGGACTACATGCATGCCGCCCTGCAGGTCAAGGCCGAGCCGAATTGCTTCCTGTTTCAAAGTAAACAATTTGGCCGGATCGTTTTGCTGCAAGTGTTCTTTGTCAGCCTCGGGCAACATCCAGTACCGCATTGTCGGCCATGAGTAATAAACGGCGGCCACTACCATCAGTAAGGTGATAACGATTCGCCAGGTCTGTGTTCTGCTCATCTTTGGACCACTTCCTTTTCACAGTATTTCAGAAAACGGCATAATAATAGTTGTGCAATATACCATAATTGTGCCATATGTCAATTATTTTATAAACCGGATACTTGACTTTTAGCAGTCAGCGCAATAGCTTACGTATCTTTAAGATAGATAGTTATTAGAGACGATTGGCGGGGTTTTTTCCAAGAGGAGAGGCGGAAATGTCTAAAATACGGATTGTATATCCATATTTGCTCCCGATTATCGGTTTTTTTCTGGCTATGGCGGTATTTTCGACGGCCGCAACGGCAAAAACGACACGGGTTACCTTTGAAAATGGCATGGAGGTGATTTTCAAGGAAAATCACAGCTCGCCGATGATAACATCGATTGTTTTTGTCCGAGCCGGGGCCAAGTACGAGAATGATTTCAACAACGGTATTACCCATTTTCTCGAACATCTCCTTTTCGACGGCACCAAAAATCGTTCCCGGCTGGAAATCTCGGAAGGGATAAAAAGGCACGGCGGCTATATCAACGCTTTCACCAGAAAAGACCTGACCGCTTATCTGGTTCTGACACCGAAAGAGTATATCGAATACGGAATCGAGGTGCAGGCCGACCAACTGTTCAATTCCATCTTTCCCGATGAAGAGGTGACTAAGGAAAGAAAGATCGTCATTGAGGAAATCCAGATGGATAATGACCGCGAGGCCAACCTGGCCTCCTATTTCTTCAATGCCAAGTCGATGGCTTCGACTGCCTATGAGCGCCCGGTTCTCGGGTATAAAAATATTATTTCCTCAATCCCGAGGCAGAAAATTATCGAATACTGGAAGCAGTACTACGCACCCAATAATATGATCGCACTGGTCATCGGCGATTTCGATACCGAGGAGATGATCGAAACCTACCGGTCGGTTTTCGGGATTATTCCGCCGGTGGATCTTCCCTCGCCTCCGGACGTCAGCTATTATCCGCCGACAGACAAGAGTGTGTATCACAAGGCCGGTAACACCAAAATGACCTATATCACGATCGGAATCGACGCTCCTCATTACACCGATCCCGATTATTATGCCTTTGACCTTATGGCCGATTACCTCAGTTCCGACGAAAACTCGCCCTTTGCCAGCACTCTGGTCGATGGCGAAGGGAAGCCGCTGTATCAATCGTACTCGGCCTATCTGGAAACGGCCGAGGAATTCTCCCGGCTGGTGATTGAAATCATCACCGACGATGAATCCAAGGCGGACGGAATTGTTGCCGGCGTTGATGAAGTTCTTGAAAATTTCGATGAATTTCAGCCGTCAGCCGAAATTCTCGCCGGCATCACGGTTTCGAAAAAAGTTTCTGAGATTTTCCTGGAGGAAAAGCTTCATTACTATGGTTTTGTGATCGCGCCCCGCCTGGTGACCACCGGATGGGATTTTATGGAGTCTTATCTGGAAGTTATCGATAAGGTAAATCCGACAATGATGGTCAGGGCCGCCGACCGTTGGCTGGATGATCTGAAGTATATCGCCACGGTTTTTTATCCTCGACAGGAGAAGCCGGAGAAGGAGCGGGAGAAGATTCACACGGTCTATAGAGAGGAAGTGTTGCCCAACGGTCTGACAGTGGTCGTAAAATCTAATCGTGACAGCCGGGTGTTTGCTCTCAATGTCATCGGTAAAAACAGATCGGCGTCCGAACCTGCCGGTCGGGACGGTATCACCGATTTTGTCAACCGGATGATTAAAAAAGGGACTACGACTTATACCGCCGAAGAACTGACCAATGAACTGGCTGTGGTCGGGGCGAAGGTAACTCTCTTCGATAACCCCTGGATACCATATGATGACCGCTATACGATCCGTCAGTTTGCTTTTATGAAGTTCGAGACAATCGACGAATTTACCGAGCAGGGTTTGAGGCTGTTTGCCGATATGGTTCGCAATCCGGCGTTTGATTCGGCGGCGGTGGAACAGGTGCGGGGAGTATTGATCGGCCTGATCGGCCGTCAATCGGGTATGACTCTCAACGCCTGCCGCGATTTGTTTTACGCCACGCTGTTTGAAAAGTCGGCTTATGACAAATCGATCTATGGGACGCCGCATACAATTGGGATGATTACCCGAAACGATTTGATTGCGTATCACAAAAAGTTTTATTCGCCGGAAAATATGATTATCACGGTGGGGACCAATTTCGATGCCGACACGATGATGGCCATGATAAAAACCGCATTCGGAGACATGACACCGACCGGATTTTCTCCAGCGCCGGCAACTCCCGGTCCGGCCATAACCGGAGTAGCCCGGGCCCATAGCGGCATGGATAAGGAACAAATATATATTTACCTGGGTAATATGTTGCCAGGGGCCGGGCATCCCGATGCTCCGGCGATAACGTTGGCAATGGAGATTTTATCAAGCCGGCTGGGCAAGGTTCTGCGCGAGGAACAAGGGTTGGCGTATTCTGTCGGCGCCGGAGCGGTGTGGGACAGAGAATTCGGTTGGTATATCTGCCGGATAGGCACCGGATCGGAGAATTTTGGACAGGCCCGTGACGGTATTATCGCTCAGATCAATAAGCTAAAATCGGAAGGCCCCACTGCCGATGAGTTGGAAACGGCCCAAAACAGTATCTGGGGTAGTTCATTGACCCGCCGCCTGTCGCGGATCAACCAGGCTTATTATATGGGGGTGAACGAATATCTGGGCCTGGATTATGATTATGAAAAGGAATATATTCCCCAATTGAGGTCTCTGACAGCAGAACAAGTCAAGGCCGCGGCGCTGAAATATCTCGATACCGTCAATTATGTTTTGGCCACAGTAGGGAAGATATAGGTTTTATATTACTAAACGACGTTACTCGATTTCGGGGCCGAAATATAATCGGCCCCGGCGAAGAGTCTGAAAATAAATATCTTTAACTACCCTAATCACGTTTGAAGAGTCTTCGTACCCCTAAAACAGCACCCCAAATCGGTACAATTAATGAAAGCAGGAATTTGGACCGAGAATTGAAATAGAAAGACTCAAGAATCGACGGCGCAAGGTTTCGGGTCGATGCTTTGAATTCGACGTTTACCTGATCGACACAGCCGACATAAACAGTTTTGATATAATCCCCAAATGTCAGTTCCGCCAGACGCCCCTTGATTCCTTTTAGGCCGAGGGGGTCGCGCCGGAATAGCAACTTCTCGGACGAGACTTCCGGTAACTGCAGTTTCCCGCCGATAATCGACGACACGAAAATTGCGGTGTCGGTTATGCCCGGCTCCTCCATTCCGAATACCAGGCTGTCGACACAAATACCGCATAAGGACCATGGTTCAGAGGCGGGAAATTCAATCGTGGACGGTTCCTCACCATTATTTTCAATCATGAAATCAATGGCCTCAGGGTAATCGAGAACATCACTGTAAACGGCCTCAATCTGATCGTCAATTCCGGCATATAATTCGACATTTCCGAAAAATTCGATGCGTCCCTGTATCTTGGGGCCTCGGGCAACGACGGTGGCGTTGCGGTTATCTCCAATACTAATCGCAAGGTTTTCCCCGGCAGCTATATAAAGCCGCACCAATCTGAACGTATCGGCTTTGATCTGAACCCAGGCGCCCGCCTCCATACTTTGAAGGTCGACTCCCAGAACAGGATTACGAATAAACTGCATACCTTCGATGTTTAGTAATCCCCCGTTCAGATAGAAGGGGTCATCCAGATGCCAGTCCTCTCTGAGCTGTGTCTCAAGCGTTTTGCTTTGGATGTCTAGTTGCAGCGCATTGGTACTTTTTTTATTGATCCATAAAAAAGCGACCAGGATAACGAAGAGGGCGATCAGAACCACTCCGGTTCTATCGGTCAGTTTTTTTCGCGCCGGCAGAATAGCCTGAATTTTGGAGATGGCATCAAGTTTCGTCCGGATTGGGTTGAGGTCGTCTTCCTTGCCGCTGATAACCTGGCCCGCGGCATCTTCAGCGATCTGAAGGCGGCGTTCAGCCAGCTTTTTTCGATAGTTTTGTTCCATCATGGCCTCATCATTTCTACCGTGAGAACGGGAAGCCAATTGTTGCGCTTGAATTCTCTTGCCCGCACGGTGACTATCAGCTCGGACGACAGGCTGTCGGGGATAATTATTTCAATCGGTTTCCCCGGTGAAGTAAGTTTTGCTATAATAGAATCAGTTAGTACGATGCTTTTCTCTTTCACATCAAAGATACTGTATTTAATGTCCTTGACGAATACATTGGATCGAATGGTAAGTATCAGGGGCTCGTTTCCCGATGGGGGGCGTCCTTCCTGCGGCGCAACCCGGACCGGCACATAGGTGATTTTGCTCTTGTCTTCAATCCAGCCATAAACGCCAATTTTGTCGGGCGTCAAATTGGCTTTAAAAGCATTCTCCACCGGCCAGGTAATGGAGTCGTTCGATTTGCTGACGGCATCCATGCGATAATTGGTTTTGGTCGGGATTGAAACCGCCCTTATCTGGATTGGATCACTTGTTTTGGCCGAGATATCGGGTGTGACAATTTTTAGAACCGTTGTTGCATCGAAGGAATAATCGTGGTGGCCATATGTCAGAGAGACTACCTCCAAGCCGCCGATAGACGATACATCAGTGAGATAAAATCCCTCGTACCGCTTACTGCTTTGATCGGTATTTCCCCGGAGTTGATAAGCGGTGGAATCTTTGGCTCTTATCAGCTTTCTGTCCCCTTTAATGTCCTGGGCCAATGCGCTGCCAGCCAGAGCAAAGCATATTACGACAAAAAAACCAATAAAGAGCGACATCGACGCTTTAATCATGCGCCACACTCCTTTCGAATATGTCGATGAGGCCGACCATCATATCGGAATCATCCATTAATTTTTATTTAAGAACCCGGGAGCAGAAGGCTATATCGACGAGATGGAAAGATGCCTGTTGAATTTATTTAGATAGCCTGTTATCAAGAGTATGGGACGGCCCACAGGATGTCAATATAAAATTGACAGAATTGGTGTCGTGCTCTGTGTATCTAAAAACCATCGGTTCAGACTTTATGCTGC
This sequence comes from Candidatus Zixiibacteriota bacterium, assembly GCA_030668485.1. Lineage (GTDB taxonomy): Bacteria > Zixibacteria > MSB-5A5 > GN15 > JAAZOE01 > DAOUTW01. Next base: position 16,822 of record DAOUTW010000084.1, read on the forward strand.
AAGCAGGGGCTATCCGGAATATCTGATTCTATATTTCGACTGTTAATTGACTTTGGCCGCAAATTTCGTTATATGAGCAGTTCGATTATTGAGAATTTGTACCGGACTTCTTTAAGGAATAGGTTGTTGAACAATATACCATATCTGGGTGAAACCATGGCTCTGGGAGCGGCGGTCGCATGGGGTTTTGCCGTCATCCTGTTCAAGAAAAGCGGTGAAAGCGTTCATCCGGTGGCCTTGAACCTGTTCAAGAATATCCTGGCCTTTGTTCTTTTTATCCCGACCATGTACCTTATGGGGCAAACCCTGACTTATCCGGCCTCGAACGAAGAATATTGGCTGCTCATCATCAGCGGCATCCTCGGTATCGGTCTCTCCGACACGCTGTTCTTTATGTGCCTCAACCGGCTGGGAGCCGGTCTGACAGCTATTATCGATTGTCTTTACAGCCCATTTATTATCGGGCTGTCGATTATGTGGTTGGGGGAGAGCCTCACCGCATGGCAGATTGTCGGTGCGGTGATGATTATTTCAGCGGTGCTGACCGCTACCCGGATGAACAGCACGGCCCAAATCAGCCGCCGTAATGCTACTATGGGGTTGATTTTCGGGACGCTGGCGATGGCGACGATGGCGGTCGGAATTGTCATGATCAAACCACTTCTGAACAAGTCGCCGATTTTGTGGGTAACCGAGATTCGTTTGGCTGCCGGAATCGCGGTACTCCTGCTCATTCTTCTCCTGCACCCCCGGCGCAGAAAAATAATCGCCTCTATCGGCGCGGTGCGGCAATGGGGTTATACCCTTTCGGGGTCGTTCGTCGGAGCCTACCTGGCAATGATGATGTGGATTGCTGGAATGAAATTTACCCAGGCATCGATTGCGGCGGCGCTGAACCAGTCGAGCAATATTTTTATTTTCATTCTGGCCGCATGGTTCTTGAAAGAACCAATCGATCGCCAGCGGGTTATCGGGATTGTCCTGGCGGTGGCGGGATCGTTGCTGGTTACCTTCGCCTGATATTCGGGCGGCAATCAATCAAGCTTCAATATAAAAACCCTGTCAGCCGAATCGGCGGACAGGGTTTATTGATTGGCTCTTTTCTGTCACGGTCAAACTGATTTTTCAAAAATCAGTTCTCACTAACGCAGCGGTGGACCGCAGGTAGCCAGCCATTCCTGACAGCTTACCGGCGGAGGACCGCCCTTAAAGACGTAACTGATGGTATATACCGCGTCACCAACGTTAGTAGCGCAGTCGCCATTGCCGTCACCGTTAAGAA
>DAOUTW010000139.1 GCA_030668485.1 Candidatus Zixiibacteriota bacterium
CACAGCCACCTTTATATGCTCGATCAGGTGGAAATCAATATTATCGGCGGCTATGATGGTGAAACTGCGGCCTTGCCGCATCCGTTGCCCAAATGGCTGGCGCGGATTGGTGATTCCGAGACTTTTACCGTCTATGCCGGCAATTATCTTGGACATGATGTTTCTGACATTGATCTTTCCAGCGTGAGGGTTAACGATATAATTATCCCCCAGTCGGTGACGGTCGTCCCGCCCCCGCCGGGATTTACTGCCGAGGTGCTTGAAATAATCGTCCCCGCCGGCGAATTCATTGACGACTATTTGTGCGGACTGGACACGGCTTATGGTTATCATCCATATATGGTTTTCCTGGATACTCTCAGCGTTTGGGAGTATATCTATTCGGTCTCCGGGCAGTTCATTGATAAAGCGGATCTCGCGTCACTCGGCAATGTGACCATTATTGAAGAATCGGCGACAATACCGGTTCCATCGGGATGGCTGACCATCGGGGCAGCGGTTGAAGCCGCCGAATCGCATGACACAGTGGAGGTCGCCGCCGGGACCTATACCGGCGACGGCAACCGGGATATCAGCCTGAGCGGCAAGTCGCTGGTTATCAGGTCGGTCGGCGGTCCGGGATTGACAACGATTAATTGTGGCGGCAGTGAATCGGAACCGCATCGGGCGTTTATGTCTTCCGTCGATGAAGAATCGGGTTCGCTCATCGAAGGATTCAATATTTTTGGCGGATATCATGAAAACGGCGGAGCGATAAGTCTTGTCCACTCCGATTTGACGGTTCGTAACTGTAATTTCCAGGTGAATGAATCCAATCGGGGCGGAGCCTTATACATCCACGAAGCCTCGCCAACTATCGAATACTGCCTGTTTTTCCATAATCAAGCAGAAGAAGGTGGAGCCATTAATTGCTGGGCTTCATCCGATCCCACGGTCAGGAATTGCACCTTCAGCGATAACACCGGTACCACCAACGGTGCGGGTCTATATTGTTATAATTCTTCGCCGGTTTTCGAAAACACCCTCATGGCATATAATAACCAGGGCGAAGCGGTATATCTTCTTGATGGCGGCAGCGATCCGCAATTTGTCTGCTGCGATATCTATGGTAACGACGGCGGCGATTGGACCGGTGGGATTGCCGACCAGCTTGGCATCAACGGTAATTTTTCAGAAGACCCGATGTTTTGCGATACGACCTTTATTGATTTTCATATCGATGGCAAATCGCCTTGCGTTTCGACCAACAACAGTTGTCTAACTCTGATCGGCCTTTATGATGTCGGATGCGGAATCCGATGCGGGGATATCAGCAATGATGGCACGGTAAATGTCGGCGATGCCGTGTTTTTAATTGCCTATATGTTTCGGGACGGCCCCGAACCAAGTGATTTTTGGGCCTCCGACCTTAATGGCGATCTGGAATTGGACATTGGTGACGCCGTCCTTCTCATCAATTTTATTTTCCGCAACGGCCCGCCCCTCGATTGCATAAACAAATAAAAACCGGGCGGCTAAACAGAATGTGGTTGAATATCGGGC
>DAOUTW010000102.1 GCA_030668485.1 Candidatus Zixiibacteriota bacterium
CTGTTGTGTCGATCCGACTGGCGGTCCCCCAAGCTCATGTATCTACACCACGCAGACTGAGTGCGAGCAGGTACTCGGTGGCTTCTATCAAGGCAATGGAGTACTGTGTGCTGGTGTTGAAGCATGTTGCATGCCCAATGGCGACTGCATCATGGCCGATGCGCTTTGTTGCGTGAACGAACTTGGTGGCTCGCCTCAGGGTGCCGGTTCGACCTGTCAGCCGCTTGAAGCCTGTTGCTTCCCGGATGGAGCCTGTCAGGATCTTGATCCGCTTTGCTGCGTTACGCTTGGTGGAACACCTCAGGGATTTGGAACTGTTTGCCAACCTGTCGAAGCTTGCTGTTTCGCTGACGGCAACTGCCGGATGCTCGATCCGCTGTGTTGCGTTGATCAGGGTGGTACGCCGCAGGGGTTTGGTACGGACTGCTCCGCGACCATAGCCTGCTGTTTCCCCGATGGTACTTGTCAGACCGTCTCGCGCGTATGCTGCGACGATATGGGCGGTACCCCGTCACCGTTTGGCGCCCCGATGTGTTTGGGCGATCTGAATGGCGACGGCTTTGATGACGCCTGTGTGATCGGCAAAGATCTCAAGTGGCGTCAGGCACCTGATCTGGATCCGACCGGTATCGATGTCGATGCTTCGTGTCCCGGTCTGTTCGAAGATGCCTGTATCGTTTTGGCCGACGATTTCGAATGTATTCAAACCGGCCCGATCACCGAGGTTCATGTTTACGGTTCCTGGTGGCAGGATGCGTATCCTATGGGCGATCCCGGCATGGTAATGTTTACATTAAGCTTCCACCTCGATGTTCCGGCGGGAATTGATCTTCCCTATAGTCACCCGGGACCGATGGAGTGGATACAGCACTTCAATCCGGATGATTTCGTGGTTCGGCCTTACGCTGAAGAGATCGTCGAAGGATTCTATGATCCTTTGCAACAGTTCTATGACCCGGCGGCCGACTGGACCTGTTGGGAGTACATCTTCTATCTCAATGATCCGTTCATTCAACAAGGTACCGAAATAGATCCGGTGGTCTATTGGCTTGATGTTCAGGCGATGCCTGAGGTTCAGGGATTTTACTTCGGATGGAAGACCTCAACCGATCATTGGAATGACGATGGTGTTTTCGCTGTCGGTTCAGAACCGGTTGATCCGCTGTCATGGGGTGAATTGCGTTATCCTGAGTCGCATCCATGGGTTGATGAGTCAATTGATCTCGCCTTTGAGATTTATGGTGAGGCCGATGCCCCGTGCGACTGTATTCCGGGTGATGCCAACGGAGATGGTATGGTGAATGTCGGCGATGCGGTTTATCTCATCGCTTATGTGTTCCAGTCCTGTCCGTCGCCGCCTTGTCCGCCTCCGACGCCTTATGCGTTGTGCAGCGGAGACGCCAACTGTGATTGTGCGGTTAATGTCGGTGATGCCGTGTATATTATCAGCTATGTCTTCAAGGGTGGTCCGCCTCCTTGCGATTGCCCGACCTGGCTGTCGATTTGCGGCCCGCCGTTGCGGAAGTAAGAATCGTTTGAGATTTGATTATAAAGCCCGTTTGTCTGTAATGATAAGCGGGCTTTTTTGTATTTCGAGTGGTTGCAATTAAAGCAGATACTGTATTGAATATTATATTATTCTTGACAAAAATCCGATAATTGACGATATTTTATTTAGGAAGAGTCCTCACAGTGAACATCGGGATCTGCACCAATGAATGTAAATTCTCCACCTTGTCGATATTCGATTAGCCTTGCATATGGATCTAGCTGACTGCGAACCGGTTGCGCATTTGTTTTGCATGGATGCAACCCGGTAACAACCTTTGGTGAAGGGAGGTAGTTATGAGCAGCATCAGGCGCATTATTCTGGCCACCACTTTAATTATTATCATTCCCGCCGCATTCGCAATGGCCGACTGGATCCCTGAAGACGGTCACAAGATGCACTTTCCGCAATTACCTGACGAAGCCGGGTGGGATGTCTTTTCATCCCCTGATGAAATGCTGGCTGACGACTGGCAATGTTCAGCATCGGGTCCAATCACCGATATCCATTTCTGGGGTTCATGGAAAGGCGGTCTGGAAGGGGATATCACCAGATTTATTCTGAATATTTATGCCGATATTCCGGCCGATCCGCCTGAAATACCATATAGCCGTCCGGGGGAACCACTCTGGAGTTTTGAGGTACCGATTGGGGAGGTTATGGTTCTGCCGGTGGAATCTCAGACCCTTCAGGGATGGTATCATCCCAATAACGACGAGTGGCTTTTGGATGATCATACAGAGTATTTTCAGTACAATGTCTTTTTGCCCGAGGGATTCTATTTCTTTCAGGATCAGGGAACAATTTACTGGCTGAGTGTGGCGCCGGTTCTGGCTGACCCGGTCAATACTTTCTGGGGCTGGAAGTCATCACTTACGCAATGGAATGATGATGCCGTTTACCGTGATCTCGATTCTCAAGACTGGATTGAACTGCATTCACCGCCGTTTGACGGGTTTTATGATTATGTTCCCGGAGATGTGAATGGTGACGGAGTCGTCAATATGGGTGATGTGGCTTTTTACAATTGCTGGCAAATGGGAATCTGCCCGCCGCCACCTGAATATGATGGATTTTATGCATCGCTAGATGCTAACGGTGATTGTCAGGCAAATGTGGGGGATGTGACTTACCTCATCAGTTATTTGGAGCATGGCGGTCCGGAGCCATGGTGCTGCGATATGTATCCAACTATGGGGTGCGCGCCTTCGCTGGATTTGGCGTTTGTGGTCAATGGGCAGGCTGATATATGTGATTGCATCCCGGGTGATGCCAATGGTGACGGCAGCGTCAATGTCGGTGATGCCGTTTATATTATTTCTTATATCTTCAAGGGCGGCCCTCCGCCGACGCCGTATCTCTTGTGCAGCGGCGATGCCAATTGCGATTGCGAGGTGAATGTAGGAGATGCGGTTTACAATATTACCTATGCTTTTCTATTTGGTCCGCCGCCATGTTCCTGCGAGGATTGGCTTGATATCTGCGGCGAACCGTTGCGGAAATAACTGCCTCCCCAAAGGCGGTTATAATATAAATGGTTTGTAAATATCGTTGACGATTTTTACAAATCAGGTATATTATTGATGATATCCGTCTCTGCCATTTCAATCTCCTTTGGTAGATTCTGATATATCTGCGACCAGAGTTTAGGCTCAACCAGATGTCTTACCTTAAGCCGGGAGGGCTTGGCATGCTTGCAAAACAATATTTGCTTGTGGGATTGATGCTTCTCATCTTATCCGTAGTGGTTGAAAGTGAAGATAAACCCCATACCAGAGTAATACCTCGGGAAATTCCCGTCGTATCGGTAGGAGAGACCCAACAGACGGCGTTACCGGATTGCGAGGCAGACAGTGATGTCAACAACGACGGAATAGCTCTTTCCGTGGCCGATATGATTCATCTTTTGCGCTATCTTAGCGGGGAAGAGGGCTATGAAATTCCAATTCCGTATAAGGCCGACCTCAATGCCGACTGCATGATTGACTACCTCGATTTTGAAGTATACAACGACTACTTCGAGTTCGGATTAGCGGCCTTTGGTCCCTACGGTGGTTTTCCTCCTCTAACCTGTTGCGATCCGGACCTGACTTTGGGTGCCTGTTGCGTGGGCGACACCTGCAAGGCGCTCAATCCTTACAATTGTGATCTCTTTGGCGGTGAATATCATGGGGATGGAACCTGGTGCGATTCCAGCTTGTGTGACAGTTGTTACGGTCAGAAGCCGGGCGATTTAAACGAAGACGGCGTTATTAATGCTCCTGATCTGGTCTATTTCGTCGATTGGTGGTTCGCATCCGGGCCGGAACCGCCTAATATGAGTAATGCCGATGTCGACGGTAATTGTTGCATCGATACGACCGATATCGGGTATTTGTCGGATTATCTTTTCATCGGCGGACCCGCTCCGGTAGAATGCACCTGTCTGGAACCGTTTTTCTGTGATTGCATTCCGGGAAATTGTAATTTCGATCTGCCGTTTAATGTCGGTGACGTTGTTTATCTGATTGCCTATGTATTTAACGGAGGTCCCTTTCCCGGCCCTTACCAGATTTGCAGCGCCGACGCCAACTGCGACTGTGCGCCAAATGTTGGTGATGCGGTATATCTCATAAGCTGGATATTCAAAGGCGGTCCACCGCCCTGCACTTGCTGTGAATGGCGGGAGAGTTGCGGTTCGCCATTATATAAATAGATATGACGGCAAATGATTTCGGGGCCCTACGGCTCTGCCTCGAATTTCTATCTTCCAAAAATAAGGCCGTCCGGTTTCTCTGCCGGGCGGCTATTATTATATCCCGGTGAAGCTTAGGGAAGAATTGGAATCACCAAGGAAGGAATCAAAAAATAACCATTTAAGCGAAAAATTAGCTTGAATAATTTTTTCAAATATATATATTTGCGCCCAATAGAGCGATTGTTACCAACAACTGATAAGGAGATTGTATCATGGCGATGAAAATAACCGACGAATGCACGGAATGCGGTCTCTGCACTCCAGAGTGCCCGACCACGTCAATCGAAGAAGGTACCCCATATACTATCAATCCGGATACCTGCAATGAATGTGAAGACCAAGATGACGGTCCTCAGTGTGTTGCCGTGTGCCCGGTCGAGTGTATCGAAAAAGCCGAATAAGATATTGAGGCAAATAAACCGCCTGCCTATACTCGGCAGGTGGTTTTTTTATGCGAAAATTTGAGATCAGCGACCGGTTTACTACCGCCGATATCGGCCTCGACCTCGAGGCTGACAGCCTGGAGGGTCTTTTCGTGGCTGGCGCGGAGGGAATGTTCGCGATTATTTTCAGCCGAAAGCCGGCGACAAGAAGCACTGATCGAAGAAATATCCATCTAAAATCCACGACGGTGGAACAACTCCTCATTGACTGGCTCTCGGATTTGTTGTATCTTTTTGATACCGACGGCTTGATCGCGTGCAATTATCAATTGTCGATCAAAGAGTCCTCTCCCGGATATGAATTGAATGGCATGGTTGACTTTCAGCAATTTGCCCCGATGACCGATGTGGCCGAACATGAAATAAAAGCGGTCACTTACTATAAATTGGAAATTAGGAACATCGGAGGAGTATTCCGTTGTCACGTGGTGTTTGACATATGATGAAAATGGATAAGATTTCCGAAGGTATCTGGGAAATTCCGGTAGGAGCCAAACCGGGGATGAATGTTCCGGCTCGGATCCTGTCTTCCGATAAGCTGATCGGCGGTATTGATGAGGGTGTGATCGACCAGATTACCAACGTTGCCTGCCTTCCCGGTATTCAGAGGTACGCCCTCTGTATGCCGGATGCCCATCGCGGCTATGGTTTTCCTATCGGGGGAGTGGCGGCGTTTGATCTGGATGCCGGCATCATATCGCCGGGGGGAATCGGTTTCGATATCAACTGCGGCATGCGTGTAATCAAAACCAATCTGACGATTGAAAATGTTAAACCGAAACTGGAAGAACTCCTGGGCGAGCTGTTCAGGGCCGTACCCTCCGGCGTGGGAACCAAGGGTTTTGTTCGCCTGGATCATAAAGAGTTCCGGAAAGTGATAACCGATGGTTCGCGATGGTGCCGGGACAATAAATTCGCCACCGATGATGATATTGATAAAACCGAGTCGGGTGGCAGGGTAGACGGCGCCGATTATCGGGCGGTATCGGACAAGGCGATCAACCGAGGAATTAGCCAGATCGGGACCCTAGGTTCGGGCAATCATTACCTGGAGATCGAATATGTCGGCGAAGGCAGTATCCTGAACCCTGCCGTGGCGGAGGTTTTCGGAATCGAAACGGTTGGCCAAATCGTTATTGCCGTTCATTGCGGTTCGCGAGGATTCGGTCACCAGGTAGCCACCGATTATTTGAGAACATTTAACCAGAATGCCGCGCGGCATGGATTAAAAATCAGGGACAAGGAACTCGCCGCGGCGCCGATCAAATCGGGCGATGGCGAAGCTTATTTCTCTGCCATGGCCTGTGCGGCCAACGCCGCGTTTGTCAACCGCCAGGTAATCACCAATCAGATCCGCAAGGCGTTTCAAAAGGTCTTCGGTCTGTCGGCGAATGATCTGGGTTTGACCACTATCTACGATGTCGCTCATAATATCGCACGCTTTGAGAATTATGCCATCGATGGCGAGAAAAAGCAGTTGCTGGTTCATCGGAAAGGGGCAACCCGGTCCTTCGGACCGAATAATCCCGAAGTCCCGGCTTCCTACCGTAGCGTCGGACAACCGGTGATCGTCGGCGGTTCAATGGAATCCGGATCAGCCTTATTCACTGGCACGGAGCAGGCCGAAAACGACTATTTCGGATCTACCCTGCATGGATCAGGACGGGTGATGTCACGCACCAAGGCCAAAAAACAGATCCGGGGTGATCAATTACAGCAGGATATGGCCGAGCGCGGAATCATGGTCAAAACGAAACATCTGCGGGGGTTGTCCGAAGAAGCCGACTATGCCTATAAAAATATCGACGATGTTTCTCGAGCCGTCCAGGATCTGGGCCTGAGCAAACTGGTCGCCCGATTTTATCCGCTGGCCAATATCAAGGGATAGTGAGGGCCGGCACGGAATACTTAATTCCATTTATTATAGTACTGCAAAAGATTTCTGGAAATTGATCGTAGACCCCCAAAAAAATAAGAGGGTGCACTCTGGTTGGGTAGAGGGGGCTAGGAAACTACCCAGGGACAGCAGAATGTCACCCTCGAAATCTTCTGTTTAACTTTAAGGCAATCGGTTCAAATTGTCAATACTAAATTTACTTTTTTTATTTAGCCACCGAGATCATTGCCTGCCAACGGGAATTTATTTAAAACCGATTTATTTTGATCGGAATGGATACTCGAAAACTTTTTTCTCTAATAACTTCCACCACGATACAGGTATAAAGGGGTCCTTTTGGGATAAGATCCCAGACTGGCATAACGGTTAATTCTTTTTTCTTTTGGCCTTTGAGGGTAAATTCCGACTCCGACAAAGTGAAAAGCGAATCATTGTCCATAAATACTTTGAAACCGGTTTTTTCGTCAACCAGATTCTGGATAGTAAACATCTGGCTGTCCTTGCCGGTAATAAAGGCCGTAGTGTTTGGTGTGATGCTGATCGTATTCGGTAGGCGGGCGGTCAGGGAGGTAAAATAGATCGTCATTTCCGGGCTCGGCTCATAATCGGTGACGAGGTGAATGTCTCGATTGGTCTCGCCGTAATAGGTTTTGGTATCGAAAAGGACTTTCATCATGTATGTCTCGCCTGGGGCAACTACAATCGGAGTTTTGGGTATGTGAGTGCAATCACAATCAGAGATGATTTCAGTAATCGTAACCGTTTTCTCCTTATTGTTGGTCAAGGCGTAATGGTGTCCGACCTGGGCATCGCGCGGAATCATGCCGAATTGCCAGAAGAAATTATCGGGGTCAAGCGGCAGTTCGGACTGAGTCGATCTTTGCCCGGCAGCAAATACCATCCCCGCAATAGCCAAGGTCGCAAAAACTAGGATCAGGTTTTTTTTCATACTTTTTCCGCTTCCTCAAGCTTGAAACCATGAGCTGCCATCCATTTGTCGGAGAAACACTTGGTAATATACCGAAGCGCCGAATCGGCAAAGATCACCACGATGACATCATTGGGGGGCAGCCTATGGGCCAGATCGAAAGCAGCAAAAGCTACACTTCCAGACGAACCGCCGGCCAGGATTCCATATTCCCGAGCCAGAAACCGCGCTGTGGTAAACGATTCCTCATCATTAACGGTTACTACCTCATCGATCATCTTTGGGTCGAGGGCCTGTGTGACCATGTCGGAACCGATTCCCTCTACCATGTAAGTTTTTGAAGGACCAACGGTTCCCTTTTTAATAAACTCGGAAAACATGGAGCCCTCCGGGTCCACGGCAATGCTTCTGACTTTCGGATTCTGCTCCTTGAGAAAACGAACTGTCCCCGAAAGGGTTCCGCCGGTACCAATTCCGGCCACAAAATGGGTTATCTTTCCGTCGGTTTGACGCCAGATTTCCGGTCCGGTCGAATAATAGTGGGCCATGATATTATCCTGGCTGTCATATTGGTTAAAGTAGAAGTAACCCTTCTCCCTGGCTATTTTCTTGGCCAGTTGATAACAACTGCGGGGATCATCCCAGGCGGCCTCGGTCGGGGTAACGATAACTTCGGCGCCCAGAGCCCGCAGGGTATCGACTTTTTCCTGACTGGTTTTTTCGGCCGTGGTCAAAATTGCCTTGAGCCCGTAAGCGGCCGCCACCATCGCCATACTGATGCCTGCATTTCCGGATGTATTATCTATAATTGTATCGCCCTTTTTGAGTTTGCCTTCTCTGAGGGCTTTTTCAATAACATATTTGGCCATACGATCTTTGACCGAACCACCGGGGTTGAGGTATTCGAGCTTCGCCAGAATCAGAGGGCCGGGACGATCAGGAACCTCGGAGATTTTTACCAGAGGCGTATTACCCACCAAATCGAGGTTTTGTTTGTAGTATTCCATTCTCAATTATTCCTTTCACATACCACTATATTATACAATTGAAAATGCTGTATCAACGTTTTTTTGTTATATGTTATACCCTTGACAAAAGATATTTTTGCCGATACAATAGATAAAACCGGAGGAGATTTCATGACGCGTTTATTTTTAGTCGGGGTATTAATTGTCGGCCTGATAATAATCGGGTGCAATAAGGAGCAGGATGAACTCGACGCCATTCAGCAGGATGCCGCGGATCAGGATGCGGCGGTTGTCATCGATTCCCTGGGGCAGGGAGAGGGAGAAGCGGTCGAAGAAACCGCTGAATATGAAACGCCGACGCTCACGGAGACTGAGGCCGTCCGGGAGACTGCAGAGCCGGAGCCGGATTATTCACAATTTGAGGGGTTTGTAATCCAACTTGGGAGTTACCGCGATTACGAGTTGGCCACCTACTGGTCCGAAAAATACCAAAATCGTGACCTTCCGGCATTTTTGCGGCAGGTAGAATTGGATGGACAGACCTATTGGCGGCTGCGAATCGGGGTATATGATTCTTATGGTGAGGCCAAAGAAGTCGGGGATTTGCTGGTGGACCGGTATTCGGCCGCGTACTGGATAGACAACAATCGATGAATTTTCATACCAGTTATCTGACTCTTCATGCCGAGAAACGGCGTGATTATTTTAATATCACCGCCGAAGTGGAAAAGGCTCTGTCGGAATCGGGTATACAGGATGGGATGGCCCTGGTTTCGGCCATGCATATCACAGCCGGAGTTTATATCAATGACGCTGAGGACGGCCTGATCGGCGACATTGATGAATGGCTGGACAGCCTGGCTCCCTTCGGGAAGAACTATCGCCATCATATGACAGGCGAAGATAATGGCGACGCTCACCTTAAGAACCTGTTAATCGGCCATGAGGTTATTATTCCGGTCACCAAAGGTCGACTTGATTTTGGGCCGTGGCAGCAAGTATATTATGCTGAATTCGATGGCAGGCGAGATAAGCGGGTAATTATC
>DAOUTW010000021.1 GCA_030668485.1 Candidatus Zixiibacteriota bacterium
AACATTGGGCGAAACATATTCGACCGGCCATTTGGGGCGGTTTTGCCATTTGAAAACGACCACCGGGCCGCTGACAAACATATTTCTTTCCTGCTCGATGACCTTGTTGACGTTCTCCACTTCCTCTTCAGCCTGTTTACGTTCGGTGATATCCTCGACGGTGCCTTCATAATGAAGGGTATTACCGTCATTATCCCTGATCGCACGCGCGTTTTCGCTGACATACAGGATTGTCCCGTCTTTTCTGATCCAGGCTGATTCCCAGCCGGAAACGATTCCCTTACTTTCGATTTCATCTTTGAAGGATGATCTTTCATACCCTGGTTCATAGCCAGTGTCTTCAAGGTTTCGTTGGGTAAGCTCATCGAAGGAAGAGTATCCCAGCATATTTAACAAGGCGGGGTTAACCATCAAAACCTGCCCATCCGCGGTCGTGCGGTAAAGCCCGAGAAGCGAGTCCTCATATACTCGCCGGTATTTTTCCTCGCTTTCTCTCAATGCTTCCTCGGCGCGGCGACGGTTGGAAATATCGCGTATCAGAATGATAATGCGTCCTTCTGACGCATCGAGATCGCCTTTGACCGCGGCCGAAAGCTCAAACCAGAACAACTCGTTCTTTAATTCCAGCGAATAAATAACTCCTTCGATTTGACCTTGATGCGATACTTTCTCGAGCGCCTCAACAATGATATCGGCTGCGTCCCCGGGGATACATTCCTTGAAAGTTTTGCCGATGAATTCACTCGGCGGGCGATAAAGAAGTTCCGGGTTCGGAGCGCGGAAATCGTGAATGCGGCCCCCCCTATCGACTTCAAATAACAGGTCAGGCAGGGCATTGAGAGTGGCATCGAGCTGTTCATGGGCCTGACGGAGGTCTTCTTCCGCCTTTTTGCGTTCGGTGATATCGCGAAGAGTACCGATCATACCGATCATCTTGCCGGTTTGGTCATACAAAAGGGAGTTGTGCATGTATGAAGGAAAGACCGTCTTATCTCGCTTGACATGCCAGATTTCACCGGCAAATTCGCCAGTTTCCTTGATCTTTTGATTAGCGGCCTCGACCTCCGGTATCTGCTCGGGTGTATGGAAAATCAAGAGATTTTTGCCGAGGAGTTCTTCCGGTTTATATCCATGCATTTCGGCGAAGGCCTTGTTGATGAACTGGATATTTCCTTCAAGATTGACCAGAGCTATTCCTTCGGTGGTTTGCTTGACAATCGAGGACAGGAGAATCGATTGCTTCTCAGCCTTTTTGTAGGCCGTGATATCGGTGATAAATCCCTCCAGAGCAATCAATTCCCCCTCGTTGGAAGTAACCTGGCTGCCCTGTTCCCAGACCCATTTTTCCATCTTATCGCGGGTGATTATTCGATATTGCAACTGAAAGGGCAATCCCTTTTCCAGATTTTTTTGAACCTGTTCCCAGACCATCTGGCGGTCATCCGGATGAATGATATCATTGTACGATATCCTGGCATTGCCGAGTAAATCCTCGGGGGGGTATCCGGTCAGCTCGCTGCAACCATCGTTGACAACCTCCATTGTCCATTCGCTGTCGTTTTTGCAGCGATAAGCCATGCCAGGCAAATTGTTCATCAAGGTAGCCAATACCCGCCGGCTTTCTTTTATATTTTTCTCGGCTTGCCTTCGTTCGGTAATATCGCGGGCAATTCCCTGAATTACCGTTTCCCCTCCGATTTCGAATAAACCGGATGATACTTCGGCTGGAAAAATATCGCCATTTTTCTTTAAGAAATTGGTTTCAAAATTGACGAAACCGTCTTTGCGGATGCTTTGAAAAGCCTGGGCGCTTGATTGCAGAGCCTCGGGCGGATGCATTTCGATTATCTTTAGGGCCAGCATTTCCGGTTTTTTATAGCCGAATAGTTCCAGCGCTTTTTGATTGACATCGACTATATTGCCGGCAAGGTCATGAATGAAAATGGCGTCGATCGAGTTATGAAACAGGCTGCTATATTTTTCTTCGCTTTCCTGTAATGCCTTTTCGGTTCGCCTTCGCTCAGAAATATCTCGCACTATCGCCAGAACGGCTCGATGACCCTCGTATGAGATCAACCCAGCATTGATTTCGACCGGAACCTCAACACCTTCCTTATCGACCAGGATAGTCTCATACCTTTGTGATTTTTCGCGGCCGGTGATTTGCAGGCTGTACTTTTCCACCACCCTGGATATTTGATCGGGGTGGATATAGTCAGAAAAGGCTGTATTCATCCCTTCTTGAACCGTGTAGCCGACCATTCCCGCCAGGCGCCGGTTGATAAATTTCAACATCTTATTCTGGATAATACAGATGCCGTCGTTGGCTCGTTCCACTACATTGCGATATTGCTCCTCGCTCTCACGCAATGAATTTACCATCCGTGACGTTTCCAGATCTTCCTGAAGGTAATCGATGAGCAGGTAACGGGATTTGCGGTCGTGCCCCAGGGCCTTCTCAATAATCAGATGTAACTCGTTAGGGATTTTCGTTTTACCTCTTTCGATCGGCACTGCGGAGGCGGCTGATGCACTCCCTTGCCCCACCTTTTTTCGATCTCGAAAGGGGTGTTTACCAGTGAACATTTCATATAAGATAATCCCGACCGTATAGATATTGCTGCCATTGTCAAAATCGTTTCCGACCGTCTGCTCCGGTGATAAATAATCATAGACGCCTGTTTCGGTCGGGGACAGACTCTTTGATCCGGCGGCGCCTCTCAACAAGTGCCCGATCATGAGGAGTTGGACTTCGTTTGTCTTGCTAATCGCGATTTGGGCGGGGCGAAGATCGCGGTGGACGATTCCGGCCTCATGCAGCGCCCTCAGTCCTCCGCATATTCGGATGGCGATATCCAGCGAATGGCGCGACGATAGGCCGCCTTCCCGGATAATATCGGCAAGGGTTCGCTCGCCCACATATTCCATCGCCACAAACGACCGCCCCTCGAACTCGGCCACTTCATAGATGTGAACGAAGTTGGGATTGCTGATGGCGGCTAAGGCTTGCGCCTCTCGATTGAAGGCCGACCGCATTTTGTCGTCTGAATTGCAGGCGGCAGGCAAAAACTGCAGCAGTACCTTGCGCTCCAGGTTGGCGTCGGTGGCAAGATAGACATCTTTCGGATAGCCATGATCCAGTTGGCGGATGATGGTGTAACGCGAAACTGTCGTGCCCTTTTTCAATATCGTTGACGACATTTTTTATCGGTTTAACCCGGTCCGTGGCTCTCTTGTGCTCAATTACGTTCTACGATGATGAAGTGTACAAGATGTAACTAAATATAGCCTCAAATAGAAGACGGGGCAATATAAATCATCCTTATTCGGTCGGCATTAAATCCCGGTTTATGATAAACGAAAATAAGTTGCGAAATAGGTTGCCTTCTGCGTAACATAAGATAATTATATACGGGATGCAGTCTATTCCTGTTCAATAAAAATATATTATGAGATTAGAGCAGCTTGAGTTAAGGGTTTAGGGATGGCACGGGAGTAGGGTACGGGTCGTGGCACAGATTTTCCCCAAATGGACCAATAGAATACAAACCTATGCCGCACTGGCAACGATTGTGCTAATCGCGGGCGTGGTCGGTTTCTTCTCGTACTACGGTTCACCCAAATACACCGATGTCGGGTACCAGCCAGTACAACCTGTTGCATACAGCCATAAACTTCATGCCGGAGATCTGGGTCTCGACTGTCGGTACTGTCATAATCTGGTCGAGGAGTCGCCGCATGCCAATGTGCCGCCGACTCAGACCTGTATGAACTGTCATGTCTTGATTCTTCCGGAAAGTGAGAAACTGATTCCGGTGCGCGAAAGCTGGGCTTCCCGTACGCCGCTCGAATGGATTCGGATTCATAATCTGCCCGATTATGCCTATTTTGATCATAGCGCCCATCTTGCGGCCGGAGTAGGCTGCTCGAGTTGCCACGGCAATGTGGCCGAAATGGTCGAGGTCCGGCAGGTTGAGCCGTTATCGATGGGCTGGTGTCTCGATTGCCACCGCAATCCCGGTCAGCATTTAAGGCCTCAAGCAGAAATTACCAACATGCAATGGACATCGCCGGCCGATCAGGCAACCTTTGCCGAGCAGGTGATCAGGGATAAAAAGATTAAGCCACCACTTGATTGTTCCGGGTGCCATCGATGATCAACGATAGAAAAAATCTGACGGGAAAAGAGTACTGGCGCAGCTTTAATCAACTGGCCGAGACGCCGGATTTCCGTAGATTCCTCGATCAGGAATTCCCGGAGATCGTCTCCGAAAACGGCCACGGGCTTTCCCGGAGAAAATTCATCTCCCTGATGGGAGCATCGCTGGCTTTGGCCGGTCTGGCGGGATGCCGCCGTCCGGTCGAGAAAATTATTCCCTATGTGCAACAGCCGGAAGAAATTGTGCCCGGCATCCCGGCTTATTATGCGACCTCAATGCCGTTCGGATCGACCGCTTACGGCTTGGTGGTGGAATGTCATGAAGGCCGCCCGACCAAAATTGAGGGGAATGAGCTGCATCCCTCAACTATGGGTCGATCCAATGCCTTCATGCAGGCCGAGATATTAAACCTCTATGATCCTGACCGTTCCCAGAAGGTAATAAAAAACGGCGCTAAATCGAGCTGGAAAGATTTTGTGACATTCTGGCAGGGTCAGTTGGAGCAATACCGGGGAACTAACGGCGAAGGTCTGGCTATTTTGACCGAGGAGTTTTCATCGCCGACGTTGTACCGGCTTGCGCGAGATTTAAGGAATAACTTCCGGGCAGCTCAATTTGCCGCATTCGAACCGATTGCGGATGGACACCTGAGCGGTGACATATTTGACAAACCGACCGCAGATTTCTACTGCGATTACCAGTATGATAAAGCCTCGGTCATTTTCTCCATCGATTCTGATTTCCTTATGACCGAAGGCGAGAGTGTCATCGCCGCCAAAAGGTTTGCAGACGGGCGAAAAATAAGCGGCACCGGCAATTCTATGAACAGGCTCTATGTTATCGAACCGGATATGACGATTACCGGGGCTATGGCCGACCACCGGATGCGGATACCGAGAAGCAAAATTGGATCCTTTGTCGGAGCCCTGGCCTTCGAACTGGAAAAGCAGGGACTCAATACCGGTTTAGCCGATATAGTCGAGTCGTTCGGCAGCCATA
This sequence comes from Candidatus Zixiibacteriota bacterium, assembly GCA_030668485.1. Classification (GTDB taxonomy): domain Bacteria; phylum Zixibacteria; class MSB-5A5; order GN15; family JAAZOE01; genus DAOUTW01. Next base: position 5,160 of record DAOUTW010000021.1, read on the forward strand.
ATTTCGATCAGAAGTGGATTTCGACCCTGGCCAAAGACCTGGTCGCCCACAGGGGCGAATGCCTGCTTGTCGCCGGAAGAACACAGCCCAGCATGCAATTAATCGTTACCGTCTTGAACGAAGCGCTGGGTAATACCGGGGAAATTGTTAAATATAGGAAAACCGATTCAACCGCATCGCTTGTGGCTCGGTCGGAAGGCGATAGTATCGGGGGAATAATACAATCGGCTCAAGGCGGCGGTATCAAAACCCTTATCATATTCGGCGGCAACCCCATTTATAATTGCCCCGCCTCCCATCAATTATCAGAGGTCACTGGCAATATTGAGAATATAATTCATTTCAGTACCCATGTGAATGAGACCTCTCAAAAAGCGAATTGGCATATCCCGCGGGCTCATTTCCTGGAAAGCTGGGGTGACACCAAATCCGCCGCGGGTACACTCGGCATTATCCAGCCGATGATTGAACCATTATTTGGCGGACGCAGCGATGCAGAATTCTTTGAATTGATGGCCAATGGCAATGATAAAAAGGGTTATGATATTGTCCGTGAAACCTGGCGGGAAATACTAAATGGCGGCAATTTTGAAAAGAAATGGCGCCGGGTGCTTCATGATGGCATTCATGCCAAGAATATGGCCTCAGATGACAAACCCCGATTGAATCTTAACCGCGATAATCGACGATATCTGTCAGGAGCCTTGAAAGCATCGGAGACTGCATTATCTGCGGCAAATCTGGAACTGACCTTCCAGGTTTCCCCTTCATTGTATGACGGTCGCTACGCGAACAACGGCTGGATGCAGGAATTGCCGCATCCGACAACTAAACTTACCTGGGATAATGCCGCCTGCATCAGTCCTAAGACGGCTCAAGAACTGAATCTTAAGAGCGGCGATGTCGTCAAAGTTTCCAATCAAAACGGTGAAATAGAAATCCCGGCATGGATAGTTCCGGGGCAGGCCGATTATACCGTCTCGTTGACACTTGGCTATGGTCATATTGCTGCGGGCAGGGTTGGCAGTGGCGTTGGGATTAATGTTTATCCCCTCAGGCCACAACTCAATGCCTATTTTTCGTCAGGGGCCACCATTACTAAGACCGGAAAGACTTATAAACTGGCCTCGACTCAGGATCATGGCGCGATGGAAGGGCGGCCGATAGTCCGTGAGGGTACACTTGAGGAATACCGTAAACATCCCGAATTTGCCAAAGAGATGGTCGAGCACCCGCCTTTGACCGGGATCTACCCAGAGCATGATTACAGCCAGGGGTACCAATGGGGTATGAGCATCGATCTCAATGCTTGCACCGGATGCAATGCCTGCACTATCGCCTGCCAGAGCGAAAACAATATCCCGGTAGTTGGAAAAGAGAGAGTCTTGGAAGGCCGCGAGATGCACTGGATTCGTCTTGACCGGTATTTTACCGGCGAGGTCGACAATCCGGAGATGGTATTTATGCCGGTCGCCTGCCAGCATTGTGAAAACGCCCCCTGTGAGCAGGTCTGTCCGGTGGCGGCTACCGTTCATGACGCTGAAGGGCTAAATGTCATGACTTACAACCGGTGCATCGGGACGAGGTATTGTTCCAATAACTGCCCGTACAAGGTGCGTCGATTCAATTTCTTCAACTATACCAAGGATCTTCCGGAGATCGTCCGGATGGCGATGAATCCCGATGTGACGGTTCGCTCCCGGGGTGTAATGGAAAAATGTACTTTCTGCACTCAACGGATAACCCGGGGCAAGATAAAAGCCAAGCAGGAGGGACGGAGTGTTGCCGACGGTGAAATCAGTACCGCCTGCCAGCAGGCGTGTCCGGCGGGAGCAATTGTTTTTGGAAATATCAATAATCCCGACAGCAAAATAAGCGCGAGCAAAAAGAATAAACGCGGATATGGACTTCTGGCCGAACTAAATATGAAAACTCGCAATACCTTTTTAGCCAGAATTCGTAATCCGCATCCTGACCTGGTCGATTATGACCCGGATGCAGGATAAAAAGCGAGAGGATTAGAGGCTATATAGCGTGGGTTCGAAAACCGAAATATTCCAACCTCCCGGCGAAGAAGCGCCGTTGATTGCCGGTAATCCCGATTTTCATGCGGTAACCGACAAAATCAGCCGGATCTCGGAGCGGAAGGTTGGCCGACTCTGGTACATTGGAATATCAATATCAGGATCGTTAGCGGTTCTCCTGTTTGTGTCGATTGCTTATCTGGTCTGGGAGGGGATTGGTGTCTGGGGTGTCAATAATCCGGTCGGATGGGGATGGGCGATTATCAATTTCGTGTTTTGGGTCGGTATCGGTCATGCCGGAACGCTGATCTCGGCAATCCTCTTCCTGCTCCGGCAACGGTGGCGGACATCAATTAACCGTTTTGCCGAGGCGATGACCTTGATGGCGGTAACGTGTGCCCTGATTTTTCCCGGGATTCATGTCGGGCGGATATGGATTGCCTATTTCATGTTCCCACTGCCGAATCAGATGGAGATATGGCCCAATTTCCGCAGCCCATTGCTTTGGGACGTTTTCGCAGTCGGAACCTACTTTACCGCTTCGCTTCTTTTCTGGTATGTCGGCCTTATTCCCGACCTGGCGACCCTGCGTGATCGCGCCAAACAAAAATTTAAAAAAATTATACTCGGTGCCCTTTCCCTTGGGTGGCGGGGCGGCAACCGGCAATGGAAACATTATGAACTGGCCTATTTGATTCTGGCCGGTATCTCTACACCACTGGTTTTGTCAGTCCACTCAGTGGTCAGCACTGACTTTGCCGTCAGCATTCTGCCGGGATGGCACACGACCATCTTCCCGCCGTATTTTGTAGCGGGTGCGATTTTCTCAGGTTTTGCGATGGTGATGACGCTGTCGATTTTTGTCCGTAAGGCATTCAATCTTGAAGACTACATCACGATCAGCCACCTTGAAAAAATAAACAAGGTCATGCTTTTGACCGGTATGATGGTTGGTTATGGTTATTCGGTTGAATTCTTTATTGCCTGGTATAGTGGCAATATTTATGAGGTGTTCACTTTTGTGAATCGTGCCGTCGGGCCATACGCCTGGGGGTACTGGACGATGATTTGCTGTAATGTTCTGGTGCCTCAACTTTTCTGGTTTAAGAAATTACGTACCAGCATCCCGGTCATGTTGGTCGCCTCGATCCTGATAAATGTCGGGATGTGGTTCGAAAGATTCGTAATCGTTGTCTCATCGCTGGCCAACGACTTCCTCCCGTCGAGTTGGGCCTATTACAAGCCGACTTTCTGGGATATCAGCACTTTCGTCGGATCATTCGGATTGTTCTTCACCCTGATGCTGCTCTTCGTTCGTTTTGTTCCGGTTATCGCCATCTCGGAAGTCAAGGGTGTGTTACCCCAGGCCGACCCGCATCATCATGGAGATGCCGGTGAGGGAGGTAGTAATGGCTAATCAGTCGGGCAAAGTTCATGGTCTCCTGGCTCGTTTCGAATCGCCGGGGGCATTACTTGAGGCCGCCAAAAAGATCAATGCCGCCGGATACAAAAAGTTCGACAGCCATTCACCGTTTCCGATTCATGGGATGGATGAGGCGATGCGGTTGAAACGGTCGCCGATCGGATGGATCGCGGGACTGCTGGCCTTGTGCGGCGGTGCCGGATTGCTGGCCCTGCAATGGTGGTCGAGCAGTGTCGAATATCCACTGGTCATATCAGGTAAACCGTTTTTCAGTTTCCAGGCTTATGTGCCGGTGACATTTGCGGGCGCGGTGCTATGCGCCGCCTTTGCCGCCACCTTCGGGATGTTGATGATCAACCAATTGCCGCGGCTCCATCACCCGGTTTTCTTCTCTGACAATTTTAACGCCACCGACGATGGATTCTTTATCAGTATCGAGGCCGGCGACCCCGATTTCGATAAGGACAAAACGGCCGCCTTCCTTAAATCGATCGGTTGTGTCGAAGTGGAGGTATTGCAGGGATGAGTCCGAATAATTCCCGCATATTCATGTTCCGGAATTTTGTGATTGCTGCAATGGTGATCATGCTTTCCGCCGGATGCGGCCGGGGATCGTCATCGGAAAAACCGCCGATTCATCTCAATCCGAATATGGACAGCCAGGAAAAATATAAGGCTCAATCGGAAAGTCATTACTTTGCCGACGGTTCCGCTATGCGTAAACCGGTTGAGGGAACGGTCGCAAGAGGGCAGTTGCGTGAAGATGCCGCATACTTCACCGGCAAAGACGATCAAGGCAAGCCGATGAAAAAGATTCCTGTTGAATTAACGATGGAACTTCTCGAGCGCGGCCGGGAAAGGTTCGACATTTATTGTTCTCCTTGCCATAGCCGGGTTGGCGACGGGCAAGGGATCATGGTAACAAGAAAATATGCAGCGCCGCCTACGTTCCATCAGGACCGGCTGCGTGATATTGAGGACGGTTACATTTTCGGTGTCATTACCAACGGTTTTGGCAACATGCCGCTCTATGCTCATCAGGTCAGGGTGGAAGACAGATGGGCGATAGTCTCGTACCTGCGGGCCTTACAAAGGAGCCGTAGTGCGACCGAGAAAGACATCCCAGCGGATATGCGGGGGAAGATTGAGCAGGCGGGGAAATGAAATGGGATAGCACGACATATCGTCTGACCGACCGCGGTCGATTCCTGATGATTGCAATAGTCATAAGTATCGTCGGCGTGGCAGCCTCGGTCGCAGCATTTTTTATCAATCGGGAGCAGTTCTTTTTCTCCTGGTTGACTTCATTTCTTTTCTGGTTTTCCCTGGCGGCGGGGGGATTGTTTTTTGTTATGCTGCACCATCTGGTCGGTGCGACATGGAGTGTGGTTATCCGCCGGTTGGCCGAGGCGGTGATGTCGGTTCTGCCATTTCTGGGTATTGCCTTTATTCCGTTGCTCTTCGGGATGCACGATTTGTATCACTGGAGCCATGCCGATGTCGTAGCGCAGGATGAACTCCTACAATGGAAATCAGGATACCTCAATACTACCTTTTTTGTCATCCGAGCTGTCGTCTACTTTGCCGTCTGGACTCTGTTGACATTTTTACTGCGCAAAACCTCATTGGCGCAGGATGCGGGGCATACGCCGGAGCTGGAGGCACGCTTCCGGAAAATCAGCGCTCCGGGAATGGTCGCTTTTGCCCTCACCCTGACCCTGGCCTCATTCGACTGGCTGATGTCGCTCGATCCTCACTGGTACTCGACTATTTTCGGTGTTTATGTTTTTGCCGGAGCGGTGGTAGCGGTGCTGGCTTTTTTGATACTGGCAGTCATTATGATGCAGAAGCGCGGCGTTCTAACCGAGGCAGTTACAATTGAGCACTATCATGATCTCGGCAAACTGCTTTTTGCCTTCATGATTTTCTGGGCTTACATGGCATTCTCGCAGTATTTCCTGATCTGGTACGGCAATATTCCCGAAGAGACCTTGTGGTTCCTGCATCGCTGGACCGGTTCCTGGAAAACGGTCAGCCTGGTTTTGGTGTTCGGTCATTTTGTGATTCCGTTCTTTATTTTTATTACCCGGGGAGCGAAGCGGAACAAATCGTTTTTGTCGATTTTTGTCATCTGGATGCTCTTGATTCACTGGGTTGACCTCTACTGGGTGGTGATGCCGACTTTGCATCCTCATGGCGTGCACTTTTCCTGGATTGACATGGCTCCGATGCTGGCCATCGGCGGAGCCTTCCTGGCAAGATTCTGGTATACTCTCGGCGCCCAGCCGCTGGTACCGGTGGGCGATCCGCGGCTTGAGAAATCGATCAAGATAGTTAATTAGCAGGTTATATCTATGAATGATCAGAACAAAAACCATAATCCGAATTCAAACGACAAAGCCGGGAAGAAAACCGGCATTGGTCTCATAAAAAGTTTTGTGCTGGTGACGGTGGCGTCTGTAGTCCTGATGGTGCTGATGCTTTTTGTAATTGATATATTCTGGGAGGGACAGCCGGGCGCCGATGGCGATGACGGCGCAGCCGCAGCCGCCGCGACACTGCAGAGATTGCGGGACCGAGAAAACCAGGAATTGTCTTCCTATGCCGTTAGCGACACAGTGAAAGGGGTCTACCGTATCCCGATAGAAAAAGCTATGGAATTAACGGTCGAGGAAGCCCGGTAGGGGAGGATAGCGGAATTACGGTTCAGAGTTCACCGGAATAATCGATCAATGGTTCGGAAGTCGACCGGAATCAGCCTCAACTTTATGGGCACGGGCAGCGTTTTAACGGGTTATAGCTATTGAAGGTATGGAAGTGCGGAAATACGAGAAACGAGGTACGATGCTGTTGGCTGCCGGGACAATAATTATCCCCCGACTTTATATCATGATTTCCGGAAACTGTGGGGAATAATCAAATGCCGTCATTATTCAAAAATGAGCCTGCCGATGATATCCCTGCGGCGACAAATCCTGTTTGCGCTCATTGCGGCGACCCTTGCGGAACCGGCAGCCCTGAGGAAGACGGCAAACATTTTTGCTGTACCGGTTGCCTGACAGTCTTCAGCATCCTGCGGGGTTCCGACCTTGACGAATATTACGCGATTGAAAACAAGCCAGGGCTGAAGCCGAATCAACCCGGACTCGGTGATCGCTATGCCTACCTGGATGATGAAACAATCAAGGATGCGCTGCTCGATTTCAATGATGGCACCCGCAGTCGTATCACCCTTTCGATACCGCAAATTCATTGCAGTGCATGCATCTGGTTGCTTGAAAATCTATACAGTCTTCATAAGGGGATTGTTTCTTCGCGGGTCGATTTTTCCCGCCGCGAATTGGCGGTATCGTTCGCTCCCGATCAAATCTCACTGAGAAAACTGGTCGAACTACTGGCGTCGATCGGGTATGCACCGGAAATCAAGAAAACCGATATGGGGGACAAACGCCCCGATAAATCATTCCGGAGGCTGTATGGCAATCTGGCTGTGGCCGGATTTTGCTTCGGTAATGTGATGCTTTTAAGTCTCCCGAATTATTTCGGTCTTGATTGGCTGATAAAGAGCAATATCGGAACGGCGATCAATATTCTTAAAATCGCGCTGTCGCTCCCGGTGGTTTTTTACAGCGCGCATGATTTCTTTTCCTCGGCATGGCATGGTCTGCGGCAAAAGCAGGTGAACATGGATGTGCCGATTTCGATCGGAATTACCATCCTTTTCTCTCGCTCGCTCTATGAAATCCTGATTCCGGGGCAGGCCGGGTTTATGGATTCGCTCTGCGCCCTGGTATTTCTGTTGCTCATCGGACGTTTGTACCAGAAAAAAACTTATCGCACCCTGTCTAAAAAGGGTGACTTCCAATCGTACCTTCCGATTGCCGTTATCAAAAAAGAGGGTGATCGGGAAATAACCATCCCGATTGACAATCTGAAAGCGGGCGATCATATCTTAGTTCGCAATCAGGAATTGATCCCGGCCGATTCCAATCTCGAAAAGGGCGAAGGCCACATCGATTACAGTTTCGTAACCGGCGAATCGGCGCCGGTGACAGTCTCCGCCGGAGAAAAGCTATATGCCGGAGGTCGACAGATCGGAGCGGCGATTGAATTGGCGGTTATCAAAAAGCCGTCGCAGAGCTACCTGATGCAGCTTTGGTCGCAGACCGCCGGGGCCATCAAGGATCAGCCTCAGTTAATGACGCTGGCAACCAAGGTCAGCACCGTTTTTACTCCCACGGTAATTTTAATCGCTATTTTCGCGGGAATATACTGGCTTCAATATGATGGAGCGCGGGCGCTTGATGCGGCGACGGCGGTATTGATCGTCGCTTGTCCCTGCGCGCTGGCCTTATCGACTCCGTTCGCCCTGGGGACGGCTCACCGTTTATGCGGGCGAAGCGATCTTTATCTCAAGGACAGTAATGTGGTCGAGAGGCTGGCCCGAATATCACGGATCATCTTTGACAAAACCGGTACGATCACCCAATCGGGCGCCGAGAAACCTCAATTCAAAGGGAATTACCTTTCGGATGAGAATAAGCGATTGATATATTCAGCGGTAAGGCAATCGACGCACCCGCTTTCGATTCGCCTCGGCAATTATCTGCACGAATATGAACCATTGCCGGTCGATCAATTTGAAGAAGTCACTGGCCGGGGATTGAAGGCGTTTATCGCCGGGCATGATATTCTGGTAGGATCGCATCGCTGGGTCTGCGGCAAAGAGGATACCGAGCCGGGTTCATCAAGAATATATGTATCGATTGACGGTAAGACCCTCGGCAGTTTCAAATTCGCCAACCTGTTTCGCAAGGGTTTGCGCGAGTTGGTAGAAAATCTTAAAAAACTATACCCGCTGGTATTGCTCACCGGCGATACCGATGCCGAGAAAAAACGGATTATCGATATTTTCGGCGAAGGTACGGAGATGCGTTTCCGGCAGTCGCCTCATGACAAACTGGCTTACGTTCATGATCGTACTATGAAAGGCGAGCAGGTATTGATGATCGGCGACGGGATAAACGACTCAGGAGCGCTGGCCGCCGCCTCGGTCGGTATCACCGTAATGGAGAGCGATGCGACTTTTTCCCCCGAAAGCGACGGTATCCTCAAGGCTGGTAATTTTCGAATGCTGCCCCGATATATAGACCTTTCGCGCGATTGTTTGACTATAATCAAGGTAAGTTTTGGTCTATCATTTTTATATAATGCGGTCGGATTGTATTTTGCGGCTCAGGGAGCGCTATCACCGATTATAGCGGCTGTTTTAATGCCGGCCAGTTCGGTGACGGTGGTGCTGTTTGTGACATTGATGACATTTTATCGGGCCGGACGCCGGGGAGTCATATAAATGGAAATTATGATAGTCCTTATCGGTTTTTCTTTGGTGGTCGCCGGTGGCTTTTTGATCGCGTTTTTCTGGGCGTTGCGCAGCGGTCAGTTCGACGACCTGTTCACTCCGGCAATGAGAATGTTATTCGAGTCCAGAAGAAAAGGGAGAAGTAAAAAAACAGAGTCAGGAGAGTCGTTACATGGCAACGGAGACATTTAAGTACGATAATACGATTGTCCGGGATTTCGGCCTGGCCACCATGTTCTGGGGAGTGGTCGGCATGCTGGTGGGATTTTATGCCGCTCTGGAACTGTTCCTTCCGGAATTGAATCTGGGAATCCCCTATATCACTTTCGGCCGGATTCGCCCGCTGCACACCAACGCCGTGATCTTCGCCTTTGTAGGCAACGGTATCTTCATGGGAGTATACTATTCCCTGCAGCGGCTCTGCAAAGCCCGGATGTTCAGCGACCTTCTCAGCCGAATTCATTTCTGGGGTTGGCAGGCGATTATCGTTGCGGCGACTTTTACTCTCACCACCGGGATTACTTCCAGCCGGGAATATGCCGAGCTGGAATGGCCGATTGATATTGCGATTGCCGTAATCTGGGTGATCTTCGGCTGGAATATGTTCGGCACCATTATCAAGCGCCGTGAACGGCATATGTATGTCGCGATCTGGTTTTATATCGCTACATTCATTACGGTGGCCCTTCTCCATGTCGTGAATTCTTTTGAATTGCCGGTATCGTTTTGGAAAAGTTATCCTCTTTACGCCGGGGTTCAGGATGCGCTGGTGCAATGGTGGTATGGTCATAATGCAGTCGCCTTTTTCCTGACGACGCCATATCTGGGTTTGATGTATTATTTTGTGCCCAAGGCGGCCAATCGACCGATCTTCTCCTATCGACTGTCGATCGTTCATTTCTGGGCTTTGATCTTTATCTATATTTGGGCCGGACCGCATCATCTGTTGTACACCGCTTTGCCGGACTGGGTACAATCGCTCGGGACCGCCTTTTCTATTATGCTTCTGGCTCCCTCCTGGGGCGGTATGCTCAACGGCCTGCTAACCCTGCGTGGTGCGTGGGATAAAGTCCGCGACGATCCGGTCTTGAAATTTTTGGTGGTGGCGATTACCGCTTATGGAATGGCGACTTTTGAGGGCCCGGCTCTGGCGATTAAATCGGTCAATGCCATCTCTCATTATACCGACTGGACTATCGCTCATGTTCATGTCGGCGCCCTGGGGTGGAACGGGTTTTTGACTTTTGGCATGCTCTATTGGTTGATCCCTCGGCTTTATAACACCAAACTCTATTCCCGGAAACTGGCCGAGTACCATTTCTGGATCGGGTTCATGGGGATTTTAGTCTATGCCCTGCCGTTGTATTTCGGGGGTATCATGCAGAGCCTGATGTGGAAACAGTTCACTCCCGAAGGCTTTCTGCTCTATCCGAATTTCCTGGAAACGGTCATCCAAATTATACCGATGTATATCATCCGGGCCTGCGGCGGTTTGCTTTATTTCACTGGAATTTTGATGGCCGGATATAATCTGATGAGAACGATTCGTCAGGGAGAGTTGGTACGTGAAGAACAGGCCGAAGCGGCGGTGAGCGAACATAAGGTGGAAAAATATAAGAAGCTGATGTTCAAGCATCGCATTCTGGAGAGAAAACCGATCGTATTCCTGGTGCTGGTGACAATTGCCGTGGCGATCGGTGGCGTTGTAGAATTTCTGCCGACTTTCCTGGTCAAGTCGAATGTTCCCACTATCTCGAACGTGAAACCTTATACGCCGCTGGAGTTGGAAGGGCGCGATATCTATGTCGCCGAGGGGTGTTACAATTGTCATTCCCAGATGATTCGGCCGTTCCGTTCGGAAACGGAACGATACGGGGAATATTCCAAGGCTGGCGAATTCGTTTATGATCATCCTTTCCAGTGGGGATCGAAACGCACCGGTCCCGACCTGCACCGCGTGGGCGGCAAATATCCCGATGCCTGGCATTATAATCATATGATCGAACCGAAGATGATGTCACCAGGATCGATTATGCCGCCATACCCGTGGCTGACCGAAGATCAGATCGATACCGGCGGCACGGCGGCCAAAATCCGAGCCATGAGAACATTGGGAGTTCCATACGCGGAAGGTTTTGAGGAGCAGGCTTTGATTGATCTGCAAAGCCAGGCTGAACAGATAACCGCCAATCTGACCGAATCCGGTATAACCGTCGATCCACAGTCGAAACTGGTTGCCCTTATAGCCTACCTGCAGCGTCTCGGCACCGATATCAGGATGGAATCTGAGGGAAGATCGATGGTTGAGGAGTCGCGATGATTAAATCGGTGTTGCAATCTATTTCCGGGGTGGAGATTTACTCCATTGTTTCACTGATCCTTTTTATCACCGCTTTTGTTTTGGTGATGATCTGGGTGATTCGCCTTGAAAAACAGGACATCAGGCGTTACAGCCTTTTGCCCCTGGATGATTCGTTGTCCGGCGGGGAGACAACCGTCTCAGGTGATCCTTTTTCGAATAGAGCGGAGGAATAGAGGTGGCTGAATATAAAGACGAACTACTGGATCATGAGTACGACGGGATCAAGGAGATGGACAACGACCTCCCCCGCTGGTGGCTGTACCTCTTTTATCTTTCCATCATCTGGGCGTTTTTATACATGGTCTATTACCATGTTATGGACATCGGGTATTTGCAGGAAGATGAATACCGGAAAGAAATGAATCCGGCGTATGTGAGAGTAGCCGAGGGCGGTAATAAACTTCTCGGTGTTTTGTCGGAGTATCGCTCCCCGTATTTTAATCCTCGCGGTGATCTAACCCCACGTGAGCGATATCTGGCCCAGCATGATGGCTCTCCGCTTCTGGTAATGACCAGAGAGACCGACACGACCACTTATGAATTGTTGACCGATGCGATGCTGATCGCCTCCGGCGGGGAGGCGTTCCAGAAATCGTGCTCTCAATGTCACGGCAAACTGGGCGAGGGAGGGGTCGGCCCCAATTTGACCGATTATTACTGGCTGCATGGCGCCGATATGACATCGGTCGTCAAGAGTGTCAAGTACGGTTATCCCACCAAGGGGATGATCTCCTGGAGAGGAACATTATCCGAGGAAGAAATAGTCAATGTGGCCGGTTATGTTCTTTCTCTGAAAGGAACCAGTCCGCCGAATGCCAAAGCGCCGCAGGGGGATCCGGTAGCCGAATAGACCTTCACGGCGAAAGTAGAAACCGATATGGAGAATGATTCCTTCCGGGACAGATTGGCGACGGCGGACAAAGAGGGGAAACGATTATGGGTTTATCCGGCCAAACCGAAAGGCCGGCTGTACCGCGCCCGAACAGTCGTCGCTTCCTTTCTCCTTTTGTTACTTTTCTCCGGTCCCTTTATTAAAATAGGCGGACAACCGCTCCTGCTCCTTGATGTCCTAAATCGGCGCTTTGTTATTTTCGGATTCACTTTCTGGCCCCAGGATTTTCATCTGTTTGTCATTACTGCCATCGCGGCGGTATTTTTTTTGATTCTGTTTACAGCAGTATTCGGTCGTCTCTTTTGCGGATGGATATGTCCCCAGACCATATTTTTGGAAATGGTATTTCGTCGTATCGAGTATTGGATCGAGGGCGGACCGGCAAAGCAGCGACGGCTTTCGGCCAGCTCCTGGAGCGTTTACAAAATTTACAAACGAGTGCTGAAACATTCTGTCTTTTTCGCCCTCTCCTTTATAATCGGGAATCTGTTTCTGGCCTATTTCACAGGGATCGAAAAACTCTTTGAGATTATTACCGATTCACCGGCCAATCATATTGCCGGTTTAACCGGAATGTTGTTTTTTAGTTTTCTGTTTTATGGAGTTTTTGCCTGGTTTCGAGAGCAGGCTTGTACCCTGGTCTGTCCCTATGGGCGATTACAGGGCGTCCTGATCGACAGCAATTCAATTATCGTTGCCTATGATTACAATCGCGGCGAACCGCGCAAGGCGATGGTCAGAGGCGAAGACCGGGCCGGAATCGGCGATTGTGTCGAATGCGCCGCCTGCGTTAATGTCTGTCCGACCGGTATCGATATCCGCAACGGTACTCAACTGGAATGTGTCAACTGTACCGCCTGTATCGATGCCTGCAATCGGACGATGAGAAAAATCGGATTATCCGAGGGGCTGATCCGTTATTCATCGGAAGCTATTCTCAAAGGCGGGAAACGGCTGCGCCTGACCGGCCGCATTATTATTTATTCAATTGCATTGACAATTGTTTTATCGATCTTAACTTATATGTCGGTCAACCGGCCCCCCGTGGAAACGACGATCCTGCGGACCCCGGGGATGTTGTATACGGTAACGGAAAACGACCAGGTGCGCAATTTGTACTCGGTCAAGATGATCAACAAATCGTATGATACGATCCCGGTAGGATTGCGGTTAAAGGCGCCAGTCGGAGGATCGATCGCAATGGTTGGAGCGGAAATGATCTTGCCTCCAAATGATGTCATCGAGTCGGTGTTTTTTATCAGGATACCGCGTGCCTCCATTTTCGGACCGACAACTTTGGTCGTGGTTGAAGTATTGAACGGGGATGAAGTCATGGAGGAAATCACTACCTCCTTCATGGGGCCGTCGGGAGAAGAATGATGACACAGGCGACTCGAAAATCAAACTGGGGCAAAGGGATTTTTATCCTCTACGGCGGCTTCGTGCTCTTTATTCTCTCTCTCGTATTCTTCGCCTCGCAGCAGGATATGGATCTTGTGGAAAAGGATTATTATCAGAAAGAAATGGAATATCAGAATCAGATTGAGCGTAACCGGCGGACGCAACAATTGCCGCGCGAAGTAGGGGTGCAATATGATGCCGAGTTACAAACCCTGAATGTCAATCTTCCACCGGAATCGCTGGCGCCAACGACCAAGGGACAGATTAAGCTGTATCGCCCCTCGAGCGCCGATCTGGATATGATATTTGAAGTCAAACCGGACAATGAGGGCCATCAGGTGGTCGACGTGGGGCGGCCGGCAAGAGGATTATGGCACGTTCGTATCGCTTGGGGGGAAGGCGACAAAGAATACTACAGTCAAAAAACGATTATTATACCGTAGAGGTTTATAAAATGATGGAATATGCGACAGCCCTGGTAATCGGCCTGGCCGGAAGTCTCCACTGCATCGGTATGTGCGGTCCGATTGTTCTCGCCCTGCCGCAGGGGGAACAGAGTCGGCTGAACTTCTGGATCGGAAGAATATTGTACAATCTCGGCCGCGCCGTTACCTACTCCGTAATCGGATATATCTGCGGTCATATCGGACAAACTATTTTCGCCGGGGGGTATCAGCAAAGCTTATCTATAGCGCTGGGCATATTAATCCTGCTTTTCGTATTCTTGCCGAGTAAATACGCGTCGTATGCGATCGGAGCCAGACTTCATTCGAAAATCATGATGGTCTTCAAGGGCCTGTGGGCCCGGTTGATGGTCCGGAAATCGCTTGGCTCCCTCTTCGTTATCGGCCTTCTCAATGGTTTCCTGCCATGCGGACTGGTTTATATTGCCCTGGCCGGAGCGATTGCGACCGGCAATCCGATAAAAGGAGCAATCTTTATGGGAGTTTTCGGATTGGGCACGATGCCGGTCATGCTGGCGATGTCCCTGGCGGGGAAACTGATCAATGTCAATTTCCGAAAACATCTGAACCGTCTGATACCGGTCGGAGGGATTATTCTGGCGGTATTGTTTATCCTTCGGGGGATGTCGCTGGGGATTCCGTATGTCAGCCCCAAAATCGAGACCGATGCCGCCGGAAAAACCAAAGTAACCTGCTGCCATCCGGCCGATGAGAATGAACCGGGCAGCGAGGCATCGAATGTCGAGACGCCAATGCTGATAGAAGATTCCGTAGATGAAAAATCGGCGGAAGATAAATAGCAGAGGTCTATCCGGCTGGGGTCTTTGACTCACACCTAATATACCGGAATTAGATTGCATGCGATGTTATTATAGTTGACATGCCGGTGGGAATTAATCAAAATATAGACATAATTGGCCCTGATAGCATGGCAGATTATTATTCCGATGTCGTGCAGGAGCGTTTTTGATGGACCTGGAGATCTTATCGAGGGTACAATTCGGTCTGACGATCGGCTTTCATTATATATTTCCTCCCATGAGTATCGGTCTTGCCCTGATCCTGGTGATCATGGAAGGGATATATCTCAAAACCGGAAACCTTTTATATCATCAGATGACCCGTTTCTGGGTCAAGATATTCGGTTTAATTTTTGCCCTGGGTGTTGCTACCGGGATTGTGATGGAATTCCAGTTCGGGACCAACTGGGCGACTTATTCCCGTTTTGTCGGCGATGTTTTCGGTAGCGCCCTGGCGGCCGAAGGTATTTTCGCCTTCTTTCTCGAATCCGGATTTCTTGCCATCCTGCTATTCGGATGGGACAAGGTCAAACCCCGCACTCATTTTATCGCGACCATTCTGGTCGCCTTCGGGGCACATTTCTCGGCGATCTGGATAGTCGTGGCCAATTCATGGCAGCAAACACCGACCGGGCATCATGTGGTCGCGTTCGGCGACGGGATGCGAGCCGAAATCGTCGATTTCTGGCAGGTGGTTTTCAACCCCTCTTTTCTCGATCGTATCGGCCATGTTTATATGGGCGCCTGGCAAGCGGGAGCATTCTTTGTCATCAGCGTCAGCGCCTTTTATCTTCTTCGCAAAAAACATATCGAGCAGGCCAAAGGTGCGATCAAAATTGCGGTTATCGTGGCTCTTTTCGCATCGGTGATGCAACTGGTTACCGGCCACAGCAGCGCCTCGACCGTGGCCGAAACCCAGCCGGCCAAATTGGCCGCCTTTGAAGGTCATTTTCCCGCAGACGCTCCGGCCGGAGCCTACCTGTTTGGATGGGTTGATGATGATGCTGAAAAAACGTATGGCTTGGAAATTCCCGGATTTCTATCGTTTCTTGTTCATGGAGATGCCGATGCACCGGTCACCGGGCTGAAGGCGTTTCCGCCGGAGGACCGGCCGCCGGCGAATCTGGTATTTCAAAGTTATCATATCATGGTCGCGATCGGTATGACCCTGATCCTGCTCAGCCTGATCGGGGTATACCATTGGTGGCGCAAACGACTGTGCACCAATCAATGGCTGCTGTGGATATTTATTTTCTCGGTGCTGCTGCCCCAAATTGCCAACCAGATGGGCTGGTTTACCGCCGAGGTGGGGCGGCAGCCGTGGATCGTATATGGCCTTTTGCGAACATCCGACGCCTTATCGTCAAGTGTCGAGCCGGGTCAGGTGATATTATCATTGATCATGTTCACGCTGATCTATCTGCTGTTGTTCGTGCTTTTCATCTATCTACTCAATGAAAAGATTCAGCACGGTCCGGTTGATGGCAAACCGCAAATAGAGGGGCGCAAGGTATGACATTCGCATTCGATTTAAATACGATATGGTTTGGGCTGGTCGGGGTGCTGCTGACCGGATATGCGATCCTCGATGGTTTCGACCTCGGCGTTGGCGCACTTCATCTGCTGACCAAAGGCGATACCAATCGGCGTATGATGATCAATTCGATCGGGCCGGTCTGGGACGGTAATGAAGTCTGGCTGGTTACCGGGGGAGGGGCTTTATTCGCCGCTTTTCCAGAAGTTTACGCCTCGGCCTTCTCAGGATTTTATATGGCGCTTATGCTCCTGTTGTTCAGCCTGATTTTTAGAGCGGTGGCAATCGAGTTCAGGAGCAAACGTGAAGGGCGAGGTTGGCGGCAGTTCTGGGATGCTAGCTTCAGCGTCAGCAGTATTTTATCCGGCCTGCTTATCGGCGTCGCTCTGGGCAATATCGCCTGGGGAATTTCTCTTAATGCACAGCACGATTTCACCGGTAGTTTCTGGAGCCTGCTGCATCCGTATGCGCTCATGGTTGGCGTCACTACGGTGGCATTATTCATGATGCACGGCGCCATCTATGTCGTGATGAAAACCGATGGTGAACTTCAGGCCAAAATCAGGAGCCGGGTCAATAACACCATCATATTCTTCATCATTTGCTATGCCGCGACGACTTTGGCGACTCTGTTGTATATTCCGCATATGACCGAAAATCTCAAGAATTTCCCGGTGCTGTTTATTATTCCGGTGCTCAATATGCTGGCGATTGCCAATATACCGCGTGAGATTCACCACGGGCGCGATTTTCGGGCTTTTTTGTCGTCGTGTGCCTCATTGGCGGCGCTTATGGCTCTGTTCGGGATTGGCATGTACCCTAATTTGATCCTGTCGAATCCTATTGCCGCCAACAGCTTGCATCTTTATAATGCCGCCTCGTCGCCCAAAACGCTGAATATTATGCTGATTATTGCTTTAATCGGTATGCCACTGGTTATCGCCTATACGTCAGCTATTTACTGGATTTTCCGCGGCAAGGTGAAATTGACCGACCATAGTTATTGATACGCAGAAGCGTATTGTTGATAATATAACGCAATATTGGTTCATAATGGTCCCCATACAGCGTATGATTTTGAGACAATCATCCCCGATTGGTGCAATTGAGATATCTTAAGCAAAGCACTTGTCAGATGAGTGTAGATTTCCTATTTTGGGGAGTTGTTTTTGGAAATTCTGCGGGAGGGATATCTCCGACCATTTGGGGCCGGAGTCGAAATTGGAGGTTTTGATTATGGACGATCTCTATCGTCACCGGTTACTGAAAAATGTTTTTATTGCGGTCTCTCTTACCTGCCTGCTGCTGTTTAGTTCCGCAGGTTTCGGTCAGGAAGTCCCGGAATCAGGCTACATGATGCCGCCGAAGGTGATTGCCGACCTGATCGACGCTCCGCCGACCCCGCGCGTTTCCATCAGCCCCGACAATGAATATATGATGATTCAACAATGGCCGGGTTTGCCCTCTATCGAAGAGGTTTCGCAGCCGGAACTGCGGCTGGCCGGTTTGCGGATAAATCCCCGCACCAACGGCCCCAGCCGAGGCAGATACCTGACAGGTCTCACCATCCGCAAGATTTCGGACGGTTCCGACCTTGAAATTACCGGATTACCGGAAGACCCATATATCACCAGTGTGGTATGGTCTCCCGACAGCAAGCGGATTTCCTTTATTTTAACGATAGATAACAAACGGGAACTGTGGGGAGCCAAGGTATCCGAAGGCAAAGCCTCGCGGCTTTCTTCGGTCCGGCTCAACAGCGCCTTCGGCAGCACCTATACCTGGCTTTCAGACAGCAAAACAATAATCGCCAAAACCGTACTGACCGATCGCGGCGTAGCTCTGGAAGAACCGACCGTTCCTTCCGGGCCGATAACTCAGGAAAACCTGGGTCGCAAAGCCCCGGCCCGAACCTACCAGGATTTGCTCAAGAGCGGGTATGATGAAGATGTTTTTGATTACTATGCGACTTCGCAGTTGGTGAAAATAGAGTTTGAAGGCCAGACGGTCCCAATTGGCAATCCGGGAATTTTCTACCAGGTTGACCCGTCGCCGGACGGTAAACTTATCATGGTGGAAATCATCCACAGGCCCTATTCTTACGCGGTACCTTTGTACCGTTTCCCCAGGAAGGCCGAAATCTGGGATTTGGACGGCGGACTTGTACATCACCTGGCCGAAATACCATTGGCCGATAATATCCCGGTCGCTTTCGGATCGGTAATTACCGGACCACGTTCTTTCGGATGGCGTCAGGATGCCGATGCGACCCTGTATTGGACAGAGGCACAGGACGGTGGGGATGCTGGAGCGGAATCGGAAAACCGTGACCAGGTGTTCCTCCAGCCGGCTCCTTTCGATAAACCGCCAGTCCCGCTGATCACTCTCGATATTCGTTTCGATAATATCCTCTGGGGGACCGATGACCTTGCCATAGTAACCGGATGGTGGTGGCAAACGCGCAACGAAAAGGCCTGGCAACTCAAACCGGGCTCGCCTGATGCCGAACCGGTACTCATAAGAGACAGGTCATGGGAGGATAGATATAGTGATCCCGGTACGCCGTTGATGAAATACGATGATGGCGGAGCCCTGGTGCTAATGACTGCCGACAAGGGACGAAGTCTCTTTTTAACTTCCTCGGGGGCATCTCCGGAAGGCGACCGGCCGTTTCTCGATAAGTACGATTTGAAAACGCATGAGACCGAACGGTTGTTCAGGTCGGAGGCACCCTATTATGAATATCCGATAGAATTAATCGATCCTGGGAAGGGGATAATCATTACCCGTCGCGAGGCGGTCGATGAGCCGCCGAATTATTTCATCCGCGATATTAAAAAGAATACCGTCGATCAGATTACCTCGTTCCCTCATCCGACGCCGCAACTGGGCGGTGTCGAGAAGGAGTTGATCCGTTACGAAAGAGAAGACGGCGTGCAGTTGACCGGCACTTTGTATTTGCCCGCCGGGTATTCTCCTGAAAAAGACGGTCCTTTGCCGACTATTATGTGGGCTTATCCGAACGAATTCAAGAGCGCCGATGCCGCCGGACAGGTGACCGATTCGCCCTATCGCTTTATCCGAGTTGGGTGGTGGTCGCCGATGTTATGGTTGACCATGGGTTATGCCGTCCTTGATGACGCCAGTATGCCGGTGGTCGGCGAGGGAGATGAGGAACCGAATGATTCCTTCGTGAGGCAATTGGTTGCCAGCGCCAAAGCGGCCATCGATGAGGTCGCTCGACGCGGTGTTTCCGATCCCGACCGGGTTGCTATCGGTGGACATTCCTATGGCGCCTTCATGACCGCCAATCTGCTGGCCCATTCCGATCTGTTTCGGGCCGGATTGGCCCGGAGCGGTGCTTATAACCGGACATTGACGCCATTCGGATTCCAGTCGGAAGAACGAACTTACTGGGAAGCGCCCGAGGTTTATTACACCATGTCGCCTTTTATGCATGCCGACAAAATTAACGAACCGATTCTCCTGGTGCATGGCGAAGCCGACAACAATTCGGGAACTTACCCGTTGCAAAGCGAACGGTTCTATGCCGCACTGAAAGGGCATGGCGCAACCGCGCGGCTGGTGATGCTGCCGCATGAAAGTCACAGCTATCGGGCTCGCGAATCGGTCATGCATGTTTTGTGGGAAACCACCGAATGGCTGGAGAAATATGTCAAAAACGCCGAACCGCGAACCGGGGCGGAAGCATCACAATAAGTCCTGCGAGCAGAAATAGATCAATAAGAAGCCCCGTATTCAGGGGCTTCTTTTATTATCCTTTGACTTTGGCAAAACGATTGGCATTATTGTCATCAATATGCGCTTAGGGAAAATACAGGAGAAGTACAAAAAAAGGCTGGCCGATCTTGGCCTGCTGTATGCTGCTGCCATCTGGGGATCGACCTTCTTTATCGTCAAGGCGGTCCTTGATGATATCGATCCGGTGGTTCTGGTCGGATATCGTTTTCTCCTGGCCGGATCAATTCTTTTAGTCGTCTTAAAACTCAAAGGGCGGTCAGTTTTTACCGGAATGGGTCGGGCAGCATGGCTCGGTTTCCTTCTCTGGATGTTATATATCCCACAGACGATCGGCCTCAAGTACACCACTGCTTCCAATTCCGGTTTTATTACTGGACTGTTTGTCGCCTTTGTTCCGCTATTCCTGTTGACTATTTTCAGGCGCAAACCGACCAGGATGGAATTGATTGCATCCGGTATTTCCATGATCGGATTATGGGTTCTGACCGGGGGGTTGGTTGATATAAATATCGGCGATATGCTGACTCTTATCGCCGCCGTTACATACGCTCTGCACCTGCTGTATTCCGACAAGTATATGAAAACCGGGATCGATCCGTATATAATCAGTTGCCAGCAATTTTTGGTGGTCGGCGTCCTCAGTATCGTTACCGCCCTGATATTTGATTTGCCGTTCACGGTTACTTCAACCGGCGCGGTATGGATGATACTGTTCCTCACCATTTTCCCAACCCTGCTGGCATTTGTTTTTCAGATGATGGCTCAAAAAATAGCCTCGCCTTTGCGCGTATCACTTATATTCGCACTCGAACCGGTTTTCGCCGGTTTGTTTGCGTGGACCCTGGGCGGCGAACAGTTTGTACAACATCGAGCCCTCGGTGGTTTGCTGATCTTCTTGGCGCTGATAGTATCCGGGCTGTCATGGCCGCCAGGAAGTAAGAAACACTTGATTGAGAAATAACCTGATAGGAAAATAAACAGATGGCAAAACAAAAACTCCGGATCTATTCGTGGAATGTCAACGGTATCCGTGCCGTCGATCGTAAAGGCGCTATGGACTGGTTCTTCGATGAGAAACCGTCGATTCTCTGTCTGCAGGAAACCAAGGCGCAGGAAGAGCAGGTGCCGCAAGTTTTGAAAGAAGTCGATGGATATCATACCTATTTTGCCTCTGCCGAGCGTAAAGGATACAGTGGTACGGCGGTTTATACTCAGCCGGAGCCAAGGAATATTTATCATGGTTTCGGAGTCCCGGAGTTTGATAGTGAGGGGCGCACTCTGATCGCCGAATACGAGCAGTTCACCCTCCTGAATGTTTATTTCCCGAACGGCAAGGCCTCCAAAGAGCGGCTGGCCTACAAAATGGCCTTTTACGATGCTTTTCTCAAACATATAGATCAGCGGCGGGATAGGGGAGAAAACATAGTATTCTGCGGCGATGTCAACACCGCTCATAAGGAAATCGACCTGTCACGACCGAAGGAGAATCAAAAGGTATCCGGTTTTTTGCCCGAAGAACGGGCCTGGATTGATAAGTTGATCGAGCATGGATATATCGATACCCTGCGACTATTCAACTCCGAACCAGGGCAGTATTCATGGTGGGATATGAAGAGCCGAGCGCGGGAAAGGAATGTCGGCTGGAGAATCGACTATTTCTTTGTCAGCGAAAGCCTGCGTACAAATATCAAGGGAGCATTTATTATGCCGGAAATCATGGGGTCGGATCATTGTCCGGTAGGTATCGATCTGATGATTTAGAATCCGTGATTTCATGTTTCTTTTTACGTCCGATTTTAATATCTTATAGCCACACGTGAACGATTTGCAGAGGACAATATGGAAAGCACACATATAGTAAAAATCGCCCAGGAGTTAAACCTGAACGGTAAACAAGTGGCGGCAACGGTCACGTTGCTCGATGATGACGCCACCGTTCCATTCATTGCCCGGTATCGCAAAGAGATGACCGGGAGCCTGGATGAGGTGGTTATCACCGCCATTCGAGATCGTATCGCTCAACTCCGTGAACTGGACAAACGTCGCGAGGCGATTCTGAAATCACTCGAAGAGCGCGAACTGCTGACCGACGAGCTGAAAGAGAAAATCGAAGCGGCCGAAACGATGGCCGAGTTGGAGGATATCTATCTCCCGTTCCGTCCCAAACGTCGCACGCGGGCGACCATCGCCAAAGAGCGCGGCCTGGAACCTTTGGCCGAGCTTTTGTTCGAACAAGAAGATATCGATCCGATCAAGGAAGCCGAACCTTTTGTCGATTCGGAAAAAGAAGTGGAAACGGTTGAGGATGCTCTCGCCGGGGCGCGTGATATTATCGCAGAATGGGTCAGCGAGGATGCCGATGCTCGAGCCAAAATGCGCGAACTGTTCCATAAAACGGGAATGATCACGTCGAAGGTGATTATCGGCAAGGAAACCGAAGGCGCCAAATTCTCCGATTATTTCGAATGGCAGGAAGAAATTTCGTCGGCGCCGTCGCATCGTATCCTGGCGATGAGGCGGGGAGAGGCGGAAGGTTATTTAAATTTCAAAATCGCCCCCTCCGAAGATGAGGCGCTGCATCTGCTGGAAGAGATTTTTGTCATCAGTGATAATGATGCCTCGGAACAGGTCCGGCTGGCAGTGCAGGATAGTTACCATCGTCTTCTCAGTTCATCAATGGAAACAGAGATACGGAGTGGCTCGAAAGTGCATGCCGATGAGGAAGCAATCAGGGTTTTCGCCGCCAATCTCCGGGAGCTTTTGATGAGTTCGCCGCTGGGGCAGAAACGAGTCATGGCGGTCGATCCCGGTTTTCGTACCGGCTGCAAAATCGTCTGCCTCGATCAGCAGGGGAAATTGCTCCATAATACCGCCATCTTTCCCCATGGTTCATCCGGACAACGAGACAATTCCGGAGCCGAAATCGAATTTCTCTGCAAGGAATACAATATAGAAATCATCGCGATCGGCAACGGCACCGCCGGGCGAGAAACCGAGTCGTTTATTCGCGATCTGGATTTGCCTGAGGGAATTGCGATTGAGATGGTCAATGAATCGGGCGCCTCGATCTATTCCGCCTCGGAGATCGCTCGCGAGGAATTTCCGGATCATGATATCACCGTCAGGGGAGCGGTATCGATCGGTCGGCGTCTGATGGACCCATTGGCCGAGCTGGTCAAGATCGATGCCAAGTCGATCGGCGTCGGGCAGTATCAGCATGATGTCGATCAGCCATCGCTAAAACAGGGGCTTGACGATGTCGTCGTCAGTTGCGTCAATGCGGTCGGAGTCGAAGTCAACACTGCCAGCAAACAACTATTGACATATGTCTCCGGTCTGGGTCCGAACCTGGCCGGGAAAATCATCGATTATCGTAATGAAAAAGGGGCGTTTAAATCCCGTGATGATTTTCTTCAGGTGCCGCGCCTTGGCCCCAAGGCGTTTGAGCAAGCGGCTGGGTTCCTGCGGATTCTTGATGCTCCAAATCCTCTCGACCGTAGCGCGGTGCATCCTGAAAGCTACGGTGTGGTGATGAAGATGGCCAAGGACTTGGGTTGTACGGTCAATGAGTTGATGCGCGACGAAAACCTCAGGAAGAAGCTCAGGCTGACCGACTATGTCAGCGACAGGATCGGGATGCCAACCCTGCAGGATATCATGGATGAATTGGCCAAACCGGGCCGTGATCCACGGCAGCAGTTTATTGCTTTTAAATATGATGATACTATCAACGCTATTGAGGATGTCAAAGTCGGTATGAAGATTCCCGGCATAGTTACCAACGTCACCAATTTCGGGGCTTTTGTCGATATTGGCGTCCATCAGGATGGTTTGGTGCATATCAGCGAAATGGCCGACCGATTTGTCAAAGATCCCAATGAAGTCGTCAAGGTTCAGCAGCAGGTGATGGTCACGGTATTGGCGATCGACCTCGACCGCAACCGGATATCATTGACCCTGCGTGAAAAGCCGCAGCCGTAGATTTAGCCGAGTAAATCAGTTAGCCCTGGGGCAGACGAGCCCGCCGAGGCGGGTGCCGCCTACCGGCAGGGGCCAGCTTTTTTTCTGTCGCGCGGATGCTCTGTCCATAGTGATGAAAAATGTCGAAACCTCCCTCGTAAGGCTCGGGACCTATGGCAAGGGTTCCAATGTATTCAACCACCCATCTACGAAATGCTCACTTTATCAATCATGCTTATGTCTGTGATGTAAATCCGGCCAGTGGGGGTGGGTGTGCTCGGTCGGTTTGTGTTCGTGCAAATGTGAGTGGCGATGGGATGGGTCATGACCGGAATGGGTATGGGTGTGATGCTCGTCATCATGACTGTGCGAATGCTCATGCGAAAGAGCATCATGGATATGCTGATGATGATGCTGGTCGCGAAACAGGGCGGTCAATGAAAGCGCCATGACCGCCGCCGCTGTAATTTGAATGATCGAAATCGATTCCCCAAGAACAATTGCCGCCAGGGCGACTCCGAAAAACGGCGCGCTGGCAAAAAACATCTGCGCCCGGGTGGCTCCCATGCCCTGGGCCGAGGCGATATACAACGTAATGCTGGCGCCATAAGCAAAGATGCCGACCGCCAGAGCTCCGATAGTAACGGAAACCGAGGCATCATAGGAATGCAGAAACAAGCCGATGATAAAATTGACCGATCCGGCGACCAACCCCTTCCACATGGTGCTTTCCGATGGGGTGATGCCGTCGATGAGGGCGGTGAAATGATTGTCCAACCCCCAGCAGATGCAGGCTCCGGCGACCAGCAAGCCGGCCCATATTCCGGACATTCCCTCGCCAATACTCAATAAGGCTCCAGCCAGGACTATTCCGGCCACGCCGAGCCATCCGTAACGGCCGAGGTGATCATGGAAAAACAGCCTGCCAAGAACGGCGGTGGCGACCAGTTCAAGGTTGAGCCACATGGAGACGGAAGCGGCGGAAGCCAGTTGCAGTCCCAGCAGGAGTAGCACCGGGCCGAGCAGGCCGCCGAACAAGACCGCGCCGCCCAGACGCCATTGATTGCTGCGGGACATCCGCCAGGGTGGGCGCCAGGTGCGACGGCGAATAACAACGGCGAGAACTCCGATAACCGCGCCCATATAGAGCAGTCCCGCCAGTTGGAAAGCGGTCAGGTTGCCCAATAGCGCTTTGCTGGCCGGGGTTGCGGCTCCGAAAAGAGCGGCAGAAAATAGTGCCAGGCTCACCGAATAGGTTGTGGAATATCTCGTCGTCATTGTTTCTCCGATTAATGAAGATACGTTGGCAGGAACTAATATGAAAGTTCAAACATGGTGCTTTACCTGATAGTGGGCGAAGCGATTTGGGCATGAGGTCTTTGACTTGCTGGCAGGTGTGGGGCATGGAATATCACATGCCTTGATAAATGAGGTCGTCGCATATTATGATGAGAAATCGAAATTGTGAGGTCGGCTTAATATCCGAGCCGACCCCTATTTTGACAGAATCATTCGCTTCGACGAAGTGTATTCACCGGCTGTCAGGCGGTAGAGATATATTCCTGACACAACCTTTTTACCGCTTTTATCACATCCATCCCAGGTTACGGCATGTTCTCCCGCAGGAAGGCGTTTATCCGCAAGGGTGTTGACTTTCTGGCCGATGATATTGAAGATTTCGAGAGTGACTTCGGCCACCCTTGGAATCGAAAAGCGAATCTCGGTCGATGGATTAAAAGGATTGGGATGATTCTGTGACAGCGAATAATCCGATGGTAAAAATGCCTCGTCCCAGTCATTAACGTCACTATAGGTGTCTGTCACCACGATATTGTCATGCAGGTCGGCGGCTTGGATTTCAATCAACTCACCAGCACCGGTGTATGAAAACAGGCGGCACATGTTGAATTCCGGAGGATCGGTTACCGGATCAGGATAGACTATAATTCTTGTTATCCCTGAATCATGTGCATAGCCAAGGTTCAGGTAGGACATTTCGAGATCGAGGGTGGGGATTATTTCTCCCATGAATACCATGTAAACCGCCGCCAGTTTATTATACGGTGAGCCAACATAGACGACCCGGCTATCCGGGTGCCAAGTGAAATCAGCTGTGATTGTATCCGGGACGACAGTCCCCTCGCACGGTTCAGCATTTCCTACAATAACCTGGGCCAGGCGCATAAAATCCTCAAGCCGAAGTGGAATATCGTCGCAATTTACATCACTCGAATATTTACTTGCCTCGACATGAAAACCAAAAGCATGGATGCCCTGCAGGAAATAATCTCGAAACATAACCCAGTCGGCGATTTCGTTCGCAAGCCCGTTGACATTAATATCACCACGAGCATCTATAGAAAAGCATTGTATTTCGATTCCGCCGTTGATGAAGTCAACGAAGCGGACGGGGGTCACCCTGTCGCCGTCCAGACATGGAACATCCGGGGCGCCCCAATAGCCTGGGAATCCGTATTCATAATCCTGAATCTGGCTGCCATCGAAATCGTAGATATGGCGGTTGAGTGCCAGACTGTCACCATGTGGACCCACTGCAATGGTGTTATCGCCGCAATCCATCCAGTAGAAACGGATCGGCAGGAATGTGCATTCCAAGGTACGGTCATTGCTGACGAAGAATGTCATTGTGGCGATATGATCGACGTTGTCGAGACATTCCCTGTCAGGGTGGTGGGGGCCGTTGTTGGTTTCAGCCATACCGACCAGACGCACCAGACCGGAGGGGCAACTTTCACCACAATTGCCATTCCAGTTGTAACGATAGGTGAAGTATTCCCAGCCACAGTCAACAAGCTGCTGGTTCAGGGCGGCTTCGGTGAAGGCCAGCGCCGAAGCGTTATAGCCGACAAGGAAGTTAAAACCACCCATTGATTCGGAATTGTTTTCCAACATCACATCGACGTCAATAAAGTGGCCCTGAAGAACATCATACCTTTTCTCAATCCATACTTCGTATTGCCCAGGAACTTTTACATGGATTGTGGCATCTTCATAGGTTATACCGTCACTTACATATACCAAAACCTCATGTTCGCCCACATCGTCTTCGCCCGGCACCCAGGTATACAGTCCATTATCAGCATCTATCTGGCCCGGGCCTTCTTTCAATGAAT
The DNA here is from genome assembly GCA_030668485.1 of Candidatus Zixiibacteriota bacterium. Taxonomy (GTDB): domain Bacteria; phylum Zixibacteria; class MSB-5A5; order GN15; family JAAZOE01; genus DAOUTW01. Next base: position 32,278 of record DAOUTW010000021.1, read on the forward strand.
ATCGAAGGACGTCACAAAAATCACGATCTGCAGCTATTGGTAACACACGGAGGGTGTCTCCGACTTCAATCGTATAAGACATGGGATCGATATAAATTTCCGGCGGAGTATTAAAAACAAACAAATAGACGGTGCAGGTATCGCATCTGCCGGATGATCTATGGCAGGCTTGGATAGAGATAAATTTTGGTCCCGGGACGTCTGTCATCGTCGGATAATAATGCATTCGGCCGGTGACAGGATCAATATCAATATCGCCATCGACATTGGTTTCGGCTATGGCATACCTGATTTTTGAAGAATTGCCGGTTCCTTCCAGATTGGTCTCATAATTAAAGCGATAAAAGTAGCAATGATTGACACTTACCGTCGAATCGGGGCAGTTGAGAAACCGGGGGCTGTCGGCCACGCTGACATCGGCCCCTGCCAGCAAAATCAACACTATACAGGCGAGAGTTATCTTTACAGCCCTAAAATTGCCGTTTAACAATAAGGAACCGGTCATAATATTTCCCCTCCGCAGGAAGTCATTTAAAGATAGCAATACCGGGAAGTAGTCCGTTATGTTAATATAACATAAACAGGCGAGTTGTCAATATTATATTCCCGGAGGTCGGGCAGGACTACTTAGCAGGATCGCAGGGATTTTGCTCTGCAGTACTGAACATTTTTCGTCCGGGCCGAAAAGTCGCCTGCAGGCGATTACTAATTCTCGGTGCGGTCGGGGGCTTCCGCATTTTCGTCGTCGGCCGCTGGCGTGGTTACTGATTCGTCTATTACCGGACGGACGCGAGGAAGATTGACGATGAACGAACATCCCTGGCCCACTTCCGATTCAATTTTGATATTGCCGCCGTGAGCTTTGGCGATTTTGTGGGAGATGAAAAGCCCCAGGCCGGTGCCGCCCGCGCCTTTGGAGGAGAAGAAGAGACTGAACGCTTTTTCGCGGGTTTCCCGGTCCATACCGATACCGTTGTCGGAAACTTTGAAGGTGACGGTGTCGGTATCGCCGGAAATATCCATGGTGATATAATGATCGTCCTTTTGCTTGTCAATCCGGCAGGCATCGAGTGAATTTTCGATCAGGTTGATTAACAGCGATCGGACCGCCTGTTTGTCGACCTCAAACTGTCCGATATTGCCGTTCACTTTACATTCGAGGCCGATATTAATTTTGCCCGCTTTTTCCTGGAGCATACAGCAGATTTCGCGGCCCATTTCATCGGCATTGATTGTTTCCCAATCCGGTTCGCGGTCTTTGGCATAATAAAGGATATCCATGACCATCGACCTGATCCGATCGACATTGCGCAGGGCGATTTCCCATCCTTTGTCAATCCGTTCGCGGTCGTCTTTCTTCAGGCCGGAATTAACCAGGTAAATCCCACCGTCGAGACCGTTGAGGAGACCTTTGATACCATGCGAGATTGATCCGATCAGGAGTCCGACCGAGGTCAGTTTATCCTGCAGTTGCCGGATAGGAGTGATATCGGTACTCATCTCAATGACGCGCTCGATATCACCGTTGGCATCTCTCAGCGGGGCGGTGGTAACAAGAACATTCATCCGGTTCTTATTACGCGAAGTGACAACTTCCTCGTGAGTGCGGATTTCGCCGTCATCGAAGGTTTGCCGAACCGGACAGGGCATACATGGCTTGGTGCGATGTTTGTAAACCTCGTAACACATATTGCCGTATGAGGTCCCAAACGCCTCGCGGTGGAGGCGGTTAGCTTCGACTATCCGAAGGTCCTTATCCTGCATGGAAATATAGCACGGGACCTCCTCGAACAGCAGGCGATAACGATCCTGACTGGCGCGAAGCTGATCCTGCAGAAGCTTGATTTTGGTGAAATCGGCCGACATTTCCATAACCGACGTAATTTCGCCGTTATCGTCGCGGATCGGCGTCGAGAAGACGATGACCCAGACTTCGCGGCCGTCGATGGTCTTTACCAGCTCTTCGCTGCGATGCATCTCGCCGTCCATAAAGGTTCGCTCAACGGGGCAATCCTCACATTTCTCCGGACGCTTTTTGTAGATTTGATAACAATAGCGACCTTCGTAATCCCCGAAGTTTTTTATGAACCGTTCATTGGCGTTGATGATTTTGAAATCCCGATCCTGAACGGTGAGAAAACAGGGCATCGAGTTGAAATATGTCTGGTAAATATTTTCCATCATATCACCTCGGTGTAACGGATGATTTCTGCGCCGGCTTACTTCTCATGAACCAGTTCCAGGATCTTTCTGACATTGACCAAGAGACCTTCCTCGGTAATCGGTTTGTCGAGATATCCTTCGGGCGGCAGAACTTGACGATCATAAATCAGCTTCCGCAATTCCGGCTTGCCGGTAATAATACATACCGGTATCGATTTCAAATCATCGAGACTCCGCAATTCTTCAAACACCTCGATGCCGCTCTTACCCGGCATGCTTATATCGAGGGTCATCATATCCGGTTTTTCCTTCTGAGCTATTGCTATCGCCTCATCGCCGCTGTAGGCCTTGAATACGGTGGCCCCATTATCCTCGAGAATGGCGGAGATGAAGGTTACGATATCAGGCTCATCGTCGATTACGAGTATCTTGCGTCCGGCCAGAGCCTCGGCTTCGGCAGGGACCTCACCAACCGGCACCGCTACCTTCTTTTCGATTACCAGGGCATTGGCTACCAGGTTGACCAGTTGGGTGACCTGCATGCCGAGTTTGTAATGCTTGATAAGATCGGCCAGGCCGTCGACGCAGTTGTGACAGGAGGTGACGACGATTTCGGCGCCAGTCGCCTTTAGCTGGTCGGCCTTGATTTTGGCCGATTTTAGACGTTGTGGTGTGTACTCCGACATCGACATCGCTCCGCCGCCGCCGGTGCAACAATAGTTCTCGGCCCGGTTGGGATACATTTCCCGGAAATCGCTGCAGACCAGATTCAGTAATTCGCGCGGCTCTTCAGTGAGGCCGCAACTGCGGGCATTGTTGCAGGAATCGTGAAATGTAACCGGAGTGGTGTTTTTGGATTTGTCGACCTTGATGCGGCCTTCTTTAATATACCGCAGCATGGTGTCGACCGAGCTTTCCATGACGAAATCGACGTTCATTTTGGCCCAGTTCGGTCCCTCGCAGCGGGTCGAACGATAACCGTGGCCGCATTCGGAGATGACCAGTGTCTTACCGCGAAGTTCGGTCACTTTATCATAAAGCCTTTTGGCTACTGCACCACCGAGGTCGTCGTCGCCGGAGAAGAGACCGAAGTTGGTCATATCCCAGCCTTCACTCGGCATGGTCCAGTCTTCTCCCGCCGCATAGAAAATCAGAGCAGCGTCCGAGATTGTACGGGGATCGTATTTGACCTCGCGGGGGTTGATGGAGTAGACTATGTCGGCATCCATCTTGTCGATCGGGATAGTGGCTTTGGGGTCACTGTGTTCGGCCTCCATTTCTTCGGAGAGCCATTCGAGGGTATCGACATAATCTTCTTTAAGGACACCCATCTGGTTGCCGATTTCCCATTGATCTTTACTGACAACCGCGACACCTTCAGGCATGACACCGACCGAAACCAGCAGGCCGCGGGCCATACGGTTGAAGGTGGCATAATCGACGCCCATGGGGCAATTGATGGAACAGCGCCGGCAATTGGTGCATTTACCGAAGACGGTATCCTTGAGTTCTTCCAGTTCGTCATCGGTATAAACGCTTTTGGCGCTGACCCACCAGGGGATAACTCGGCCGGTCCAGTCGAAATGGCGTTTGAAGAGCTTTCTTATCTTATCGGCTTTGTAGGCCGGGGCATAGGTCACGTCACCCGGATTGGCCAGCACGTAATGGCAGGCGTCGGTGCACATGCCGCAATGGACACAGGCGGCCAGCGATCCGACCATCTGGCGGTTGAGTTTTTTGCCCATCCGTTCAAGGACTTTTTGCGCTTTATATGATCTGACGTTGTTATTCATCTTTATCTCCAATACTTGATCTTTACACAGCTTTTCAGTTCTGAGTTCGAGGAGCACGCCGAATCGGATAGACTCCGCGATGACCCATGGTTCTGCCCAGGTAGTACCGCGTGAATGGATAATACAGGTAATGCGATATCTTGCTGAAGGGCACGTACATCAAGAAGAATGCGGTCAGGAAGAAATAGGTCAGCAGATGCCATTCACCGTTGACGGTGCTGTTGGGAACGGCAAAGAAGGCAAAACCGAACCAGACTGTCAGAAGCAGAAGGGAGAAATAATCATCGGGGGTGCTGATTGCCCTGATATATTTGGCGAAAATACGGCGGATCATCCGGCCAACGCCGATGGCGAAGGCGGCGCCGACGGAAATCTGCAAGATCAGAACCAGAAGTGAAGATTCAAGCAGCGATGGGGCGTATGGGATGACAAATGACAACCCGATGGCGGACACGACTCCGAGGTGGAAAAGTACGAATTGAATGTAAAAGAAAAACTGGGTACGGGTACTTTCCATCGCCCACGGTGACGCGATATTCAGCCAGGAATATATTATTCCCCTACGGGGGGTTGTATATCCTGCCGTACCGGTCGGCGCCTGGCGGTCACCTCCGGCTTTGAACCGTAACAGCCAGGTAAGGCGCAGGGTATAGACGATAGCCATAAACACCAGGGCAACCTCCTGGAGAATATGCTCGGAAAAATGCAAGAGATCGCTCACAACGCCTCCTTTACGGTTTGACCCAGAGCGGCAAAGCGCGCCTGGAAAGGTTCATATTCACGGGTGTCGAGAAGCCAAAGGCTGATTTCTTTGATAGCGGTTTGGCCTTTAAGGTATTCAGCAATGGTACTGATGGTTATGTCGGCGCTCAACTCCAGCGGCACGCCGTAAAATCCGCAGCACATGGCCGGGAAGGCGACCTGAGAGATATTGGCCTCATCCGCTTTCTTTAAGATGTTCTCGACAGTCTTTTTCAGCTTACCTTCAGTATCTTCTTCCATAAACATCGGTCCCACGGCATGGATAATATAATTCGATTTCATCTCACCGGCCGATGAAATCACCACTTCGGTGGTTTTGATCGGGGCCAGATCATTCAATTCTTTCTGTATCGATGGACCGCCTCGAATTGTAATGGCGGTTCCGAATCCTGAGCCCAGTTTCAGATCGTTTTGGGCGCAGAAAACAAATGAATCGACTTCGAGGTCCGCGATGTCCCCTATTTGCAGACTAAAAGTCGTATTTCCGATTTTTAATGATTCGGACATATAACCTCTCCTCAGATATCCCTAAGTTGCTAATTGTTTATTGAAAAAGAACATTGGCCTTTATAAGCCAATCCTACGCTCGTAATCTATGCTGCCCCCGTAATACACTCCTTCAGTTGGTGGATGGAAAACGGCCGGGTTATCCAGCCGCAGACTTCTTTATCACAATATTGTTTCAATTGGCTTGTTTTTGATGCCAGGATGATTCTTACCACCGGAATTCTGGCGTCATTGAATAAGTTCGTACAGACGGCTGCCGTGCGTTTTTTCCCCAATGCACAATCGACGACAATATAATCGGGCCTGAAATTCTGGATTATATTGGAACATTCATATTCGCTCATCGCCACCTGGATACGAAATCCGTTGAGACCCTGACCCTGACGCCAGTCTTTTACCAGACGACCGCTCTCGCTGAGGAATATGATATTGAGGTCTTGCTCATTGGTCATCCGATAATAATCGCAGTCTTTACAGGTCGATTTACAATAGACGCGCAGGCATCCCAGCCCCTCCGGCAGGTCGCGCAACTCGTAGCACCGGCGCGTGCGTGAGCGATAGGTGATGCAGTCGAGGCAATCGGGCTGGATATCTTTTCCCCGGGCCAAATATTCCCAACAATACTGGTAGGCGGATGAGTGCGAATCATGGGGGGGAGCAGCTATAACATTTACTGTCTCTGATTCGGTTAATCCCAGTGCAGAACGAGGAATACGGAAATGGCCTCCCAGAGTGCGCGTCGCCTCGATCTTGCCGGCCTTAACCCACTTCAGTACTGTATCTGGAGCTACCGAAAGCAGTTCCGCCGCCTGAGAGGTGGTGAGAAACTCTTTTTGTTTGCTCGAGTCGGCCATTTCTGAGCTTTCTGAATTTTATGAGTTTTTTATAATATATCGACTGAAAATTCTCTGTCAATAGGTTTTCGTGATTTTTTTCACAATTCTACCTAAGGCATTGATATCCTTAGAGATATATTTCCTAAAATAATCCATGAAATCCGTGATTGGCACCCTATATTATCGTTTTTCTGGAAATTATCGTTGAATTTTTGATGAGATTCGCCAGGTGCCGCACCGCTTGCGGTGCGAATTCTTGCTCAGTGATTGTCGCGCTTCATAGGGGCCAGACCTCAAGTATTTAATAGAGTTTTCCATCAATAACTTTTAATCAACTTTTTCAACAAGCCCTTTGGCAGTGTAATATGTGATTAACCAACCCGACATCTATTCGCGGTTTACAAGCCCATATTCAAGCCATATACGCGGCAGCCAAAATGTGGCCCCTGCCACCGCGACAGCCCGAAATGTGGCCCCTGCCACCGCGGCAGCCAAAATGTGGCCCCTGCCACCGCGGCAGCCAAAATGTGGCCCCTGCCACCGCGACAGCCCGAAACCGCCATCTGGCGGCAAAATCGACATAGAATCGTTGTTAAATCCGAAACCTCCCTGTTACATGAAGAGACTTGAAAAAGGAGGTGCCCAATGCCTACCAGCAAAAAACAAATTAAATCCAACCGCGAAAATGCCCAAAAATCAACCGGACCAAAAACCGAACAAGGCAAAGCCATCGCCGCAAAAAACTCCATCCGCCATGGTCTTTATGCAAAAGATATCGTCGTCAACTCCCCCAACCTCAGAGAAGATGAAAACGAATTCAAACAATTCCTGTCAGAACTCTACGACGATTTCAGCCCCGTCGGCCTCATGGAAAAATACCTTGTCGACAAAATGGCCAACGCCCTCTGGCGCTGCCGCCGCGCCGCCCGCGCCGAGACCGGCATCGTCAACCGCCAGCTCAGAAGAGTCAGGAACTTCCATTTTGTGGAAGTCGACTGGTCCGATGAAGAAGAACAACGCGATACCGACGATCTGGCCCTTATCAACTTAATCCCCGGTTCTCATCAAGCTGGGAACATCCTGCGTTACGAAATGTGCCTCGACCGCCAGTTCACACGAGCCTATGCCTTGTTAACCAGCATTCAGGCCCGCCGTCATGATGATATGATGCTGGATCGACGCGATGAAAAACCCTTAATGTACAAAACGAACCCAGATCCCGCCAAACAAGAGGGCGATAACATCTTACAAGAAAATTTGGAAGTTTAGAAACTACCTGTGGTAGTGCATTATTGGAAATCACCACCACATATTGTGGTGGGTGGCCAATCATTTTTGATGGGAAAAAGGGTCGGGAAACCTGACCCCTATGATTTGGATTGAAGGCGCTGCAATCTCTGTCGAGCGTCGTTTTTCATTTCCTCGAAAACCGGATCGGCATTTTCCCAGATTTGTAGAAATTCCTGGTAATGCGCGATCGCCTCGTCGTCTTTACCCATCATCTCGTTGGCTTGTCCGAGGTAATAATGCGATTTAACCGACCAGATACCCCAGTAGAGCCGCCATGGCCCGACGATATCGAGTAACTTCTGGAGCACTACGGCGGCATCCTCCGGCTGGTCGGCGCCCAGATAAGCACGCCCAAGCATATAATTGAACGAAATTGAAAAGCCTGAGGCAGCACTGTCGGCAGCCTCAAAATACTTAACCGCCTTGTCGTATTCGTGACGGGCCAGTTCTATCGAACCTCGGGAATAATAATAATCGGAGCGACGATGCGGCAGGTTTTCGATGAGAACTTCAAAGGAGTCGGCGACTTGCTCAGCTCTTGCTATGTCGCCGCCTCCGGCCAGAATCTGGGTGTAAAAGTTGAGATAATATCCGGCGGTATCATGGTAAACGGTATTTTCGATTTCGAGGCATTTCACGATTTCATCCAGGGCCTGGTTCCATTGATTACGTTCGGCGAATATAATCGCTCTCAATTGCCGATAGGACGTATACCTTTCCTCGCCGAAATCTCTTACATACTGCTCGATACAGTCATCCAGAAGATTCAGGGTCGAATCCAATTTCCCCTGATATTGCGGAATATAAGCCAGCATTATCCGGGCAGAGTACCGGCGCAGGCTATCATACGAGTTTATCACCTGGTGAACGTATCTTTTTGCCTCGTCATAATCAAACTGGAATGTGTACAGGATGGCCAACTCTGTCATGGAGTTGCGGAAATCCGGTTTTTTCTGCAGCGCCATTTTGTATGACTCGATAGCCTCTTCGAACATTCCCCGGTTGGCATACATGGCGGCGCGGGAATCATACGGGTTGGCCTCATCGGGGGCCAGTGATATGTAGATATTAATCGCCTCTAGGGCGCGTTCGAAATCGTTCAGAGCGGAATAGGCATATGCCATATGATTGTAGGGGCCGGTGTACAGCGGATCAATCTCAACCGATTTCTTCAAGTAAGTGATCGATTCTTCATAATTCCTGAGGCTATAGGAGTAGACTCCCAGGAAATACCAGGCCTCTTTTTCATCGGGATATCTGGCCACTAACCTTTTCAAGACGGCGGCTGCCTGGGGTAGATTTCTTTCTATGACCATCTCCCGCGATTTTATATACAATTGTTCTTTATAACTGGCCTTATCCGCATATTTTGCAGCCTGCTTTATAAGCTCTGCGTTGTTCATCATGGCCAGATAATAGTACGCCATGGCGAGAGTGGAATCGTATACCAGTGCCTCCTTGAAATTTTCAGTCGCCTCATCATGGTAGAATTTGTAGTAGTTGCTGATACCAAGTAAGTACAGGCGATATGCCTCCGGCGAACTAGTGGTGACTTCCGCGATAGGGCGGTCCACCTCCTGGCTGGCATCTACCGGAAGGGCAAGATCGCTTTTTATTTCGGCTGACAATTCATCGATCAGCGAGAATATATTTTCGTTGATTTCACCGGTGACCCGTTGCGAGGCTACGATATTACCGGACTCGACATCAACCAGTTGGGCTGTGACCACAAGCTGTGGTTCGACCTGCAGGATATTGCCCATCAACATCCAATTGGCGTTCGCCTTTTGGGCGATCTGAGTCGCGGTTTCGCCGTCGATTTTCTTGATTCCCTCGAGGTCGAGCAGCTTCAGTATATCGTGAAGCCGTTGATGCGAGACCACTTGCATGTATCGTGATTCGGCCATGTCGGTAATCAGCAGATTAGTTAGAATTCGTCCCAGGCGTTGTTCATCTTCAGGGTCGGGGATATTATCGAAATACATTATGGCGACACGATTTTTGGCCGCAATAGCTTCCTGGGTAGGGCTGATCTCAATCTGCCACGGTTTCAGGACGAGCAGAAAGATAACCGCGAGAGCAGCCACTGTGGCCGGTACCAGCGACGGCCAGAACCGCCTGCGGCGCTTTTCGACCGATGTTGTTGAGGCCTGGTCTTCCGCCTCAGAATCTTCCTTATCAAGGATCACGATGGTATCATGAATTTCCTTGTCCTGCCTTATTAGGCCGATAGTTTCCTGAAATTGCATGACGCTTTGCCGGCAGGAGGGGCAGTCGAGCAGATGCATCTCCAGTTCCTGCCTTTCAGCATCGGCCAGCATCCCCAGCTCATAGGCATGCAGCATGCTCTGGAAGTGTTTGTCAGAGCAATCGGCCATTATTAAATATCTCCCTTCTCAAGACAGAGTTTCAGCATCGACCGGGCTCGCGAAAGCAGGATATAAACATTATTGCGCGACACTTCCAATTTTCCGCAGATTTCCTCAGTCGAAAATCCCTGGTAACGCAGATTCAGGATTCGAGCGTGCCTTCTGTTGACTCCGCTGATTTTTTTCAGACAGCCCAACAGACTTCGCTTAAGATCCGGATTGGTAGCGTGGGAAACCGCCAGGCTTTCTCCATCTTCCATTTGCGCGAATTTGCTATCGCGACATCGTTTGGTTCGATAATAGTGCAAAATCTTATTTTCCAGGACCTTGTAAGCCCAGGCGGCAAAACTGATTTCGAAGTCAATTCCCTCGTATTTGGCGGCGATGGCTGTTAAAGTATCCTGTACTATTTCCTCAGAATCTTGTTTGTTCCATATTCTTTGTTGCACAAAAATGCGAAAGCTTTCAGACAGACCCTGAAAAAGCTTTTCAACAGCTCCCCGGTCGCCATTACGGGCATTGGCATATAAGTCATTGATAGTCAAAACAATTGCATCCCTGTTCTATTCGACTGTCTAAAATAATCAGTCAGTTTCAAAAAATCAATTAGAATTATTAGGCAAAGGCCTCCATTATACTGTTGCGTGCAAGGCCAAAGTCGGCAGTACAATATTGGGGAGTGAACGCGGGCGTCTGCAGCCGTCTCCGACATGGGTAAACGATTGATTTCACAAGTGATATAAGGAAACTTGTCCCCGGCTCCCCACAAAGTTCTTGCAATAGTCCCTTATTCTCCAAATCAGGACGAAAGAAAATGGCGGTTTGCGCAACCAATTGAGTAAATGCACAGATTTCCATAGGGCGAATGGGAGGAATGCCAAAAAGCCAAGAATTATGACCCCCACCAGATATTGAACCTTTTGCTTTGTTTGTTGACATATTAAACTATCGATCCGGTGTCGAGGGCAATACCGAATTCTCCTCGATGCTAAAACGGAGGTGAGCCAAAGATTCCCTGACTGTCTCATAAAGACGCGGAGAATGTGAAGGGTGATGTTCTGAAATTTTCCAGCGATCTGTAAGATGACAGTAAGATATCGTTGCCGGTCTTGTAGCGACAGAATATCCTCCCCTTATCAGGCGGGAGAAATATCCATTAGGACGGCTTTGGACCTTGTGGATGGTGAGGATAGTTCCCGACCGATGACGGCCGGCAGCGATATATAAAAACGGGATAATCGGAGATAGCAGCCAGATAAGAGACATTGTCAAAAGGTTTCCCATCCTGTCACAATATTAAAATTAATCCGGGGGTGATTGTGAATTGCAAGCAATCGAACGGCAGCGTTATTAATGCAATAAAGAAACCCCTGGTTTATCTTGTCGCGATTTCGATTATATGTTCATTTTCCATATTAGCCGAAACCACAATTGACTTTTCCAACCGACAAAACGACTATGAATCAGAATCGTATCATACCGAAACCTTCGTGAATAAAACAGGTGTTATTGAAAATGAGGCGGATCTGGACGCCTATATTCGGCAGATCATGAATGCCAACCACATCCCCGGGATATCGGCCCTGATAATCAAGGGCGATCAAATTATGTGGACGGGAAGTTATGGATATGCCAATATCGAGGAGAATATCCCCGTCGCCGATACGACGTCGTTTATGCTGGCGTCCATTTCAAAAACGGTTACCGGCACGGCGCTGATGCAGTTGTGGGAGAGAGGTCTGTTTGATCTGGGTGACCCGATCAACGATTATCTTCCCTTTTCCGTTTATAACCCGAACTATCCGGGTCAGGAAATCACCTTCCGGGATTTAATGACTCATACCGCAAGCCTTCGTGACAACTGGAGTGTGATGTACTATTACGAAGGCGACAGCCCGATACCGCTGGGAGAATATTGCGAAGAATATTTTACTCCCGGCGGCGAATACTATAGTGCCACCAGCAATTTCTTCACCTGGTTGCCCGGGCAAAGGTTTACATATTGTAATAACGGTATCGTGCTGGTCGGTTACCTGGTTGATGCTCTGACCGGAGTCGACTTTGCTCAGTATTGCCGTGATTCGATTTTTACCGTCTTAAATATGCCCCATACATCGTGGCATCTGGAAGGGATGGATACTTCGAACATTGCCTTGCCATATGGTTATACGGGCGAGGGATACGTCTCTTACGGCCTGTTCGGATATTCCGATTATCCGGCCGGGCAATTGAGGACCAGCAGCCTTGATCTGGCCAAACATCTGATGGCATATTTGAATCATGGCCGGTATGAAGACGTACGGATTCTTGACAGCGCTACCGTTTCGGAAATATTTACTCTCCAAATACCCGAGGTCTATTCATCCATAGGTTTGATCTGGTTTCATAACTTCGATGGCACTCGCTGGCTTTGGCAGCATGGCGGTGGTGATATAGGTGTCAGCACGCTGGCCAGTATCTGTCTGGAGGAGAATACCGGCGCGATTGTCCTCAGTAATGGCAATTCCGGTTCCGGAGTCAATGCCATTATGGCCAGGCTTTTTGAATATGCCTCTCAGGATATTCTCTTAACCGGTAGCGAGATCACCGATATAGCCGGAGGCGATGGTGACGGCATCGCTGAAGCAGGGGAGACAGTGCAACTGGTTTGCAGCTTTGCCAATTTCTTCGCTGACACCGTGACCGACATGCAGATCAATTTTAGCGTCGATGACGCCTCACTTCAAATTATCAACAGCAGCGCCTTTATCGATGAGATTGCCCCCGATGATACTTTGTCGAATGCCAGTCAGCCATTTGAGTTTGTTATTCCTGACGATTACGTAGCGCGACTCGATTCGTTCTTTTTGGAATTGAGTTGGAATAATGGAAGCGGCAGCGATACTTTAGCTCTGGTTCGGGCCATTGGGGAGACTTCGATTCTCCTGGTGGCCGATGATAATAACGGAAATTATGACGGATATTATGCCGGTTGTTTTGAACGTGCGTGCGTCCCCTTCGATCTTCATCAATCACCGCCGTCGCCCACATTAGCTGAATTGAACGATTATGAAATAGTCTTCTGGTTTACCGGGGATTATCGCGCCGACCCGCTCGATCTCGATGAGGTTGCAGCGCTGAAAGGATTTATGGATGCCGGCGGCAAGCTGTTTCTTTCCGGTCAGGGGATAGCGGCACAGTTGGAGGGCTTCGATTCGCTTTTCCTGCATGATTATTTGAAGGCCGAATACCTTTCCTCATCGTTGATTCCGGTCCTGCGCGCCGGGCCGGGAGGTCAGGTTTTCGATGCCACGGATACGATCGCGATTTATGGTACCACTAATGCCAATAATCAGACCGATCCCGATCATCTGGCGGCTGTCAACGGCGGGGTGGAGGAGTTTTATTATCTCGGAGAACCGGGACAGGGAGCGGTCTCATATTCCGGCGTCTATGAGCTTATCTTTTTTGGCTTCGGATTCGAGGCGATTGTCAACGGCGATAGCCGCTGGACTGAAAACGATGTTATCTTTTCGGAAATCCTGACTTTCTTTGATTATCAAATGCCGGTTATGCCGCTGACTCTGGCGGTATCACCGGGTGATCCAACTCATCTGATTGACCATGCACCCGAGATATCATGGCAGTCGGGAGATCCCGATTATGAGCAATCGGAATATAATATCGAGGTCGGAATCGATAATGACTGGTCATCGGCCGAGATGTGGGATGCCGGACCAATTACCGGGGTGGAAACCTGGACAGTCTATGCCGGGACCGAACTGGTCGATGGAGAAACATATTACTTCAGAGTTAGAATTAATAGCGGGGTCTCATGGTCACACTGGTATTACGATCAGATGAGAATGAATTCATGCCCGTCGGTTCCGGATGGTCTTTCTCCGGATAACATGGAAGAATTGGAATTTACCCCTCCCAGTCTGTCTCATACCAATGCGGAGGATAGTGAGGGCGATGTCCTGACTTATTCCTACGAATTGTATGAAGACAGCCTCTTGTCGTCGCTGGTGGCGCAGGAGTCGGAATATCCTCAAGCTTCTGGCGGCACGACCGCCTGGGAAATCCCTTCCTTACTTCCCGGAGGCGAGGATTATTTCTGGCGCGTGCGCGCCGGCGACGGCTTTGAATATAGCAACTGGAGCGACCTCGCTTCGTTCCATCTCTTGCCGGAATACATTTGCGGTGATGCCAGCGGCGATTCGATCATAGATGTCGGCGATGCGGTGTACGTTGTTAATTATGTTTTCAAGGGCGGTCCGGCGCCCGATCCGCTGGAAGGCGCCGACGTTAACGGCGATGGAATATGCGATGTCGGCGACGCCGTACACCTGATCAATTATATCTTCCGGGGGGGAGCGGCGCCCGACTGCGGGTGAGAGCTAATATACTCGTTTTCATACAAGTCTTGGTGACAGAAATTCTACAGCAAGGGAACGGTAATTATAGTTGAACCTTTTATAGCTTTTGCCGGGGAGAACCATGTCTAAAATAATCATTCTTTATACGAGCATAATACTGTTGGCGGGTACGCTGATATCGAGTGCGGCAGGGTTGCTGAATGAGCCGGAAGGGATCGTTTATGATTCCGTTTATAACCGCTACCTGATATCGAACTGGCGGAGCGGAGCAGTTATTCAGGTCGACAGTAATGGTGTCCAGGATTATTTCAGGACCGGACTGGGCAATTGCGCCAGTATAATAATTTCGGGGGATACCGTTTTTGTTCCATGCAACAATAATTCCGTTTACGGGCTTGATCTGGTCACGGGCGAAACGGTGATGTACCGCTATTTCCCGGGGGTCAGCAGTTGTCATGATGTTGCGGTCGATACCTCAGGATATTTGTATGCCACCGACCGGGGCGGCCATCGCATCTTCCGGGTCGACTTGAGCGATAATAGTTATATATCCTTCGCCGGATACACCGAAGGTATCTATTCCCCGATCGGTATAGAATATGATATTTTCCACAATCGCCTTATCGTCACCTCTATGGAGGACAATCAACCAATCCGAGCGGTCAGTTTGCCGGACGGCATTGTATCCGATATTGCTTATCCGGGATTGCCGGCCCTCGATGGGGTAACCAGGGATCATCTCGGAAACTATTATATGACCACCTTTACCGGTGGGCTAAATCAGATATACAGGTTTGACAGTACTTTCAGCCTTCCGCCACAATTGATCAAAGACGATCTCAATGGATTAGCTGATGTGTGCTATAATCGGCGGGATGATATTCTTGCGGCGACGGTTTACTGGGATCATGATGCGTACTATTACCCGATATATGGTTATCCCTTTGTCACCAGCAGCATATTTTCAGATGATACTTATGGTGACGGGGACGGTATTCCGGAGGGGGGCGAGACGGTTGATTTAATTATCGATATCAGCAATACCGGCGTGGCACCGATTTCCGGTTTGAACTTGTCGGTAGTCGTCGATGATCCTTCGCTCAATATCATTTCAGGAACGGCGGCGATGGGAGATATCCCGGTGCAGGGGACGGTCGATAACGGTTCCGCTCCATTTGTCATAGATATCCCGGTCGGTTATATTCCACGGATTGTTTCGTTTACGGTTGAAGAGGTCTGGGAAAGCGAATTCGGCGAAGAATTTGATACGCTCGAAATCAAAGCCAATATCGGCGGCTGTTCGATTTTGCTGGTGGACGATGACAACAATGATCATATCGATTCATATTTCACCGACTGTTTCGACCAGGCCTATATACCGTATGATATCCGAATTGCATCTCCGGGGCCGACCTCGACCGAACTCAATTCCTATGATATAGTGATTTGGTTTACCGGAAGCCTCCTCAGCCAGCCGCTTGACAACGATGAAATAGATGCCATGTCAGCGTATATGGATGGCGGTGGAAAGCTGTTTTTGACCGGCCAGTATATCGCTTCAGAGTTGAATACTTATTATCCGGATTTCCTTAACAACTATCTCAAGTCGGAGTATATAACCTCGTCGCTGATTCCGTTATTGGAAGCTCAAATGGGTGCCCAGGTTCTGGACCCATCCGACGAGGTGTCGATATATGGCGCCGGGGGGGCTTATAACCAGACCTCTCCCGGACATGTTTCCGCGATCAACGGCGGAGTAGGAGAAATGAACTATTTAGGGCAAACCGATCTCGGAGCTGTGTCATACGACGGAGCAAATCAGATGATCTTTTTTGCTTTCGGGTTTGAGGCGATAGTCGATGGTGACAGCCGTTATACGGAACGGGGAGAGATCATGTCGAAAATTCTCAATTTCTTCGGGTACCAGATGCCCTCGGTGCCGATGACACTAGCCGTTGCGCCCGGCGATCCAAATCATTTGACCGATCATGCTCCGGAGATATCGTGGCAGCATGGCGATCCGGGTTACATCCAGGATTCCTATCATTTGCAGGCCGGTACCGACAATGACTGGACTTCAGCCGAGATGTGGGATTACGGTCCGGTTACCGGAGCGGAGACAAGCGCCATCTATGCCGGTGCCGAGCTGTTCGATGGTGAAACCTATTACTTCCGAGTCAGAGTTTTCGATGGGGTGGTCTGGTCGAACTGGTATTACGGTCAAATGCGTATGAATTCTCTCCCGACCGCGCCAACTGATCTGGCACCCGACAATATGCTGGAAATCGAGGAGACCAGCCCGGTGTTATCTCACACCAATGCAGCAGATGGCGAAGGGGATGTCATGACTTACACCTATGAGTTGTATGATGATAACCAGATGTTGTCGTTGGTGGAGCAGGAATTGGATTATCCTCAAGGTTCTGGCAGCACAACCGAATGGGCGGTCCCCGCAGCTCTTCCCGATGGTGAGGATTATTATTGGCGGGTACGAACCAACGACGGTTTGGAAGACGGCGATTGGAGCGACCTCGCTTCGTTTTTCATCATTGCCGGTTATGTTTGCGGCGATGCTAACGGGGATGAGACGGTCAATGTCGGTGATGCCGTGTTTATCATTAATTATGTTTTCAGCGGCGGTCCGGCTCCGGAGCGGTTGGAAGCGGGCGATGCCAATGCCGATGGTCAATGCAATATCGGCGATGCCGTGTACCTGATCAGTTACATATTCAGCGGCGGTCCCGAGCCGCAATGCCCATAAAGAAATAAATGGCTCATTGGCCAACTGATCGATGAGCCATTATATTTGATAGTTATTGCAGGGCCTGGGGTTGTTCGATCATCAGGCTTGTCCCGTGGGCGAAAAATTTATTTCTGCAACCTCCTATCTTCCCAACCGTCTATTGAAAGGTACATGCTTCATCAGTCTGAGCGCTTTGTGTGAATTAACAGGGAGTACGGATTTGCAACTTGATATTCGCGGGTTGGGCAAGCGTTACAAAGGGGATGTCTGGGGGCTTAAAGACTTCAATTTGAGTATCGGTGCGGGAGTGATCGGCCTGCTGGGGCCGAATGGCGCCGGAAAATCGACCTTGATGCGGATTCTGGCGACGGTAACCCGGCCCACCGAAGGGCAGGCGTTGTGGAACGGTACCGAAATAACGGATGCGCCCAATGACGTGCGGAAGATACTGGGGTATCTCCCGCAGGATTTCGGGATTTATCCGAATCTCAATGCGGTTGAATTTCTCACTTACCTGGCGGCGGCGCGGGGAATAGGCGGTACTGCGGCGACCAAGCGGATCAATCAACTCCTGGAACTGGTCAACCTCGGCGATGCTCGCAAACGAAAACTGGGATCGCTTTCGGGAGGAATGAAACAGCGTGTCGGAATAGCTCAGGCTCTTTTGAATGATCCCCAATTGTTGATTGTAGACGAACCTACTGCCGGGCTTGATCCGGAAGAACGGATACGGTTCAGAAATTTACTGACGGAATTGGCAGGGGAACGGATTGTGATTTTGTCCTCGCATATCGTTTCCGATATTGAGGCGGCTGCCAATTCTATTGCAATTATCAATAAGGGTCATCTTTTGATTCATGCCACCCCGGAGGAGTTGCTGCAAACGGTTGAAGGAAAAGTCTGGGAGACTGTCATTCCTGAATCAGAGATGGACGCCCTAAAAAAGACACATGTCATAGGTAATGCGGGAAGGACCAGTGAGGGGGTCAGGGTACGGGTTATCGGCGACCGACAGCCGCGGTCGGATGCCCGGTCAGTCAACCCTTCCATAGAAGATGCTTATCTACTGGCCCTCGATACCGACCGGAACGGCCATGGCGATGCATAGATATCAATTACTGTATCAACTGGTGCTGGGTGATTTCAGGGAGCGAACGCGGCGCTATAGCTATCTTCTTACGATGCTGGGGGCCTTGTTTTTCGGCTACCTCGTGATTACCGGAAAATACACGGTACAATTCAGCGACTATCGGAGTATTTATAATTCCGAATGGTTCGGGACCATGATGGCCGTTACCTGCGGTATGATGTTTTCCATTGCCGGTTTTTATCTGGTCAAGAATTCAATCAGTCGTGACCGCCGGACTCAGGTGGGGCAAATCATCGCCTCAACGCCGCTTTCCAATCTTGAATATATCTTTGCCAAGTTTGTCAGCAATTTTCTGGTGCTGCTCTCGATGGTCGCGGTATTGGCTGTTATCGCCTTTCTGATGCTTCTCTTTCGCAACGAATCGGGTAGCGTCGATCTGTGGGCATTCTCGCTTCCTTTTCTGCTTTTATCATTGCCGGCTATGGCGCTGGTGGCGGCTGCGGCAGTTTTCTTCGATACCGTCAAATGGCTGCGAGGCAGCCTCGGAAATGTGCTTTACCTGTTTATGGCCGAGATATTCCTCGTTATGGGGATGATGAGGACTATATCTCTCGATCTGGCCGGCAACAATCTTTTCATCGAAGGGGTAAAGGCGGGATTGGCAGAAGCCTATCCCGGTGTGAAAGTCGGGCTGCAGATGGGATTTATCGGGCTGGTCGAAGACATCCGCATGGAGGGAACGAACACCTTTGTCTGGAAAGGTATTGACTGGTCGCCGGAGACAGTATCTCTGCGGTTTGTCTGGATTGGCTTGGCAATCGTCGTTCTTCTGCTGACCCTTCCATTTTTTGACCGTTTCGATCCGGCAGGGTTAAAGCAGCCGGCAAAACGTAAAAAGGCGGTTTTGCCTAAAGTAGAAAATGTCGGAAATGAACAGATCTCAAATATCGTAAGCAGCTATAGTCAAATTTCTGTCGTCGATGCAGCGTTCAGTTTTGTGGCAATGATCAGAGCCGAGTTTAGTCTGATGGTCAAGGGATTTCACTGGTCGTGGTATCTGATTGCCGCAGGTATTCTGGCGGCGCAATTGGTTGTCCCATTCGATATCGCCAGAATGTATATCACACCGCTGGCGATGGTGTGGCCGCTCTTAATCTGGTCGGCGATGGGGAATCGGGAGACACGTTTCGGTACCGGCGAATTGCTGTTTTCTTCACCGATGCCTTTCAAACGCCAGTTTCCATCGGTCTGGCTGGCCGGATTGTTTGTTGCTCTGGCGGCTGTGGGAACAATGGTGATGCGCTCGATTATCGCCGGTCAATGGTCGTATGCGATGGCCTTATTAATCGGAGCGTTCTTTGTTTCGTCTCTGGCGCTTGCCTTCGGCACTATCAGCGGCAGCAAGAAGCTATTCGAGGTGATTTATTTGATGTTCTGGTATGTGGGATCGGTCGATCATGTTCCTGTGCTTGATCTGCTGGGGACAACCGCTGAAGCTGTTACTATTACCAAGATGCTTGTTTTGGGACTTCTCACAGTTGGGCTATTGACAGCGGCAGGAATGGCGCGTCGCCGGCAGGTTTACGGATGCTGATATTCTAACTGTGACGGGTGCTGATTATTGCGATCCACCGTATTTATTTAAAAGAGCCTTAAAACGCGGGTGGTCGCGGAGGGGATCCCATTGGGGATGTTGATTCAGATAATAAATGTCGATATCGGATGGGACACTCAACAAATAATCAAGCTGGTCAATAGCCAGGTCATACTCACCCACCATCACATATATCCGAACCAGTCCCCCCAGCATGCCGGTGCCATAAAGAGCATCCTCAGTAATGGGAAGAAGCTCCACCGCCTTTCTGCCTTCTCGAATGGCCTCGGATGAACGTCCCAGCCCTGCATAGGCAGACCCCAACAACATATGGCTGAAGGCATCTTCCGGACCATTTATCAGCCATTGTTCCGCGACCATTCTCGCAGAGTCGAAATATATTTCGCTAATTGAATCATTGCCCCAGAAATAATAGGCATCGGCCTTGTTAAGGTAAAACGCCGCGCTGTCTGCTAGAATATTATCTCCTGTAGCCGCACGCCGGCTGACCGCGGACTTATAATCGCGAAATAAAATGTCAAAACCCTCCTGCCAGAGTGCCAAGTTAGCCGGATCCCCATGCCGGGCAGCCTTATCGAGTATTGCTCGAACTTTTAAAGTGTCACCACTTAATCGTAAGATATTGGAGGCCTTGAAAATTAGAAGGTTTGCTGCATCCGGTGTCAGGGACAGGCTTTTGTCAAGAATACTTTCAAGCTCCTCATATTCGCGCATGGTCTGCAGGGTAATGGCAACACTCGTCAATAGCGCACGGGAATGCGGGTCGATTTCCAAGGCCTTTTTGAGATTATCCGCCGATTCCCGCCAATAACCCTGGCGTCGCTGGACATATCCAATTGCGGCCAGCACGTCGCCATTGTTTGGCTGTTGACTTAGCACCTTCTTGAATTCCTCCAGAGCGCGATCGTAATCTTTCTTGCCATAGTAGTAATAATACCCCAAGGCAAGATTGCCCTCAATACCGCCATCGGCATACCGGACGGCGTTATTGGCTGCCTCTTTGCATTGATTCAGACGTGACTCTGATCGATCAAACAGATTGAAATATGTGAAACCATAAATCCTTGCCAACAGACTGTAAGCTTTGGCGAAGCCGGAGTCGGCTTCGACAGCCCTTTCAAGCAGCGGGATGGCGTGTTGAATGTCGTGATCACGGTCCCAGTATTCTTTGCCCTGCAGGTAAAGGTCATAGGCGTCGAAATCGTCAGTGGGTTTATATTCAATCGATTGCCGTTCAGAAGCAAGCAATGTTACGCCGAGAGTGTCAACGATACGAACGGCGATATCGGCCTGAACGGCGAAAATTTCATTAAGGTTTCGTTCATAATTGTCGGCCCAAATGTGAGTGTCGTCTTTGGCATATATGAGCTGAGGGGTGACGCGGATTTTGTCGACTGCTCCCGACTTATCCCATCGAATGGTGCCTTCGAGGATATAATCGACCCCAAGTTCTTTGGCTATTTCCGGCAGGGTTTTATCTGAATTTTTATAGGCATAGGCGCTGGTTCGGGAAATAACTCCCAAACCTCGCACCACAGCCAGACGCGATGTGATTTCATCGGTAATACCATCTGCGAAATATTCGTCCTCGGGCAAACCGAGATTCTCAAATGGCAACACCGCCAGCATCAATCTGTCTGATGCCGGACCGGTGGTCTTACCGAGATATTCAGCAAAAAACCAGTATCCAAAAACTATCACAAGAATGATTACCGCTCCGACGACCACATAACGATTCCACCAGTCGACCGGACGAGCCGTTTTAATTTCAGTCGTATCACCGGCGGTCAGTTTTTTCAGGTCGGGACAGACTCCTTCGGCCGTTTGATAACGATAGGAGGGATCCTTTTCCAGCAGTTTGGAAACGATTAGCTGTAACTGATCCGGGGTTTCGGTATTGTGCCTGCTCAGAGGTTCGGGTGTGTCCTTCAATATGGCGTTCAACGTTGCCGCCTCGTACTCTCCCGTAAACGGCCGTTTGCCGGCGATCATTTCATATATCACGACTCCCAGAGAAAAGAGGTCGGATCGTTTGTCGGTCGGTTTTGCCTGAATCTGCTCGGGAGACATATAGCCGATAGTGCCCAGAGTTGAACCGGTTTTGGTCAACTTTTCATCTTGCCGCAAGGTAGCAAGCCCAAAATCCAGCAGACGCGCCCGCCCGTCGGTGTCGATGATTATATTCGAGGGTTTGATGTCGCGATGGATGATTTCTTCGCCGTGAGCTTTGCTGAGTCCCTCACATAATTGCAAGGCAATTTGGACGGCCGATTCGATTGATACGCCGCCATCTTTAATGACTGCGCTGAGAGATTGCCCCTCGACATGTTCCATGACAAAATAGGGGCGGCCATTATATTCGCCGACTTCATGGATGGTGACAATATTGGGATGGTTGAGTTTTGCCGCTGCCTGGGCTTCGCGTTTAAATCTGGCACGACAGTTTTCATCGGCGCACATATGTTGCGGGAGAAATTTGAGAGCTACTTGACGATGCAATTCGGTGTCATCGGCCAGAAACACTTCACCCATGCCACCGGCGCCGATTTTCTCGACAATCCGGTAGTGCCCGACCATGGTGCCTTGGGTCAGGACAACGTGAGTGCGGGTCTTGTCACCGTTCTGTTCAGATCCATTAGTCATGCGGAATCTCCTGAACATCCTGATCAAGGCCGATTTTATTCATTAATGATAAAAACCTGGGATCATTCCGGACGCCGTCGAAAATGGGCGATAACCTGAATAATGGTATCCAGAAATCCTTTTTTTCAACCGACTGCTCCAATATTTCAAATCCCCGATCAACTTCCCCCAGAGTGAAATACAAAACGGCAGCTGGAAATACGGGAACATTTCGGTTTTTAGTCTTTTTAATTATATCTGCAAGAATATTTCTCGCCTTATCATGATCGCCCATTAGCGCATGGGCTCTGCCGATGTGAACCATCCAGTCAACCGGGTCATTGCTCGTTTCCAGCCATGTTTCAGCAAGTTCTATACTTCGATATATCGTTTTTATAGCTTCATCATACTTTCCCAATTCGGTTAGCGACCATCCCGTAATCAATGAATACAGCGGAGAATCCATGTTGATTTCAAGGCCTTCCCGGCATATTTCTATCGCTTTATCATACTGGCCCGAGAGGTGGGCTTCAACGGCCTGGGCCGCGATAATTGATGGGGAAATTGGATCCAGATCTCGGGCAATTTTAATTTTCTCCTCTGCCTGTGCAAACTTTCCGCGAGCGCAAAGATAAAGGGAGTACCAATGGTATGCCGTCGCATAGCGGGGATTAAGCTC
This sequence comes from Candidatus Zixiibacteriota bacterium, assembly GCA_030668485.1. Classification (GTDB taxonomy): domain Bacteria; phylum Zixibacteria; class MSB-5A5; order GN15; family JAAZOE01; genus DAOUTW01. The sequence continues at coordinate 55,105 of DAOUTW010000021.1, forward strand.
TATAGCCAGTATATTCTCTTTTTCCACCTCTTCCCATTTCCATTGGCTAAATCTAATGTTGGCTAATGCCGCATGGGCTTCACCCAACGAGCTATCAAGTTCAATGGCCTTGAATACAGTCTGTTCCGCCCTTGCCAATAATTCTGATCGCGCCCCATATTCTTCAACATTGTCGCCTTGTATAATATAGGCATCAGCCAGACCTGCATAGCCTAAAGCAAACTGTGGATCAAGCTCCACAGCCTTCTTAAGACACTCAATTGCCTTCTGAACTTCCCTCGTTCCCCGATGATTCCAGTGGTAACGACCCTTGAGATAAAGATTGTAAGCTTCAAGGTTTTCAGTCGGCCGCTTTACGATTTGCTCATGTTCGCCGCCCAGGAGCTTGACTTTCAACTTTTCCACAATGGCGATAGAGATTTCGTCCTGCAATTCGAAAATGTCACTCAGTTCCCGATCATAGCGCTCTGACCAGAGGTGATAACCGTCGGCGACTTTTATCAACTGACCTGTAATCCTGAGTCGATCGCCGGACTTCCTGACGCTGCCTTCAAGCACGTTGTCGACATTCAGTTTTCTCCCGATCTCCCGGATATCCTCATGTCTGCCTTTGAATGCGAAGCACGATGTCCTTGCTACCACCCGTAAGCCTTCGACATGGGTCAGGGCATTGATAATCTCTTCCGCCATGCCATCGCAGAAATACTCCTGTTCAGGATCGGCACTTAAGTTGGCAAAGGGCAGAACAGCAATGGACGGCGGCTTGACTTCATTTTCAGAATCGGACACCCAATCCTTTGCAATTCTCTTGAGATCACTCATGACTCCTGCCGCGCTTTGATATCGAAGCTGCGGGTCTTTCTCAAGTAGTTTCGAGACAATATCTTGAAGCTTTCCCGACACGCCGCTTTTATATCTTGAAAGCGGTTCGGGGGCATCATTGATAACCGAGTTCATCGTGGACGCTTCGGTATCGCCCTTAAATGGCAATCGCCCGGCAACCATTTCATATATCACGATACCCAGGGAAAACAGGTCGGATCTGTGGTCTGCGTCTTTCCCGTGGATCTGTTCAGGTGACATATATCCAATAGTTCCAAGCGTCGATCCTGTTTTTGTTAGTTGATTCTTGCCCACAATTGATGCCAAACCGAAATCAACAATTCGAACTCGAGAGTGTGAATCAATCAGTATGTTCGATGGTTTGATATCCCGATGGGTTATACCCTTATCGTGTGCAGCCTGCAGGCCTTCTCCGACTTGTATTCCAAGTTCAAGGATGTCATTGATAGTAAGCTCTTTACCAGAGGCGCAATCTTTCAGGGATTGGCCCTCAATATGCTGCATGGCGAAAAATGGGCGTCCAATGTATTCGCCGACTTCATAGACAGTGACAATATTGGGATGATCCAGACCCGCTGCGGCTTGTGCTTCGCGTTTGAAACGGGTGCGGCAATCTTCATCGGCGCACATATGTTGCGGGAGGAACTTTAGGGCGACTTTGCGATCCAACTCGGTGTCATCGGCCAGAAATACCTCACCCATGCCGCCGGCGCCGATTTTCTCGACGATCCGGTAGTGCCCGACCATAGTGCCATTGGTCAGGACGGTATGCGTCCGGGTTTTTTCATCGTCTTGATTTTGCTGCGACATGAGATGATTCCCGCTCCGATTAATGAGTAATATAAATTAACGAAGGATTTAATAGGAAATCAACTACAAAAGATTCGAACCGGAGGGAGGAGGGTCAAGTCCCCAATGTCAATAATTACTCAGTCTTATCAGAATCGACAGGAATCAACTGAAAAAGGGGAGAGCCTGCATTCTTTTTATCGTTGCAATGGCAGTCGCTGCATTTGCCGCTGCGGGCTTCGCGCCACAGATGGCGGACTGAAAACCAAACCGCCCAGGCGACGATTACAAATATTATCAGATATTCAACCATCATTTATATCAACATCAATCCAACCCCAAAAGTTTCCCGCCCTGGAACACGACAAACGCCATAAACCACGCCAGAGCGGTGGTATAACCGACCTGGAAGAGCAATTCCCTGACCGAACCCGATTCGCGGAGGAAAACCGCCATTGCCGCCATGCACGGCATATAGAGAAGGATAAACACCAGAAAGGAATAGGCGATCAAAGGCGAGTATTTCGGGTCGGAGGCCAGTTTTTGGCGCAGGGAAGAGGATTCTTCATCAACCTCGCCGACACCATAGATGGTTCCCATGGTTGAGACCACTACTTCTTTGGCAGCGAATCCTGCGAAAAGGGCAATACCAAGACGCCAGTCGAGGCCAAGAGGCTGGATGATCGGTTCGATCAGCTTTCCAATTCTGCCGGCAAAACTGTGTTCGATATTTTCAGCAGCTTTTGTTCCCTCATATGAGGCGATCAGTTGTTCCTGCTCCTTGGCGGTAATTTGCCCGCTTTGATACGATTGTGTCGCCGCCTCGGCTAGGGCATCGTAATCCTTGTCAAATTCGCTTTTCATCGGGAAAGTCATCAAGAACCACATGATAATCGAAATACCGAGGATGATCGTGCCCGCCTTGCGGAGATAGAGCCATGACCTTTCCCACATATGAATTACCAGGCTTCTCAGGGTAGGTACACGATAAGGGGGTAACTCCATAATGAAAGGAGCCGACATCCCTTTAAAGCGAGTCGACCGGAGGAGTTTGATCATGGCGATAGCGGTAATGACACCGAGGGCGTAAATCGAGAAGACAACATTGCCGGCATGCTGCGGCCAGAAGGCGCCGCAGATCAGAATATACACCGGCAGGCGAGCGCCGCAACTCATGAAGTTGGTAACGTGCATGGTAACCAGCCGGTCGGTTTTGTCTTCCAGGATACGGCTGCTCATCAGAGCCGGTACGGTGCAGCCGAAACCTATTAACATCGGAATAAAGGATTTGCCGTGCAGGCCGATTTTATGCATGATGCGGTCCATAACAAAGGCGGCTCGCGCCATATAGCCGGTATCTTCGAGGATGGCGATAACGAGGAAAAGGAGCATGATATTGGGCAGGAATACAATGACGCCGCCGACACCGCCGATGATACCGTCGACAATAAGCGAACTGAGTAGTCCCTCCGGCAGGATCGCTATCATCAGGTCTGACAGACCGGCAACTCCGGCCTCGATCCATTCCATCGGTTTCTCGCCGAGGGTGAAGGTCAGGTTGAACATCAGCCACATCAGGAAGGCGAAAATCGGCAGGCCGAGAATGGGATGAATCAGAGCCATGTCTATTTTATCGGAAACATCGTGCCGGTGATGTGCTGTCAGAGTAGTTGCTTCGGAGCAGGCGCCGCTGATGAAACCATAGCGGCGGTCGGAAATAACGGTTGCCGGCGAATCGCCAAAAAGCGATTCGATGCGACCCCGACCTTCTTCGGCGGTCTCGATTATTTTCGGACCATTGGTTTGCCGGGCAATATATTTTTTTATTTCAGCGTCGTCTTCCAGAAGTTTCAGAGCGACCCAGCGGGGTCGGTAGTTGTCGAATGCGATCCGGTGTTCTTCAAATTGCTGCGTTAACCGGTTTAACTCTTCTTCAAACTCCTTGTTGTAATTGACCAAAGCCGGTTCGTAAGCGTCTTTATTGCCGACCAGTTCGATAGTAGCCTGTAAAAGCTCATCCATGCCCTGGCGTTTGTGCCCGACGGTTTGAACCACCGGTACGGCTAATAGCTGAGACAATACTTTTTCGTCGGTGATCATCCCCCGGTTGCGGGCCATATCGCTCATATTCAGGGCGATGATGACCGGAATGCCGAGTTCCAGTAGTTGGGTGGTCAGATAGAGGTTGCGTTCGATGTTGGAGGCATCGACGATATCGATGACAACATCCGGCCTATCCTCGATGATGAAATTTCGTGCGATGATTTCTTCGATGGAGTAGGCCGAAAGGGAATAGGTACCGGGTAGATCTATCAGGCGGATGTGCCTGCCTTGAAATGTAAAGTTGCCTTCTTTTTTTTCAACGGTAACGCCGGGGTAATTGCCGACATGCTGGTTGGCCCCGGTCAGATTGTTGAAGATAGTCGTTTTTCCAGAATTTGGATTTCCGGCGAGGGCTACGACAAGGGGGCGTTGGTTATGGTGCAACTTCCGTCACCCAGATTTTTACAGCCATGCCCCGGCCGATACCGAGCCGAGTTTGGCGGACTTCAAGACCGACCGGGCCATGCCCGGAATTGCTGATGACTTTCAGCTTGGCGCCGGAATTGAGCCCCATGGCGTAAACTTTTTCTTTCAACTGCTGTCCGGTCTCACAGCCGACCAGGGCATAAACATGGCCGACTCGGGCGTCGCTGAGTGTAAGTCTTTCCCTGTTGTCAGGCATCAACAACCTCCCAAAGACAGCTATCTATTTGATCGATAAACGATTGTCTCATTTTGTCCGTTCGTTTTGGCAGCGTATTAGACTCCGCTGTCCGATTTCGATACCGACTTGTCTGTTGTTCATAACTCATTTGTGACCAACTTGTTCCCGGCATGCCTTGCACAGTCCGAAAATCTCATACTTATGATATTGCAATTCAAACTCGTTCTTTTTCAGGAGCGCCTGCTCGGCGTCTTCCATGGTCTTGCTGGTAAATTCAATTACTTTCCTGCAACGAGTACAGATCAGATGATGGTGATGTTTCCGGCCAAGAGTATGCTCAAAGCGGGCGATACCGTCGTCAAACATGACTTCACGAGCCAGGCCGCAATCGGAAATCAACTTCATGGTACGATAAACCGTCGTGAAGCCGACTTTCCTCTTGCCACGATTGACGAGAAGGTAGATATCTTCGGCCGAGACATGATCTTCGGAATTTAGAAAGGCGTTGAGAATGCGGTTTCTCGGAGCCGTTTCTTTCAGCCCTTCCGACTTGATATACTCGCCAAAAATCTGTCGTTCCTCAGTTCTCATACGCGACCAGTTAAACGAAATTGAAAATCATTTTCAATATATAGCTGTTTGGGAAGCCAAAGTCAAGCGAATTTGCGAAAATAATCACAAAATATGTCTATTTTTTCTTTTTTCGGAAAAGGAGTCAGTCCGATAATAGGCTGTCCCGCAATTTATTATGTCTAATTTACAGCGATTTATGGGAGATACGGAGATTGAAAAGAGCTTGCCTTTTTTCCGGCAATGATATCAGGCAATTAACTTTGCAAAAACACCAAATGGAGTTATATTGAATGGTTGTAAGTACTTAGACGGAATTGGGAAAGAGCAGACGAAGTTATGGCCACCGCAGGAATAATATTCGATATTAAAAAGTTCGCCATTCATGATGGCCCCGGTATCAGGACTACTGTTTTTTTGAAAGGCTGCCCACTCGATTGCTGGTGGTGCCATAATCCGGAGGGGCGCGAGGGTCAGCCGGAGAATTTCTGTGTCAGAACCAGGCGAGGCGGTTCGGGGGGAAACTGGGCCGAAAAAGAAGAGCTATTCGGTCGCGAAGTGTCGGTCGCCGAGATAATGACCGAAATCATCAAAGATATTGTCTTTTATGATCAGTCGGGTGGCGGCGTAACTTTTTCCGGGGGGGAGCCGTTAATGCAGCCGGAATTTTTAAAGGCGGCTCTCATTGAGTGTCAAGAGAGCGGAATTCGTACCGCGGTCGATACCTCCGGCTATGGTCCGGCAGATATTTTCGACGAAATATACGATTTGGTCGATCTGTTCCTGTATGATTTGAAAAACATGGATGACCACCAGCATATCAAGTATACCGGAGTGTCGAATGAGCAGATTCTGGATAATTTAAAGATGCTGGCTGTCCGGGGTAATAAAATCAATCTCCGTCTGCCGATGATACCGGGGATTACCGATACGCATGAGAACCTTGAGGCTATTCTAGAATTTATTGAACCGCTTCCGGGGATCCGGGATGTCAGTCTTTTGCCATATAACAGGCTGGCTGAAGATAAGCTGGAAAGGTTTAGCCTGAATAGTCGTTTAGGACGTATTTCTTCGGGTACAGGGAATGATCTTGATGCGGTTACCCGTCGGTTTGCAAATCGCGGATACCGGGTAAAAGTCGGAGGATAACCGGAATGAATGTACGAATTAAGAAACTGCGCGAACAGAGCCTTGCTGCCGTTCCATCCTTGTCCCTGGAACGGGCCGCCCTGATGACCGAGTTTTACTCCGGCGATTCTTTCGAAAGGGTCTCCACGCCGGTTTCCCGGGCGATGGCTTTTGCATATGTAATGAGCAAAAAGGCGATTTGTATAAATGACGGTGAGTTGATTGTCGGGGAACGCGGTCCGGCCCCAAAGGCAACTCCGACTTATCCAGATATATGCACTCACACCCTCAAAGATTTCGATATTCTCGATTCGCGGGAGAAAATTCCATTCAGGGTCGATGCCGAATCCGCCAGAATTCAGGAGAAGGAAATCATTCCATTCTGGTCGGGACGGTCGATCCGCGACCGGATTTTCGAAAATGTCGATCAGGAATGGATCGATGCATACCGGGCCGGTATTTTTACCGAATTTCAGGAACAGCGAGCTCCTGGGCATACCGTTCTGGACGATAAGATTTACTCCCGAGGTTTTCTCGATTTCAAAGCCGACATAGAGAAGAGTATTGAAAACATCGCTTCCGATAAGGATCCGGATGAGATAAAAAAACGCGAGCAATTGAAAGCAATGGCGATAGCAGCCGACGCCATCATAGATTACGCAGAACGGCATGCCGACAAACTGAAGGAGATGGCAGACAGGGAAAGCGATGGCGAGCGTCGCCTTGAATTGGAGGAAATGGCACAAATCTGCCGGCGGGTGCCGTCTAATGCCCCCGAGTCATTCCATGAGGCGCTTCAGTATTATTGGTTTGTGCATCTGGGAGTGATAACGGAGCTCAATACCTGGGATTCATTCAACCCCGGCCGCCTCGACCAGCATTTTTACCGGTCCTATAAGCAAGATATTGAATCGGGGAAGCTAACCGAGGAGAAGGCGCGGGAGTTGTTGCAGGCTTTCTGGATCAAGTTCAACAATCAGCCGGCGCCGCCAAAGGTCGGCGTGACGGCTCAGGAAAGCAACACCTATACCGATTTCTGCCTGATTAACCTAGGTGGTGTCACCGAAAACGGAAATGACGCGGTCAATGAACTGACATATTTGATTTTGGATGTTATTCAGGAGATGCGCCTGCTTCAGCCGAGTTCGATGGTTCAGATCAGCCGAAAAAATCCGGACCGCCTAATCATGCGGGCTTTGGAAATAATAAAAACCGGTTATGGGCAGCCGTCGCTGTTTAATACCGAGGCGATTGTGCAGGAGTTGCTACGGCAGGGAAAGTCAATCCAGGATGCTCGCAACGGCGGCGCCAGCGGTTGTGTCGAAACCGGCGCGTTCGGCAAGGAGAGCTATATTCTGACCGGTTATTTCAACCTCACCAAGGTGCTGGAAATAACTTTGCATAATGGCATCGATCCCCGATCAGGGAAAAAGATCGGGATCGCAAGCGGCGATCCGGATGAATTTAATTCCTTCGACGATCTCTATAATGCCTTCGATAGACAACTCGAGCATTTTATCGATATCAAGATCAGAGGCAATTGCATCATCGAAAGGTTGTGGGCGGAGATTCTGCCGGCGCCGTTTTTATCGATTTTGATTGACGATTGTATCGCCAACGGTCGCGACTATAATGACGGGGGAGCCCGGTACAATACCTCATATATTCAGGGAGTCGGACTGGGGACCATAACCGATTCATTGACAGCTATTCGGTATCATGTATATGATAAGAAGCATTTATCTATGGGTGAACTTCTCGAGGCCCTGAAATCAGATTTCGTCGGGCATGAGGCCTTGAACGAACGCCTGCTGGAAGAAACTCCGAAATACGGCAACGACGATGATTATGCCGATGGCATTATGCAGCGCATTTTTGAGAGTTATTTCAAGAGTGTCGACGGCCGGCCGAATACCAAAGGCGGTCACTTCCGTATCAATTTATTGCCAACGACCAGCCATGTTTATTTCGGCAGCGTCATCGGAGCGACACCGGATGGTCGCCATGCCGGTGTACCGTTATCTGAAGGGGTGTCACCGGTTCAGGGTGCGGACCGCAATGGTCCTACGGCGGTTTTGAAATCGGCATCCAAGATTGATCATCTGAGGACCGGGGGAACTTTGCTGAATCAGAAGTTTACCCCGCAATTGATGGAAGATCGGGATGGCATGACCAAGGTGATGCACCTGGTGCGCTCATACTTCAAAATGGACGGGCATCATATTCAGTTTAATGTGGTAAATGCTGAGACGCTGCGCAAAGCTCAGAAGAATCCGGAAAAATACCGCGATCTGATCGTCCGTGTGGCCGGCTATAGTGATTACTTTGTCGATCTTGGCATCGATTTGCAAAACGAGATCATTAACCGCACAGAACATTGTGCGGGCCAGTGATCGATTTTTTCACACCATATCAGACTCTGTCCTATTGCTAATAAATACTAATTTTGTCCGTTAAATATTTAGAAAATTAAAAAAAATACTTGTATTAGTTCTTTCCAGAGCCTATTATGAAAGAACTCATAGGCATCTTCCATGCGTGAACAAGAGGTTTTGACAAGTATCAATTCCACATTTAAGACAATTTGGGATTGATCAAACCATAATCCTAAGAGGAGGAACGGATGAAAAAACTCTTGCTCATGCTGGCCTTAGGCCTCACAGTTGCACTGATGGTCGGTTGTAGCGACTCTCCAGATGTAACCAATCCAGACCAGGCTCCGGCAATTACGCTGGTGCAAAGACCTGAGTTTATCGAAACCCGCCCCGATGCGGTTGTTGATCAGTTCACACTGGCAACCGAATCGGCCGTTGTCCTTGAGAAAAGACCCCCAACCCCGCCGGCAGATACTTACGGCCCCGACCCCAATCCCAATCCAGCCAATAAGTATGCCTACATTGTCGGTATTTCCGATTATGAGGGGACGGCTAACGATTTGCAATACGCTGATGACGACGCCATTGGGATGAATGCTTATTTGGAAAGTCAGGGATTTACGTGCCGGATGGACCTTGACCTTGATGCCACGGCCGCCAACATCACGGCCGGACTTGAGTGGCTGATTGCCAATGCGGGACCGGGCGATGAAATCTGCTTCAATTATTCCGGGCACGCCGGCAGCGCTCGCAGAGACGGCTCGGCCTTGATTTCGTCAGATTTATATTATGTCACTCACGCTTATGTGATGTCCTATTTCAATAGCGTTAACTGTTCCAAGAAATTGATTGCCATGGATGCCTGTGTCCTCGGTGATTTCTTCTTTGATGTCCAGAGCGGGACCTTGATGGCTCTCGCCTCGACCAACTGCTTCTCCTGGGATGCTCCCGATCTGGAGCATGGCGCCTGGACGTACTTCTTCCTCGAAGGCGGCGGAATTTACACCTATGGTGAAGATGTCGCCAACCATGCCGAAGATGGTATGGAAGCCTGGGGGGCACAGTACAATATCAATGTCTGCCCGGAACACTGGGATGCCTATACCGGCGGCGGATTTGATATCTAATAGCACCTGTTTTCCTTAAAAAATAAGCCCACCGTGTGAAGCGGTGGGCTTTTTTATGCGGTCGCAGACAGAACACCACGGCTTTAGCCGTGGATGAATGAGCCTTGAGGCGGTATAATACCGCCGAAAGATCCTGAAGCCTGGTGTCTGTTCATAACTGTATAGAACTTCATGGGCAACAGGATTCAGG
>DAOUTW010000096.1 GCA_030668485.1 Candidatus Zixiibacteriota bacterium
CCGAAGCGGTATTGCCATTGCGCTTTTACCAGGGCAAAACACTTCTGATCTGGCTTCATAGCCCGGTCGATTATCAGCCGCCGCCCAGTCGACTCGATGATATACGCCTGTTTTCACAAGTTTGGAATAATTATTTCCAGTCGCTCGGACAGGTCTCATCGCCCGGATCCCAATTTGCCACCCTCGGGCAAGCAGGCGATGCCTTGAAACTTGGGGTCATGGTAGTCAATGAAAATTGCGACATGGTTTACAATAATGCCTGTTTTGCGCAAGCGGTAAATATCCCTGAAGATAGCATGGGGGAAAGCAATTTCAGGGATCTATATAAGCATCTCGATATTTTCGACCTGCAGCGTCAGTCGATGCCGTTTGACCGTTCACCCTTTGCTCAGGCTATGAAAGATAACCAGTTTACGGTTGATTGTCTCAAAATCAATGGTTATGAGCAGCCGTTTACCGTTATGGCCGGCCCGATCAGTATTGCCGACACAAAATTCTTTGTTTATTGTCTGATACCATATAGTGATCGCGCGGCCGAGGCATATTCTCAGAATCGTTCCGGCACCAAGCTGATCCTGTCGGTGGCTCATGATATCCGGGCCCCCCTCATCACTATTGAGGCGTTTGCCAAGAGATTGCAGGCCAATTACATCGACGAGCTTGACAATGATGGCCGCTTTGCCGTCGACTGTATCGTCGAAAATGGCCGAATCCTGCGCAAAATGATCGAAGGCCTAAACGAGATGTCTCAAAATTGGGTGACCAAGGAATCTCCTGATAAATTATATGTCAAAAAATTGCTCGCTGAGCAGGTAGAATATCTCCAGGCGATCTACCCTAATTTGGATCATCAAGTCAGAATTCCGGAAAACCTGCCGGAGATAACCGCACCAAGGCGGAAACTGGTTCAACTTTTCCGGAATATCCTCGACAATGCCTTCAAATATTCCGCCTCCTCCAATCGGCCGGCCATTAGAATCAATTATGATCTGGTTGACGGGTGGCACCAATTTTCGATTTTGGACAATGGACCCGGAATCGATGACGATTACAAACAGAAGATATTTGCCCCGTTTTTCCGGGCTCCCGAGGCGGTCTCGCTGCCGGGAACCGGTATGGGATTGACCATAGCCTCCGACATAATCACTTCCTGGGGAGGCAAGATCTGGCTCGATAATACAAATAAGCACGGCGCCACCATTTCTTTTCTCCTGCCGCCCCGAATGGAAGGGTAGCGGTTTGAGAACGAAGATGAAAATCTCCCTTGTGGAAGATAACCGTTTCCATGCGATGCTGTTCCAGCAGGCGATCAGAGAGCGGTATCCCGATTTCTCAATATCGATTTATGAAACCGGAAAATCGTTTCTGGCCGCTCGCAAAAACTCCGATCACGATATGATCGCCCTCGATTTCAATTTACCGGATATGGATGGGTTGCAACTGTTGTCGCTTATCAGGGCCGAGGATGCCGATATTCCTATTATTCTCATAACCGGTGTCGGTTCGGAACAGACCGCCGTTGAGGCGATGAAATCGGGTGCGACCGATTATATTACCAAAAGCGGCGATTACGGTTCCACCATTCCCCGAGTTATCAAACAGGCGTATCAGAAGCAGCAATTGATCTTAAAAAATCGGCGTCTCGAGACAAAAGCTCACGATGCAGAAAAGCTTGAAGTGATAACCGCGATGGCCTCAACACTCAATCACGAAGTCAACAATCCCCTGATGGCTATCCTCGGAAACATCGAACTTCTTCTAAGTGATCAGGCTGCGGCCGACGACGGTATAATCAGTAAACTAAGAATGATCGAAAGCTCCGCCCGGCGTATTCTGGAAATTACCGATCAGATGGCTACCCTGATCACTCCCTCGGTTAAACAGACGGCAGCCGGCCCGATGCTCAAAATGGCGAGTCCGAATCAGGGGCGTAGCCGGTTAAAAAACGTCTCCTATCCGGTTTTGCCCGATAAAAGCGTTTGACAAAACGTTCCTCGACTATATATTCACTTACTTAATATCTTAAACGTCGGGATATGATATGAATTCAATGACCGGGTTCGGCAGGGCTGAGGTGCGCAAGAAGGATTTCAGTCTACAGATAGAGCTTTCGTCAGTCAACAGCCGTTATCTGGAGTGTGTTTTTCGCATGCCGCGTGTTCTTGCCGGAGTGGAAAATAAGATCAAAGAAACATTGTCGGCAAAACTTTCCCGGGGCAAGGTCACTATTACGGTTATGCTCGAAGAATCTGCTGCGAGAGCGGGCGCCGGGGCAATCGACCTCGATATGGCCGCATCTTATTATCGCCAATTGAAGAAACTCAAGAAAAAACTCGGACTTCCCGGCGAAATTGAATTGAGTCAGGTGGTGGCCCATCCGGAATTATTGGTTAATCCCGAAAAAGGCCTGGACGAAAACCGGCTCTGGCCCGATCTCAAGAAACTGGTTATCAAAGCCGTGAACGATCTGCGAAAGATGAGGGCCGACGAAGGCCGCAATCTCAGAGACGACATGAAGGGCAAGTTGTTGGTGGCTCGCAAGTTAATCGTGACAATTGAAAAGCAGTCGCCCAAGAATGTTGTCGCTTATCGCAAACGATTGCAGAAACGGATCAAGGATTTCGGAAATGGTGTTGAATTGGACCCCCAGCGATTGGCGGAAGAAGTCACCGTCTATGCCGACCGGTCCGATATCTCAGAAGAATGTACCAGGCTTCGGTCTCATATCGATTTATTTAAGACGACGCTGGATAAAGCGGGCGATGCCGGCAAGAGATTGAATTTTATTCTTCAGGAAATGGGTCGTGAGGCGAATACGATCGGTTCCAAGTCGATCGAAAGTCAGACTTCGGCTCACGCCATAGCGCTCAAAGAAGAAATCGAAAAACTTCGGGAACAAGTTCAGAACATCGAATAGGACCTAATTGTGCAGAGTTCCAAAGGTAAAGGCAAGGTCATAATCATATCCTCTCCCTCAGGTGGAGGGAAAACCACGATTTGCCATAAATTGTTGCGCAAGAACAAACAATGGAAATTTTCGGTTTCCTGCACTACCCGCCAGAAACGTAAAGGCGAGAAAAACGGACGGGAATACATCTTTGTCGACCGGCCAGAATTTATCGGTTTGCGCCGTCAGGGATTTTTTGCCGAATCGGCCCGGGTTCATCTTCATTATTACGGTACACCCTGCGGCCCGCTGGATAAAGTAGTGAACAAGGGGGGAGTCATCCTGCTGGATGTCGATGTTAAAGGGGCGGCCAGTATCAAGAAAAAATATCCCCAGTCCCTCTCAATTTTCATTTTACCCCCGTCAAAGGCGGAACTTAAAAGGCGGCTCAAGCGCCGTGGTACCGAAACCAAAGCCCAGCTTGATGTTCGCCTGAACAACGCCATCGCCGAAATGGAACAGCATAACCGCTTCGACTACATTATTATCAACAAAGATATTAATGAAGCGGCTGCTGCTGCCGACCATATGATTAAATCATGGACAGTCGGCGTAACCCATTTCGGTCGGAACAAATCAAAGGCTTACTCGGTTTATAAGTAAGCGTAACGACCACAGGTTAACAGGAGGATAGCATGGGATTTATACCTCTCGACGAGCTAGACGTCATCGCGAGGAATCGGTATGAGGCGGTTATCATGGCCTCACGGCGTTCCCGTCAACTCAATGCGATTCGTTTGGCCAAATTAAGTATCCTGACCAAAGAGAACGCCGAAGTAATCGAAATCGACGGCCGCAAAGTGACGGCCATTGCCCTCGAGGATTGCATCGAAGGCAGAGTCCGATACAAAACGGAGAAAAATGGCGAAGAATCTGCTGATAGTTGAGTCTCCGGCCAAGTCAAAAACGCTCAAGAAATTTCTAGGCCGGGATTTTGACGTGATGGCCACGGTCGGCCATATTATCGATCTGCCCAAGTCGCGGATTGGTGTCGACGTGGATAATAATTTTGATCCCGAATATGTTGTAATCGACGGCAAAGACAAGGTCATCAAGGAATTGCGAGCAGCCGCCCGCAAAGCCGAAAATATCTATCTTGCCCCCGACCCCGATCGTGAAGGGGAAGCGATTGCCTGGCATGTGGCCAACAGCTTCAAACGTTCCCGCATAACAGGAACCCTCCGGCGGATCGCATTCAATGCCATCACCAAAAAGGCCGTGACCGAGGCATTTGAACATGCTCGCGATATCAATGTCGATCTGGTTAATGCCCAGCAGGCTCGCCGGGTACTTGATCGTCTTGTCGGTTACAAGGTTTCTCCCTTCTTATGGAAAACTGTGGCGCGGGGATTATCCGCCGGTCGAGTACAGACCGTCGCCTTACGGATAATCTGCGAGCGTGAAAAGGAAGTGCGCGATTTCAAGCCCCGGGAATACTGGGAGATCGAAGCCGAATTTGCCAATCAGAAGGGTCAGAAATTCCTGGCCAAACTGGCCAAAATCGACGGCAAAAATCCGGAACTTCCCGATCAAAAGACGACCGATAAAACTCTCGAAGAACTCAATCAGAAGACCTTCAATGTTTCCGAGATCAAAATCGGAACCAAAAAACGTAATCCCCTGCCGCCGTTTATCACGTCGACGATTCAGCAGGAAGCGGCCACCAAGCTGAATTTTGCTCCTCAAAAAACCATGCGTGTCGCCCAGGCCCTTTATGAAGGGATTGAATTAAAAGGCGAAGATGGCCCGGTAGGATTGATTACCTATATGCGTACCGATTCGGTCCGTATCGAACCGGAAGCTATCAATGACGCTCGCGAGTTTATCAAAAAGTCATTTGGCGAGGAATATCTTCCTTCCTCACCACGGATGTTCAAGACCAAGAAATCGGCGCAGGATGCCCATGAAGCGATCCGGCCGACATATATGAAATTTAGTCCCGACGCCCTCAGTAAATCGCTGACCCGCGATCAACTCCGGCTCTACACCCTGATCTGGGATCGGTTCGTCGCCTCGCAGATGAACCCCGCCGTTTATGATACGGTTTCGGTTGATATCACCGGTGATCAGTACTTATTCCGCGCCAGCTCACTCAATTTGAAATTCGACGGCTACCTCAGATTGTACAAAGAAAGCTCGGCCAACGGCAACGGCAATAACAACGGTAAGGAAAAAGGCGAAATCCCACCTCTGAAAGAGGGGGAAGAGGTTAAGACCACCAAATTCGATCCCAGTCAGCATTTCACCAAACCACCGCCGCGATTCTCCGAGGCGTCACTGGTCAAGGAACTGGAGTCGAACGGTATCGGACGACCCTCCACCTACGCCCAGATTATATATACCCTCAAATCGCGCAAGTATGTCGATCTCGTGGAACGGCGCCTGATTCCGACCGAACTCGGTTTTGCCGTTACCAAAATTCTGACCGAGCATTTTGAAAAGCTTTTCGAGGTGTCATTCACGGCCGGTATGGAAGAGGAACTGGATGATATCGAAGAGGGCAAGATAGAGTGGACCAAGGTCCTCGACGAATTTTATCAGCCGTTCGAAAAGACTATGGTTTCCCTAAAGGGGAAAGAAGCGGCCATCAAAGAATCGATGACCGAGAAGACCGACGAAACCTGCGATAAATGCGGCTTGCCGATGGTCATCAAATGGGGTCGCAACGGTCGTTTCCTGGCCTGTAGCGGTTATCCCGAATGCAAGAGCACCAGGCCGATCAACGGTGAAGATGAAGTTGTCGACAGCGGGGAGACCTGCGAAAAATGCGGCGGCTCCATGCTGGTAAAAACCGGGCGATTCGGAAAATTCCTCGGATGCTCCAATTACCCGACATGCAAAAATACTAAAGCAATCTCCACCGGAGTATCCTGTCCCAAGGATGGCTGCGACGGCAATGTCGTGGAGCGCAAAAGCAAACGGGGACGGACGTTTTTTGGATGCAGCAAGTATCCCAAATGCGATTTCGTGTCATGGAATAAACCGGTCAATGAGAAATGCAAAGCCTGCGGTCACGACTACATTGTCGAGAAGACGACCAAAGCCAAGGGCGATCATTTGTATTGCCCCGAATGCAAGACGGTATCATATCCCGAAGCGGCTGAAGAACAGGATCAGAAAACGGCTGATCAATCGGTGTCGGGATAGATTCTTAGTCTAACAGAATAGATATTCAAGCCCATTCGCGATCTGGCGGATGGGCTTTTTTTTGTAGGTTAAATTTAAATAGTGAGGGTGTGCCAGGTTTTCAAATCTGGGTCATCAATTATACTCCGGTTATCCTCGCGATAACCAAATTCCGGGTGTCTGCAGGGTCATTGCGAGGAATGAGGAGCGCGAGGAACGCGGTCCGAATGACGAAGCAATCTGTAGACGATACTACCTGGCAATCTGGACAAGCAAAAATATCAATGTGCCAATTGTCAATCAAATTTGATCATACAAATCAATCCATTCCGGATTCTTGTCGTCTATCAATCGCATCTTTCGCCAGCGAGAGCCGCTCTTGATTCGCTTTTCCCGTTTTATGGCTTCGTAGATATCCTCAAAGACCTCATAGTAAACCAATTGATTGATATTATATTTCCGGGTAAAGGCGCTTCCAGTACCGTCCTTATGTTCATATACACGCCGTTTCAGATCATTGGTAACGCCGACATATAAGGATTGATGGGTATAATTGGTCAATATGTACACATAGTATTGTTTGGTCATTGATCCATACCAAAGATTGCTTCGTCACTCAATTCGCCTGTCGGCAAATTGCGTTCCTCGCAATGACCCGGTCTCAATCCATAAAGACCTGGGGCACCGAAGCGGATTAATGACTCTAATATTCTATCTTAGACGATACATCTATCCCAAATTTGTTGGGGACGCGTTTGGCTTTATATAAATTTACTCGATAAGAATTTTCCCTCAATATTTGTTTGATTTCTTTTTCATTCTCATCATTAATATTTAAACCAAGAATAACATGGTCAATTATTCCACTATCAAGTATTAGTCTAGTATTATTATCGCGAATAAGAATTAATCTCCATTCCTTTTCGTAGGACCATTGGGGAGCTTTAATATGGAACCTCGATACGAACAGACTGTCATGATTATTGGGTGTCGGAATTAATTGGGGGTATTCATCTGGATATCCTACTTCTGCAAGAGATAATCGGGTTGAATCATTTTCCCGCAGTCTTTTTATATAATCAACAAGACGCTGCGAATTGAATCCTACACAAATTCCCTGGTGCTTTACCCCATAATGAGACCACATTAAAAGATCATTATTAATTGCCGAAAGTGAAGATATCGCAAGCTCGTCATAAACCTTCTCCTGCAGCTGATCTAATATAGGGCCACTATTTTCGCCAACTTTTGCCACATTAATCATAGTTTCCGCAATAATACTTGCTTTATCGTGGCTCATATTATAAAGATGGCGACATGCCCATTCATAAAAATTTAGATCAGCTTTATCATATCTAATTGGGATTGCGCAATCAAATGGATCATTAAATTCCTTTGCCGAAGAAAAATGCATTTCATTATTAGACAACAGAGGTTTGTGATATCCTTTGTCACAGGCCATGTATTTCCATAAAATTCTCGGCAAGGATTGGCTCATACTAATTCCTACAATCAAAAATTCCAATGATTTCGTCAAATAAGCTACACCATATTACTTAAGTACGAATAAATTGTCAATCACAATTGAACATAAAAAAGTACGCGGCAGATTTCGATGCCTGCCGCGCACGGGTCGTGTGAGCCAGCCCCCCGCTGAATTCACACGCTACTTCCCCCTACTTCAATATCCCACCGCCGGCATAATTACCTCAAGGTTGATGCCTTATGCCGGCGGCGGATTGGTGATTGAACTGGATCACCGTCTTGCGGTAGGATTGGACTGTGAGAATCGCCACCCTTCCGGAATAAAAAAAGGCCAATCCGCACAGCGGACCGGTCTCTCCGGAAGAATTACAACCGCACTCACAGATTCTCCTTCCCCTTGGTAGTGCAATTGATGCCCATCTAACGGGGCACTATTTTACTGGAGCGCCTTGGTCGTTTCCTTTGGATGCCTCGACGCGCTCCGTCTGGGGATAACCTTTTCGACAAACGGAACCGTTTGCCGTGCATGATTATCCGTGGCAAATGCCGTTACAAGCTTCCCAATATCCTTAAGTCCCGTAACCCGAACGGGCCTGTTTTCGACTATTGTGCTCTTTTGTTGCCGTTACCCGCTTTTGCTAATTAACTCGTTCCAATGCCAGATGTCAGGATCGAGGAAGTCAATCGACGAGCCCGAACGAGTTGCTTCGTAAGTATGTATCATGAATATAGTGCCATACCGGCGATTTATGCAAGGAATTTATCCCTTGAAGGTGAATTTATTTTCCTTTGCCGGATGTATTTAAAGGACAATTATTATCCGATATATAATCTCTTTATCAACAGCCGTCACAGGGCGCTGCACCACCTTTGAAGACGTAGTTTATCAGATATACGGCGTCGGCCACATTACATGCTTCATCACAGTTGCTGTCACCAGCTATCAGGGGATCCGGAGCCGGGCCGCCGGTGAATACGTATGCGATGACGAATACGGCATCTCCGATATTGGGAGCGCCATCACCATTGCCGTCGCCACAAACATAATCGCAGGCATCACCGACGCCATTTTCGTCCTCATCGCTCTGGCTGGGATTAAACGTCAATGGGCAATTGTCGCAACCGTCCGGTATGGCATCCTCGTCGGTGTCGGCATAATCGTCAAACCCGGGGCATATATCACAAAGGTTGCCGTTACTATCTTCATCGGCATCATCCTGATCCGGATTGTAAACCTCGATACAGTTATCGCAGACATCGCCGGCTCCGTCCTCATCGATATCGATCTGACTGGGATTAGAATCGTATGGACAATTGTCGCAGTAATCCTCCAGGCCGTCTTCATCCTGATCACTGATCTCGAAATTCATGTACACGGGGAACTTGAGTGTATCGACCAGGGAGGGTATACTGGTGTTCACGGCAATCAATCGCACAAAGCCTTCATATGAGTATTGTCCGGGGGGCAACGATCCCACTGCCAAGGGGTCGAATTCCAGCCCAACTTGCACCGAATCTCCATAATTCAGTAAATGCTGCGAAGTCGCGATCTGGAACCATCCGCTGAGCGGCATATCATCGATGAAATCGACCGAGACATCGATCGCAAAATCTTCTGCGACATTATAGAAGGTTGCAGGAATGATAAAATCGCTGGCACAGGTCGGGCCGATAAAGAGGGTATCAAAATGGGTAAAGGTCGTCCCGATAGCCCGTGTCGGTTGCTGCCACAACCGCATTGCCTCGCGGATAAAGAAGAAATTGGCCTGGCGATTTTCCACTACCAGCCCGTAGATATCTGAAGAATTAGGCCAGAACCAGTAGCCGACTTCGGGCAAATACCCGAACGATTTCTTTTTCTCGAAATGCTCCCCATATTGGTAATCGTAGGCACCGCCATTTGTAGAATACATGCTGGGGTTTTCAGGATATCCGTTGAAATTGTACAAGCTGTCGAGACCTTCCTGATAAATCGATTTATCCGGAACCGGCAGATAACGATTGAAACCCCACGGTTTGACGTAAATATTGCCATAGGAATGATAATTACAGATGACCGCAAAATCATGTGAGAGCATAAAATCATGAAAGACCTGCATCTCCGGCTCAGAAAACGGCCCGGTGCCGCGATATGTCTCGTCTTCACCGACTGGCGACGACCCGATATCGTCAAGGCCCCAGTTGAATCCGAAATTGCGGTTCAAGTCGACGCCAAAACTCCCGTCACCGTTATCCCGTCGATTTTTTCGCCACATACCGCCGCCATCGGGATTGTTTACTTCATTGTAAACATAGCCGTCCGGATTAAGAACCGGAATAATCCAAATTTCGGCGCCATCGACCAAGGCCTGAATATCGGGATCAATATCGTAGTTCATATAGAGGGAATCTATCAGGTCCATGCATATCGATAGCCCAATCGGCTCACGGGCATGGATCATGGCATTAAACATAATCTCCGGTTCATCTTCGTCGATCTCGACATTATCCGAAATCTTTACTGCCCAGATGACACGCCCTTCCAGTGTATATCCGATGGTGTCGACACGCACCTTCTCATCGAACGATGCAAACAATAGAGGAACCTCGATGTCTCCATAAGTGGGAAATCCGCCATTTTTTGCTCCTCGCGACACCTCACTGCGGTAATATTCCTCAATATTGTCGATTTCAACCTTGGCGCCATACCGAGTCTCGAGGATTTCCCGATCACGAGCCGTAGCGACGATACGCACCCGACCGTCGTCGATTGCCTCGACAATATCGAAATGTTCCTGCTGAAATTCGATAAACCGCTCGCCCTCCGGCGGTTGGACTATCATCAGCGAGTGGTTTTCATATGGCGCGACAGACCGATTGTCCTGATTATTCGCTACCGATGGAAGCATTGACGCCGATAGAAAGCAGACAATAAAAAAGGTGTTGATTAATCGCAATGATCTAAACATTCCGTGGCCTTCCCCAAAACAATTTGATTATCCTGCGGTATGAATGTGCCGACACGACAGGTATTTGATATTAATATACTTCTAAATGCCTTTTTGACAATAGTTTTCTAACTATCGATAATTTCACAAATTCCGAAAAATGATTGACCCGGCAATAATGCTATGGTAGATTGTGTTTTGTGAAAGCTTACAGGCAGCATATCGAGGCTTTTCTGGATTTTCTGCAGAAAAGCGGCCGTTACTCGGAGAATAGTGTAGCCGGCTATCGGCGAGATCTGACGCGATTTTCCGATTTCCTCAAGCAGCAACGTTTTCCGGAGGGGGCCTCGGAGCAGGCCAATAAAATTATTTTGCGATCGTTTCTGGGCGAACTGCATGACCTAAAGATAGACAACAGGTCAATTGCCCGGTTTCTATCGGCGCTGGCGACCTTCCAGAAATTCCTGATTGAAAAAAAAGGACCGAAGGAGTTTCTATTTGAGATTCCCAAGATCAAATATTCCAGGAAAATAGCCCAGTTTCTTTCGCCCGGAGAAGTTTCCGATATCCTGAAACCTCCGCCGGCAAAGAAGATCAACGAGTTTCAGCTTTTCCGAGA
>DAOUTW010000033.1 GCA_030668485.1 Candidatus Zixiibacteriota bacterium
CAAGTCTGATAGATGCCTAATAAGTAACCCAAAAACAGGTGTTTTTCAACAAGCCCCTTGGTCCGGGATGGATTGCCGATCTCTAATCGCGGTTTGCAAACCCAACTTTAGATCATCCTCGCATTAGCCCCAAAAGTGCCCTGCCCGCAAAATCAACATAGAATCGCTGTTAATCCCTAGGCCGCCATATTATGTGAACATGAACGCGAAAGGTATATATATGAAACAAATCACCCAGAGAACCAGTCCAAATATGATCCCAAATGAGGACAAACCCGGCAAACATGCAAAAATGACGAAACAAAGCCAAGTTATCGTTGAACGGCAACGATTTACTGTTTTTGCCTATCCCAATCTAAGCCATTTTAAGCCAATTTTAAGCCATTTTAGAGCACAAAAGGGGTCAAAAAGGGGTACAAAATGGCTTTTCATGATTAGCGTTTCGTGATTGCCGTGCATTTACATGAATTGACATACAAGGGAGGTTTCGATTTACGTGATTGCATCCATCCGCGCGACAGCCATAAAGGGGCTGCTGCCCCCTGCCTGCGCGACAGCCAAAGCCCGGCCCCTGCCGGTTACTGCCCCATTGGAATGGAATCTATCATCTGTCGAATGGCGCTGATATGCTCCGGTGTCGTTCCACAGCATCCGCCGATGATGGAGACTCCGACGTCAACCAATTCACGCGCCCTGGTCGCCATCATCTGGGGAGTTTCCATATAAACCGGTTCGCCATCAACTATTTCCGGAAGGCCGGCATTGGATTGGATAATAATCGGCACCTTACTGTGAGTTTTAAATTCGCGGGCAATTTTTGTCATCATTTCGATACCATGTCCGCAATTGGACCCTATAATATTGGCTCCCGCTTTATGCAATTCCTCAGCCGCCTTTTCGATTGTAACGCCCATAATGGTAAAAAACCCTTTTGGTGTCCGGTCGAATGTCATGGTCGCCATAATCGGAATCGTCCCCGAAACCGTCCGGGTAGCTTTCACATTCAATACCGCCTCGCTGATGTCGGTCATGGTTTCGATACATATAATATCGACCCCGGCGTCGATAAGGGCCCGAACCTGCCTCAAGGCGCTTTCATAAATCTGTTCGGGGGCGGTATCGCCATAGGGGATAAGTATCCTGCTGCTGGGTCCTACGGAACCGGAAACATAAGCCTTGTCGCCGACCACGCCGCGTACTACTTCGACCGCCCGACGGTTGATTTCTTCAGTCTTGTGATCCAGCGAATATCGCTGAAGTTTCAGAGGTGAACCGCCGAATGTGTTAGTCTGGATAATTTCGGCTCCTGCCGTCAAATAGGCCGTTGCGATTTCCTCCAGCACTTCGGGCCGGGATAGATTGAAAGTCTCGGGGCATTCATTGGGTTTAAGGCCGTTCTTAAAAAGCATGGTTCCCATAGCGCCATCGGCCAAAATTATATCTCCGCACCTCAGGCGGCTTAATAAGTTTTCCATATCAGGCCCCAGTTATAAGTTTATCGACGCAGTCAATGGCATTGATACCGTCGAAGCTATAAGCACTGGCCCCGATGTCCCTGGCATATTGTTCGGTCACCGGAGCGCCACCGATAACCACACTAATATTATCGGCCAGCCCTCGCTGTTTTACCAGGTCGACGACCTGTTGCATAATCGGCATGGTAGTCGTCAACAGCGCCGACAATCCGATCACATTAGCGTTTTCAGCGACGGCGGTGTCTACGAATTTGGCCGGGGAGACGTCGTTGCCCAGGTCGATAACTTCAAAACCTGCCCCTTTCAACATGATACCGACCAAGTTCTTCCCGATATCGTGCAAATCTCCCTGAACCGTCCCGATCACAACCTTACCGCGAATCGGAATATTCTCTTTGATCATCAGCGGTTTTAGAAGGTCCATTCCGGCGTACATTGCACGAGCCGCCATGAGAACATCGGGAAGAAATATATCGTGCGCTTTGAATTTATTGCCGACGACCGTCATTCCGGCAATCAGGCCGTCGTCCAGAATTTGCTGAGTCGGGATTTTCTCATCGATCGCCCTCCCGGTGAATTTGGCTGTCTTTTCATCATCGCCCTGTTGCAAACTCTCAGAAATCTGTTTTAGCAAATCCATATTTATATTCTCCCCTCAATAATGGGCTTAATCCATTTCCAGCGCGCTGATCCGGTCACGGCAGGTGTGCGATTTACATTCGGCGCAGCACGGAAAAGAATCATCATATATATGAATATTCCGGGGACCAGCCAGTAGCACACCCGATATCGATTTGAGTGGCTCCATCAGAAAACTGTCCCGAAGTGTGATCCCGATTTTTTCCGGTCGGAGAAATTCGAACAATTTCTTCTGGGCACTGACATGCCAGCCGCAATATCCAGGGCTATAGGCCATGACTACCGCTTCGGAATCGATCCTACCGTGACGAATAAGATCTTCCTTTACGCTGTTTTCCAGGAAATGTGAGATCAAGTCGGTGCCGTTGGAAGCCGCCGAATCGAGGAGGCTGCCGAGTGCAAATTCCCCTTCGGCAAAAAGCTCCTTGATCTTGTGGCCGATAGCCGGTCCGATGGTAGCGGCAAACATGGCCATGAATCGGGATTTCTGGAATACGTTTTCTATCGGATTCGGATTGTTGTTAAGACCGATTCCCTGAAAAATCGATTCAAATTCCTCATGCTCGATTCGCGCCGCTATAGCCTTTGGCGCCGCCAGATCGGTAAAAAGCTGCAAAGCTTTTTTGGCTGAATTTATGACCCGGGACTGAATCTCGGCTCCGGGCGGAATGCCCTGGAGTTGTAAAACGGCATCAAGCGAAGGAACGATGTCGGATACTGATAGGTTTGTCAGTGTACTCATAGTTTTTGACCCGGTAATTCTCTCATTTTGTGCCTGCGAGCTTCACCCCTCATTAATCTCGTCAGGGTTTGTTTTGCATTATCATCGGTTTCGGAAGGTCGATATGCCTCCAAAAGCCGACGGACTTCTTTGTGGGCGCGTTCGCCCAGGGTCAGGGCACCTTCCTCCTGCCAACGGGAACGATTGGCCCGGTCGATAACCTGACTGGGGAAATAGTGTTCCTCTTTCAAGTACTTACGTGTATGTTTTGAAATCAGCAGGTGTTTGTCTCTTAAAAGCTCCTCGAAATGCGGCAGGGAGGGGAAATCCTCCTTCGGCTCGATACCTTTTATCATCCGTTTGGTCATGCCGCAGATTTCATTATCAAGTACCAGTTTTTCGAGGCTGAAACAGCTTTCGAAATCAAGCATACCCGGTCCCGAAATGTTATTTATCCCGGACAGTGCCGCCAGAGTAGCTCCCATTGCAGTTTCAAATCCAGCCTGGGCATCGAGAAGTTTGGCATCGCTCAATCCGATATAAGCCTGAGTCGGGATGTTTAAATATTTCCCAATCTCATTATAAGCGCAATCGATCATCTCGGTCTCCACCGCGCCCATCGGGGTCGTTTCGTACCTGATATCGAATGCCGCCGGAGATCCCCCATAAAGTATCGGCGCCCCCGGTTTGGCGAACTGGCTTATAACAATACCACTCAAAGTTTCGGCGGTGTGTTGCACCAGGGTCCCGGTCAGCGTGATAGGGGCCATAAACCCGGACAGCGGCATCGCCACGAATTCCACCGGGATCATATGTTGGGCGCAATCGATGACGTTTTGAGAGGTAACGCTGCTCCATTTCAAGGGAGAGGTCGGACAGCAGGAAAAAACAGTCAGGGGTTTCGCTGCCAGTTCCTTTTCGCTGCCGCGGACCGCCAGTTGAAGGTCTTTCATAATACCGAAAGCCTCAATGGTAAATGCTCCGGTTACTACCGGTTTGGTGCCATGAAGCAGACTCAGATAAAGGCGATAACTGTCCGAA
This sequence comes from Candidatus Zixiibacteriota bacterium, assembly GCA_030668485.1. GTDB lineage: Bacteria > Zixibacteria > MSB-5A5 > GN15 > JAAZOE01 > DAOUTW01. The sequence continues at coordinate 3,877 of DAOUTW010000033.1, forward strand.
ATCATTTCGGGAACATCCGATGGAATCATCGCTGTGCTCTGTGAGGCGATATGTGGCATCTGCTCGACAATCCTGACATGTTTGATATAATCGGCGGTTGTCGGTCGACTCATCTCTCCGGTAGCATGATCGAGGATATTCAGGGCGGTCGAACCGGGAGTGAAATTAACATTATATCCCGCCATATCGACCGCTTCCTTGCCCAGGGTGTCGTAGAGCTTGAACGATGCGGGAACCGATTTCAAGGCTTTGTCGATCAAATCTGATGTAAACCGGATTGTTTCCCCGTCGTCTCCAACAATGGCGCCGTTGTCGGACAACATCGATACGATACCTGGGTTGTGAATGGTAACTCCGAGTTTTTGGAGGATATCGCGCGCCTCGCCTAATATCTGCTCAATTAGATCATTTTCCAAAAACCTGACCTGTGGTCTCATCATCATGGTCCTTTCATACATGTATCCCAAAATGCCGCTTCATGACCTAATATAGATTGTATAAGGTCGAATATGAAAAGGATTAACCAAAAAGTCAACCGCTGGCGCAGAAAAGATAAAGGCCGCGAAAATCGCGGCCTTTGGCATCAGGAAGAGGATAGAGAAAAGAGACTGTTTAAATATTCCACCAATAACTCGCCTTGACCAGCCAGACATTGCTGGAACCGGCCGAAAAGAGGCGGTCGAGATCGCGATTTAGATCAAGGTTATTAACCGAATCATCGCTCTCCGAACGCGATCTGGTCCAGACAAAGTAAAGAGTACTGCCGGGTAGATATTCCCAGCGGACGATCATGGACGAGTTGAGGGCCGAGTAATTTTGGTCGAGATCGCCGATATCCATCTGATCGCCATACTTGCCGCCTCCCAGGTAGGGACGCGAATTCTCGTAATCGAGCCCGGTAAGGTATCCCTGTCCCGATAATTGAAACGACAGGTTTTTGCGAATCATGATACTGGCTGAAAGGTGAAACGTCAAACGATCCTGACTCAGGTCGGCAAAGATCGGATTGTCGCCATGATCGTTCGATACCCAGCGTGTACTTCCGAAACTACGATAAACATTGGCCCCGATCGAGTATTCCATATTGCTCTGAGGGCGAAAATCGAGCCCGGTATAATGAGCCCACCAAGTCCCGTTACGGCTGGAGCCGCTGCCGGGATTAAGGTTCAGGGAAACCATTTTGCGTTGATCGGTATTGAACGACGCCCACCATCCACGGCTATCTGGGTTTTTCCAATTCCCCCTTCCGCGAGTTTCCATATCGCCATATTCTTCATGGCTTTCATCGTAACCCCAGCCGAGGGTCCAGTTGTTGGTAAACTCCCAGTGGGTGTTATAATTCCAGCCTTTTTCAATGTTGGTGCCGTCGTAATTCCATCCCCAATAAGTATTGAGATTATGGTAGGTGTTTCGAAAGACGAACCAATCATCTTGTGTTTTATACTGTACCCACATAAAACTCCTGCGGGAATCGTTACGGCTGGTATATCCCAGCCGATTGATATGAAGATGAGGGTCTTTGACCGTGGCGCCGATTGACCCTTGAATATGTTTACCAATCATCTTATCAATCGAGGCCGTCATTCCGAATCCGACATTCTCATTGTCGACCCGGCTGAAAACCGATTGTCCCCGAAAGGTGAAAGTGCTATTCGAATTATTTATCCGCCAGTCTATACCTCCGGTGGTGGCCGGGTCGCGCTGATCCTGACTGACATTGGTCAGAAGCACTCCGACACTGGAGTTGGAGAGAATATCCTGTTTGAGACGCATAACCGAATAGTCGGCGCCAGGTTCAACCATGCCTTCACCGGCGGGGTGAAAAGTCGTATCACGGACATCAAGATTTTCACCGGTGATCGGATCGACATTATAATTGATCTTGAACGGCACAAATTCGGCCGTTTCTTCTGCTGTGACGGCGTTCAGGAAACCGAAGGTGGTTCCGTTGGAAAGCTTTCCGGATAACTTGGCTGCGCCGAGAATGGTGGTCGCTTTGGGATAGTCGGTAAAGTAATGATCGCGATCATCCTTGACATCATTAGATGGCGAACGACCGATCCGTCGGGAATAGAAGAGCATAAATGGGGTGCTGTAATTTCCGGCTCCTTCAAGGAAGAAAGGCCGTTTCTCGGAAAAGTGAGTTTCAAAGGCCGACAAGTTGAGAACCGGTTCATCCAGTTCCACCTGCCCGAAATCGGGATTAATGGTGGCGTCAAGAGTTAAATTGGAGGAGAGCCCGTATTTGATGTCGAAACCGACGTTTTCCATGTCGTCGCGGCCGTCAGGATTGCTTTTGCTTTTCATTTCATTTTCGTAACTGCTGACAACATACGGCATGACTTCCAGATGTCGCGCCGGAACGATTCCGCTGATTCCGGTAAGATGCCCAAACTGAGAGACATGTCCTCCCTCGGTCGAAGGCGAAAAAGCCCACCAATCAGATTCAGCTTTACGACAGATATAGCGGGTGACATTGCATCCCCAGGTATGCATTTCCTTTTCTGTAAAACGGAGGCAATGATATGGTATCCGTACTTCAGCCGACCAGCCCCACGGTTGAATTTTGGCCGCACCTTCCCAGACGCCGTCCCATTCAGAATCAAGTTCGGTGTCGTTATAAATCCGAAAATCTCGCTGTACCCCGGAGGCATTGAGTTCGAAGCGATATCCGGTCTGATGATCATGATAGGGATCAAGACGAACCGTAACCATATCGGCTTGCGACCAGCGGTCGCGTCGAACCAGTTGCTGCTGGATTTTATCCGGCTCCGAATCATAGTTCCAAAAGGCGAAATAAACGGCATCATCATCGTAAGCAACTGCCACCAAGGTAGATTCGGAAGCGGCAATTCCCTCATCCGGCTCCATTTGCAGGAACTTGTCCGCGAAGTCGAATTTGTGTGAATTCCAGAGAGGATCATCTAAGTTCCCATCAATTACCGGCGGATGAGGATTAATCCTCGTTGCGGTAATTTCCGGTGTTAGCTTTTCGGTAATTGGTTGATCATCGGCGTTGACGGCGCCGACAAACAGAAGGGTTGACAGAGTCAAAAACATCGGGAGTCCCCATCCGGGTCTCATGGCATTTCTCCTTACGCTTACCGGCTTTAGTTTCCGGCAGGCCCTACAACCATTTCAACTCTATCATCTATGGGACGCAAACCAGCAGAGAAAGGTTGCCAGGTATTTAACTCAATGTCAATGATGCCACAAAATAGGATTGGGAGGTTACGTGTAAGCGCTTACGTAATAATTATTTGACACAATTGGCGAGTCCGCCCTGTATTTTATTTTGAATGGTAGGCAAAACTGCCCGGATGACGATAATTATTTGTGAAATTCGGCCACCGCCGGAATGCCACCACGGTTGCAGGCCGCGCACACGAATCGAAAGTGTGAATACTGAGTTATGTCAACGATCCACCGTTGCGTCCCGTCTGATTGCGGAAAGATTCGGCGACAATTGACGGAGTTGTCAATAAGGACACAATAAGGGGATTTCTGAAAAATTGGCCCGTTGGCATGAATAATCAGCCTGTCCCGGTCTACGGTAATTTCCAGATTTACCGGAGACGATTCAATCTCACCCGAAACAGCAGCGCCGGCCTGGCTGGCCGAGACAAACATCAACGGTACACCGAGGGAATCTCCCATAAGCAGCAGATCGGAGAGGAAGTTGTCGATATCAGCCACCAGGTTATCGTAGGAGTGGGCGGTGAAGCACAGTATCTGATCTGTATACTTGGCGGCCCTGAATATTTTCCCCCATTCCCGCCGGTTATTAGGAGCAATAGTCCGAAATATCCAGCGATGCATTCGCCCGATCTTCTGGTAATCCCGAAAATGCGGATGATACCCGGAATATGATCGTGGTGACCGCGACCAGTCATACTGATTCCTGAGTGGTTCATGATCGTTAGAGGCGCTCTTATTGGGGGGATAGGATGAAAAATCGTAAGGGATAATATTTTCCAGCCATCTTGAAAAATCGTTGTTTTCCCATACCCATCCGGCCCGGAAGGCGGTCGGAAAAAAGCCTCGATCAAGTAAAAGATAATTCAGAAATCTCTCGGCAATTTCAACATCGCTTCCATGGTAGTAATTCGTTCCGTCAAAGGTCGTCAATTGGTTCCACGACGATTTCCCATCGCCATTGGGGTCGGACCAGTCGGCATGATGATAATGCCAGGCGATTTCATCGCCATATTCCACGATCGATTCTCGATACTTGGCTAAGGCATCGTAAACGCAGAAATATCCTCCATTGGCGGCATGCCGGAAAACCTCATGCGACATAATAAACCAGGAAAAGCAAGGCAGGTTTCCGAATGAATCACGGTACTGGCGGCGCCATTTCAGTTCCATTATTTCCGCCACCCGGCGATTGGAACCATTCTTGTCGAAGCATGAGAAATTGAGGTTTTGATCATATTGCCACGGATCGGGACGGGCCGGCTCGGTATCGATGGCAAACACGATATAAACGGTTCCGGCTGAATCGGCCGATTCGGTTATGGCAGGAAAGATACACATGAACAAGACAGCCACAATGACTGCCTTCACAGATGATAGTGGAACTCTCCAACAAATCGATTTGATACCTATCGCGGACATTTTCCTCAATTGCAAATTTTAGGGGCAATCAGGTGAGGGACCGCCCTTAAACACATAGTTTATAAGATAAACGCCGTCAGCGATATTTACTTCATCGTCACCATTGGCATCTCCGGCGATCTCTGGATCGGGTGCGGGACCATCCTTGAATACATAATTGATAATGAAAACGGCATCGGCGACATTGACTTCCGAATCGCCATTGGCATCGCCGCAGACAAAGACCGTAATCGTTACCGCCTGCTCGGTGGTGTAATATGGATCGGAAACCGAAACAGTGAATCCGGCTGTTACGACACTATCAGGCGTGGTACCTACCAACGAATCGTTCTGAATCGTGAGCCATTCCGGATAATCGGAATAATCGAGAAATAATAAGGTGTCATCCGGATCGGTGAACTCCGGAAAGTAAGCGAATCCGGTGGCCGCTTCGCAAAAGAGAATTTCGGGCGATATAATCGACGGAGGGCTGTTTACCGAAAATTTATGGGCCCCCGGTTCGCCGATAAAAGGGTGCGTTTCCACGCGGCCCGAATTGTCACCGGCCTGGATATAATAGGAGACACTGATTCCACCTTTTTGCGCCGGGATGTAACCATAAAAAGAATCGGGAACGGCGGTGGCAAAAAGAGGCGCCGTCTGAAACTGGCTCTTCGATTGATAGAATATTTTCAAAGAATCTTCAATCAAAGCGCTTCCCGAATGTGCCACAATTCTTACCGACACCTTATAATCATTTAGGGTATCGCCGGTGACGCTCAGCGGCATATGTTGAATTTCAAGCATGCCACGGTCGGGAACACCCATGGCCCGGCAATGGATGGCGTCATCGTCATACCACGAACCGTCGAACCCAAGGACTTCATATCCCGGCATGGCATCCTCATATACCTGCAGAGCGGCATCGTCATAACTGGAATTGAACGTCGGGACAAGTACCTTGTTATTCAAAATTATGGAGTTGGTATAGGCGGTGCCATATGGGCAATAGACCCTGACGATCGTATACGGTTTGCCCCAGGCGCTGATCTGCTGCGACAGGTACTCGGCGCGGTCATTGAGGAGAGTATAGCTGGAGCTGCCGGTCGGTACATCTTTTACCAGGATTGTGGTCGGACTCAGAAATTTCGCCCAGCAATCGATATGGTGAATTCCGCTCGACTCGATATAGTTGAGAACGGTATAGTCGTTGCCTACAAAAACCCTCATGATGGAATCTACTTCGTCATGCGATAAACCGGGATTTTCGTCATATACCAGCCAGGTCGACATCGATGTCCCCAATCCGTCCGACATATGATTGCCGCCGGGGGTTTCGAGGTTCATGCCATAAACGGGTAGACTCCATTCCGAACCGATAACACCGGGGATTACATCGTCGTCGGGGCGAGGACGATTGTAGATAGGATCAACAATCCCCAATTCGCCGCTGCCGTCGAAAATAAACCAGGGGCCATAGTCTCTCGTCCAGATACTGTTGGTCGGCGCAATAATAAACTCGGTATTGGTCATATTTACGCCGTTGGCGCTGTAGGTACTGCTGGCGTCGCTTAGCTGATAACTGCTGCCGACGATAGTTGTGACCATCAGATATTCCGAGTATTCCGCAACCAGGGAAAGCGAGATGCCCAGCGGCCAGCGAACGATTACGCCCACGGAGGGTTCCCATTCGGCACAATTTCGAATCGGACCTGTCGGCGGGGCAGTGTTGATATGATTGACACCGATTTCATCCTGCCGAATCAGCTCGTCATCGGTCATCTCGATCGGCAGAAAATCGAAATCGGCATTATCACCGGAAACTGGCGCGGCAATGAATACTGAAATTAGCAGGGTAATAATCAGTCGGTTGCTGAAGAATCTCATACTATTTTGCTCCCCAAGATGCGTACATCATGGCCGGTCCCGAATCTGGCGGGTATATGATCAGTTTCTTTTAAATGTAACAATGATTTCGGTTTTGGCAAGGATTATATTCGTCTACAATCGCTCCCGACAGGCGATACCATGCAAAAAAAAAGGCCGGTAAGAAACCGGCCTTTTCTAGAATCAACCAGATACTATTATTTCTTCTTCTTGGCAGGCTTCTTATAGCCTTTGTGCAAGTGGCAGTATTTGGCCGGAGGAGCTACCATCCGTTTACACCGCTTCCCATCCTTGGTCAACGCGCCGCAACGGACTTTCTTGACGACTTTCTTCTTTACTACCTTTTTCTTCGCCACTGCTTTCTTCTTTACGACTTTCTTTTTCGCTTTACGCATACTGCATCCTCCATAAAATGATTAACAGGTACATTCTATTTTTTGTTAAACATGGTGTCAACAAAAAATATCATTATTATCTCAAAATAATTTATTGATAATCTATCGATGTGATGACAACGAATGATACATTATCCTCATATCTGCCATATCATGCATGCATCCTCGATAAGTATCCGTATCGAGTAATGCCCTATGTCTTTAATAAAAACATTTTAACCATTATCGGCATGAAGTCGATTATTACTTGCCGACTCTTTCTTTTCGTTTTAGCAATGGGTAAAAACTCTAAGATTATTTTTGGAGATAGGCTATATATGTCGCAAAAGTGCTTGAAAAAAGTCCCGCTTTCCGTTACTTTCCGGTTCTAATTGAGGGCCATAATGGCACAAATGAGATAAACGATGTAGCGTGGAATATAAAATGAGCGAAGACTTCAATCCGGGCGAGAATTATAAAGAATCGCTGCAACTAATCGGGTATATCCCTCGCGACGAGGCGAGACAGGAGGTATATACCAATCTTGGCTTCAAATGCGGGCTGGAGATTCATCAACAGCTAAAAACCGCAAAAAAGCTTTTCTGCCGCTGCCCAGCCGGTCTCTATCAGGACGGCGACGATTTTGATGCCGAATTGATACGTCATATGCGTCCGACCCTGAGCGAACTGGGCGAATACGATGGCACCGCCCTGATGGAATTCAGGACCAGGAAGAATATTATCTATCGGATAAAAGATGAGAGCGCCTGTACTTATGATATTGATGATACCCCGCCGTTTCCGATCAATCGCGAGGCGCTCGATATAACCATCGAGGTAGCACTGCTTCTCAAGGCTAATATCGTAGGTGAATTGCATATTACCCGAAAACAATATCTCGATGGCTCGATACCGACCGGATTTCAAAGAACCGCTATTGTCGGCATTGAGGGGGATATTCCGTTAAGTAATAAAAAGGTCAGGATGATCCAGATCAGCATCGAAGAAGATTCCTGCCGTGAAGTATCTGATAAAGGGCATTTCAGGACCTATACTACCGATCGGCTTGGGATACCGCTGATGGAAATGGTCACCTATCCCGATATGAAAACGCCTGATGAAGCCGCCGAGGCGGGGCAATATCTCAGGTTCCTCGCCCGAAGTACCGGTAAAATGCGCACCGGAATCGGTGCCGGCAGGGAAGATGTCAACGTCAGTATCACCGGTGGGGAAAGGGTCGAGATCAAAGGGGTGGCACATATAAAGTGGATTCCGGAGTTGACTCATAACGAGGCATTTCGACAGAAAGCTCTTCTGGAAATCAAACGGATTATCAGTAAAAGAGTGAATAATCCAAATCAGTGGAAAATCAATTCGATCCAGCTTAATCAAAACAATATCGCTTCAGGAAGCGGGACGTATCGGGAGGCGCGCAATCGGAAGAGCAATCTGATAGCGGTCAATTTACCCCAATTCGAGGGCATCCTGTCGTTTTTCACTCAACCGGGTAAAATGTTTGCCACCGAACTAAGCGACCGTCTCAAGGTTATCGCCTGCCTCGAAAGACCGAATATGACACATTCGGAGGCGTTCCTCGCCGATGATGAAATCGATCCACTGGGCAATGAAGAATGGAAAAATGTTAAAAAGCTTCTTCATGCCAAAGAAGGCGACGCTCAGATCGTTTTCTGGGCGCCGGATGATGATATCAAGACGGCGCTGGAGACGATTGAAGAACGATGCCTGCTGGCCTTCGAGGGCGTTCCCAATGAAACCAGAAAATCTTTTCCTGATGGCACTACAATCTTTGAACGGGTTTTACCTGGGGCGGATCGGATGTATCCCGATACCGACTCGGCCCCGATATCGATTGATGACGATCAGATTGAGAAGATCAGGGAGAATCTGCCCGATCCCGTCGATTCGCGTCTGGCAAGCCTGAGAAAGTGGCGGGTCCCGGAAGATACTTATCATTATCTTTTAAAAAGAAACCTCGTCTGGATAATTCAAAAAATCGTGGATGATTTCAAAGTATCGCCGAAGTTTATCGGGACATTATTCGGGCACGATCTGAGACATATTGAAACCAGAATAGTACCGGCGGCCCAGTTCAGTTATTATACGATTTACGGACTGTTCAAATTTCTCGACAATCGGAAGTTGGATATCGCGATTGCCCGCGAAATACTCCCGGAACTTTATGCCCATCCGAAAATGGTCTTCGATTCGGTTCTCACCACTATCGGATACAAAAAGCACAGCCGCAATGATATTCTCTCCAATGTTCCGGCTCTGAGGAAGAAATTTGCCGAAATCCGGACCTCATCCGAAAGCCGGGCCGAGATCGACTGGATTATGGGTAATCTTCGTAAAATCGCCATCGGAAATATTCCCCTGAGCGAATTGAGTACTTCTATCGGGGAGGAAATCAACCGTGACTGATATGTTTAAAGGATATAGGGGAGAGGCGCTGGCGGCGCTGAAGAAATTCAATGTCAGGGTTTGGAGCGATGCCCGGATTAAAACCACGCGAGGTGATTTCAACGGCATTATCCTGCCCCGCTCGGAAACCGACGACGATAAGCATATCGTTCTAAAGCTGATAACCGGATACAATGTCGGCATTACTATCTCGACCATCACCGATATGGATGAATGCGGCTACAAGGAAGCTCATTATAAGATCCCGGAAAAGGAATTCCCGTTCTCCGAAGACAAACCGAATGTCAAGCTGTTCGGCACCGGTGGAACCATTGCTTCGCGGCTTGATTATCGTACCGGAGCGGTCATACCGGCTTTTTCGCCGGGTGAACTATACGGAGCGGTTCCGGAACTGGCCGATATCTGCAATCTGACCACGGAAAAACTATTTGCCGTTTTCAGCGAAAACATGGGGCCGCAGCAATATCTGACGTTGGCCAGGAATATCGGCAAAGAAATCGAGAACGGTATCGACGGAATCATTGTCGGTCATGGCACCGACACCATGCATCATACCGCCGCCGCCTTGTCATATATGATCCAGGATCCGCCGGTACCAATTGTATTGGTCGGATCACAGAGGTCCTCGGACCGTCCCTCATCTGATGCCGCCTTAAATCTTATGCATGCCGCCAAAGCGGCCGCCGAATCGGATATTGCCGAGGTTCAGGTATGTATGTTCGGACCGACCTCGGATAAATACGGGCTGCTGCACCGCGGTACCCGCGTTCGCAAAATGCATTCTTCATACCGATCCACATTCAGGACGATAGGTGATCGGCCGCTGGCAATGATAGATCGCGAGACTATCAAACCGATAAGACAGGATTATAATCGCCGCCGCAAAGATCGGAAAGCCACGGTCCTGCCATATTTCGAAGAACGAGTGGCGCTGGTCTATTATTATCCCAACATGCACCCTGATATTATCGATTCGCTGGTCGACAACGGCTACCGGGGAATCATCATCGCCGGAACCGGACTGGGCCATGTCAACAAACCGGTTTACCCGGCTATCGAGCGAGCTGCCAAGGCTGGAGTGGCGATGTATATGACCGTTCAAACCCTCTGGGGTTACGTCCACATGTTCGTCTATGACACCGGACGCGACCTGATGAGCCTTGGGCTGATTCCGACCGAAAACATGCTTCCCGAAGTCGCTTATATTAAATTGGGCTGGGCGCTGGGGCAAACCGACGACATTAATGAAGTCAGGAAATTGATGCTGACACCGATTGCCGGAGATATCACCGAACGGGAGCCGTATGACGGCTACCTGATTTTCCAGGGAGGCGTCCCGGAAATCAGGGAGTTTATCAAGACGATCTATAAGTAGCCTCAGAACGGGAATAAGCAAAAAAAAGGCCGGGACATTTATCCCGGCCTTTTTATTTTTGGTTGATCCAGTATCAGCCGCCTATATACGTAGCGTGAGCATCATCGAAAACGAATAATCCCGGTAAGTATAAAGCGGTTCCGTTGAGTAATTCTTGGTGTAATCGATTCGCATACTCGGTTCAAAGAAGACGCCGGAACGAGAAGATATCGGCCACTGAACGGAGAAGTAGTATTTTGTCTGCCAGTCCTGACGGCGTTCAATATTGGGCTCGTCCATTACGAGGGCGACATAAAACTGATAATCTTCTTCAATTGTTCTAAGGAACGATTTATCCCAGTAACCGGCTCCGGCTGTAATGATGAATTGTGGTACCAAATAACTCTTCAAATTGGCGGAGACAGCCTGTCCCTCCCATACGGATGCCCATGGCGATAAAAACGATGTCGAGAAACCGAAAATAAGCTGTCCTCCATAATTCTGAAAATTCCTGTTCGTAAACAATACATTTAATCCGGTTTTCGGTGCAATCAATCGGGAAATACGAGGCGATAAATATAAAACCTTTAAACCCTGCCCATTAAGATGTGAGGCAGGCTTTGAGAGACCGACATCTGGATTACTAATATCCCCTGTAAGATCGATATATTGATAATTTGCCCGAGCCAGACCACCCTCGATATCGAAGCCGATATCGCCGGGAAGGGTGACATTACCGCCCCAAAAATACTCGACATCTTCCTTATGGGCAATATCGAGACTGATATATGAGGTGGACGAAAATGAAAATCCGCCCCGAACCGACAGGCTCGGATTGAAATCGTAACCGCCGGCTATTTCAACTTTGCCGACATTGTTGTCAAACCCGTTGAAATCATCATGATATCGAATGCCGCTGAATTTCCCATATACCGAAAATGCCCATTGAGAAGTTCGTGGCAGAGGAATGAATCTGCCCTCTATACCACCGATGACATTACTGAGGCTGATCTGATCCCAGTAATAAGCAGTTTGCTCCCCAACCAGGCCGAACTCAAGCGACGACAGCGGATAATAATAGGTTTTGATAGTCGATGTCTCATAGACATCGAAAGTATAGCTGGAGTCGTCGAAGAGATTCTCTGTCATACCGGAGATAGTAGCGAAATTGAAGCTAAAATCGGAGGACTGGGCAGGGTTTGATCCAAAAGAGACGCCTGTTACGACCGCAAGGATTACAAAGAAGCGATAGGAGTTTTTCACGGGCCGCAAACTCCTCCGGCGCATCCTCCTCCACCGCTGACCGCTCCCAGCCCGATACCGTTACCGGGACCGAAATCATCGCTGGCGCCGAGGCCGTTGCAGCGTTGAGCCAGAGACCTGGTTTTGAATTTGCGCATGTTGAATTTTTCGGAGGTCGAGTAGAGATCAGTGAGATTTACTTCGGTGTTAAAAACATTGCCAAGGATACTGCCCATTTCAGCCAACTCTTCGGCTGGTTCCGACTCGAAACGGTCGGGGATACCATTGTCATCATTGTCGGCGATATTATCGTTGAATCCATCGCCGTCAAGGTCAACATAAACCATTTCGGGAAGCGCCTCGCCGGTTACGCTGCCGACCAGGAAGGCAAACAGCAAGACTCCCGCGAGTAAATATAAACTCCATTTCATATTCTTTTCCCTGTTTGTTCCGTCTTTTTCAACCTTAGGGTGAATTTCAAAATAATTAGGGCCGATGTCAAGCATCGGCCCTGAATATTTAGATGCGGTTGTATTATTCCGGACAACCGGGAGCCGGACCGCCATTGAAAACGTAATTAATCAGTGAAACGGCATCGGCAACATTGGTTCCAAGATCGCAATTGGCGTCACCGGCCAGTACCGGTTCCGGTGGCGGGCCGAATTTAAAGACGTAATTGATCAGGGATACCGCATCGGCGACGTTGATATCGAAGTCACCGTTGGCGTCGCCTCTCTCCACAACTTTAATCGGTGGGGAGGTATTGGACCAGGGTGACTCGTAGTCCCAGATATCTTTGGCCTGAACCGATATGCTGTACTCACCGGTAGCAACCCAGGTATGACCGAGATCGATGACTTCGCCGGACTTGAACGGTCCAACCCAGTCATCTACTTCGCCGTCCCAATCGATTTTTAAATAGACATCATCGCCTTCGGGATCGACAGCCATGAATGAAAAAGTTTCTACCTCGTCCATCAAACCGGCAGTCGGACCGGTCGGAGCGTCCGGGCCGTCCGGGGCCAGGTTGACAAAATGGTTATTAGTCACCGTAACGGTAACCTCCATTTGGGTAATACTCAACCAGGTCATCGCAACTTCGAGATCGATATCCGGCACTTCCCGACCGCCGGCATATCTAATCGGCCAGGCGAAAACGGCCGTGTCACCGCCATAGCCACCAATTCGGATGTGTTCCCCGCCGTCATAATAACATGAGGGGATATACTGCAGATTGTATTGACTATTGGCCCACTGACTGGCATAGGCGTCCTTATCAACAACTAAAGACACATGCTGGAAATTGAAATCTCCCGAACCTTTCAGAGTCCTTAACGCCGCACCGGCGTCTGGGCAGTTCGGTCACCAGGTTGTTGAGGCGTCCTCGACAAGCACCGTATGCGTATAAATTCCGTAGGCCGTATCCGATCCCGGATGACCATCTATTGCCGTGGCACAAGCATCCGTGAGATGGATATTAAACGCCGCCACCGGGGCGTATGGATCGGAATCCCCAACACCGGAAACCTCACTGTTGTACAAAGCCGCTATCGCCATCATATTGGTATCGGCTGTATAAACAGCATTGGCAAATCCGCCGGCATTCCAGATTTTAGTTTCCTGGTATGTCTCTTGATAAGCAAGGGACAAGGTGGTGTCAAATGCAAAAGAAAGTAAATTATGATCGAAGGGCTTGCCGCTATTATCATTCCAGCGACCGACTTTTTCCGCCATAAAAACTTTTAGTCTGCAATCGTAGTTGACTCTCGAACCACTTTTGGATTCTGAGAGAATGGGAGGCTCTGCAGGAGTCATATCTCCGGCATCACGAAAAACTCGCGAGATCGGACCCCTATCGGCCTCATTGGCGGTTAAGGCAATTCCGGCAATAAAAATGGCCAGAATTACCAGTGGTAAAATTCTTCCGAATACTTTCATGAGACCTCCCTCAATCGTCCCGGCCAAACCTGCTGCCGGATGAAGTAACTTACGCTGTTGTCGATCAACACTTCAATATACTGGGTCGAGCCATTTCGTCAATGGTTTTCAATTACCCGAAACGACCGAACCCTGGTACTGGAATAGATTTGCAAAAGAACGGATGAGCTTTATTAAAAAAGCAGAAATCTCTAATAACATCCAGGCGGTAGCCCGCCCCTGAAAACATAACTTACCAGATAGACGGCGTCGCCAACATTCGTCCAGGCATCACAATTGGCATTGCCGGCCTCAATCGGCTCCGGCGCCGCGCCGCCGCGAAAAACATAACTAACCATAAAAACTGCGTCGCCGACATTAATCAAATCGTCGCCGTTGGCGTTACCTCGCCTTACTACTTTGACGGATCTGACGTCCGACCAGTCGCTCTCGACGTCGTACTGATCCTTCACCTTGACCGAGACGCTGTACTCGCCTTCGGCGCTCCAGGTATGGTTACCGTTGACCGTCTCGCCGGAATTGAACGGCCCGATCCAGCCACTCTGTTCGTCACCCCAATCCCACATATAATAAAGCTGATCGGATTCGGGGTCCGTGGCAGCGACGCTGAAAATATGCTCATCCTCGAGTAATCCGGCACTCGGTCCGGTCGGTGCGGCCGGAGTATCAGGCGCACTATTTGAAAAAACATTGTTGGTAATCGAAACTGTAAATTCAATCTGGTAATCGCCGAGATAACTCATCGATACTTCGAGGTCGAGATCAGGGACCTCACGCTGCCCGCTACTCAGCAACCGGTCAGTATAGTATGATTCCTGCGAATAACCGCCAACCAGGATATCATCACCACCGTCAAAATAGCATGATGGCACGTAGGTAAGGTTGTAGTTATTGACCATGTAACTGTACGCGCCCTTGTCAGTGATCATTGCTGAATAAAGGAAGTTATAATCACCAGACTCATACAACGACTTAAGCGCGGCTCTGACATAGGGACAGTTGGGACAGGTTTGCGAGGTTCCTTCTTCTATAAAAACAGTGTGAGTAGAATTCGCGCTTGGCCCGTCTGACCCCGGATTTCCGGGAGTGGCATGAGCGGCGGCGTCAACATTGTGGATAGTGAAGGGAGCGCCCCAAGGATCCTCATAAAGAGGATCAGAAATGCCGGTGCCGCCATCTTCAGAATTGAACAGAACCGCAAATACTTCAATGTTCGAGTTTGATATATCGCTTATGAGCGTATTCTGGCTCACATCCCACGTCCGGGTAACAGTTACCGTTTCCTGATAGGCAATTGATAGAGTCGTATCGATTCCGAAGCCAAGAAAAGCATGTTCATAGTAGTAGTAATCGGTATAGTCCTTCCACCGTGACAGCGGCTCAGAAACATAGACGCGCAACTGGCAGTTATAATTGCCAGTAGGTTTTTTATCGACCTGAGTCGGTTTCGAAAACTCGATATTATCAAATTCTTGTGAGTCCAGTGAGGGGAGGGGAGAAACGATATCGCGAATTGCCTGGCTTGCGGCAAAGGCGATACTGGCGGTGAGGATGGTTAAGGTGATGACGGTCAATAACTTCCCGGGTGCTCTCATTAAATCTCCAAGGTCCTTATTGTCCAGTAGTTATCACAGCCAGACAATTAATACTAATTATGTCGCCTATCAACCCTTTAATATACAATATAAAATCATTATTGCAATCGTTTTCTTGGTTGGCTAACACCTTAAATTTGATGAATTTGCCTCAATATTACCGGTGGATTATGAAGATTGTGAATTCCTGTGACCTCTGTATGGAAATAGCGGAATGGAAGTCATGTCTAATCGAAATTAATTCGATATAATTACGGTTGCCAGCATTGCCACTGATGCGATAAAATAGAATCTATTTTACCTTTCGTATTAGGTTATACTTGATTTAAAAGCGGGATTTATTATAATGTAGATTAGTACTATCCACCAGACGGTCCTGCGCTTTTAATGCCCTGATCGTTAGTGTAGACTTACAGTATTGGGAAAAATGACAAACACTAACGCCACATTTGGGAATTTCCTGACTGACAACAGTTAACGTATATCGAATTACTTCATCAGAGAAGAGAGGAGAGTTATTTATGAATCGTCGCGCATTTACCCTTCCGGTCCTGGCGGCCGTTGCGTTGTTGATTTTCATGTCCCAGGCGTCTCAGGCGGCGCTTCCTGACGTATTTGCTGCTTTTCAAAGCGAAACGCAGTCGGTTAAAGTCTGGATAACCGGTGGCGATACGACTTACGATGTCCATGTGATTCCAAGTGGATGTGTTGATACAGCAGCGGCGGGAACGGTCTATCTGGTTGCTCCCGATGATTCCGCATTAGTGCCTTTGGAATGCATCCTGGCAGATTCCGACGGCACCATTGCTGTCTCATTTTGCAGAGGCGAAATATGCTTCGAGACTATTCCTTTGGTAATCGTCTGTAATGCGAACTGCACCATCTATGGCGCTGGCATGGTTCCGGGCCTGAATACATGGGGAATCCTTGCGCTCGTGCTTGTTCTTGTTGCTACTTCAGTCTGGCTTATCAGGCGAAGACGAGTCCCGGTAAGTTAAACGGCACTATTTCATGTAACGTAGAGACCGTAACATGCGACGTAAGTAAAAGTCTTTGATTTGACGGCGCCGACAAAGTTGGCGCCGTTTTATAATGCCGGTAATTGATAACTATAAAAATAAAGCGTTACTTTATATATATGCTATATGATGTTGTGGCATAAGTGCGTATTGGTGAGGTATCAATACGGATAGAACACAAAGAACAAGGCCGATAAGGCACCCAATACCCACATCCCGGCTGAGACTTCCCGCACCCTGCCGGAAAAGAGCTTAATCAGCGGGTACACCACAAATCCGGCTGTGATGCCGACTCCCAGATTATAGGCAAAACACATCATGACAATCACACTAAAGGCCGGGATCAATTCGGTCAGATCCCGGAAATCAAGCTTTGCCACCGGAGAGAACATCAGGAGCCCGACGAAAATAAGCGCTGGCCCATAGGCACAGGCCGGAACCGAAGTAAGCAATGGCGAAAAGAACAATACGAGAAGGAAAAGCAGCGCCGTGATTACCGAGGTAAATCCGGATCGGCCGCCCGCCTCGATACCGGTGGCCGATTCGAGATAGGTACCGGTCGTCGTCGTCCCCAACAAAGAGGCTACAACCGTCGCCACAGAATCGCATAGCATCGGTTTTTCCATTTCAGGCAGATTCCCATTTTTATCCAGAAAATCTGATTTATATGCCAACCCCAGCAATGTCCCGGTGGTGTCGACAAAGTCCATAACGAAAACCGTCAGAATTACGGCAAAAAATCCCCAGTGTAGAGCGCCCAAGATATCCAACTCCAGAAATATCGGCGCGAGGCTTGGCGGAGCGCTGATAATGGCGGCGGGAGGGTCGGCTATTTTGAATATGAAAGCGAGGATAGTTATACAGATAATACTGATCAACATCGCCCCAGCGACTTTTCTGATAGTCAAAAGCCCGATCAGGAGAAAGCATACCACCGCCAGAATCACTGATAGATCGGTTAAATCGCCGACATGAACCGGTGCACCAGGGGTACCGAGAACTACGATCCCGGTCATATTGAGTCCAATGAAGGTGAGGTACAAACCGATTCCGACGGCGAAGGCTATTTTCAATGAATTCGGTATCGACCGGGCCAGCCAGCCTCGAATACCAAGAGCGCTAATAATGGTGAAAAGGACGCCGCCGATAAAGATCGCCCCTAAAGCCGTCTGCCATGAATAACCGAGAACACCGACAACGGTAAAGGCAATAAATGCGTTTTCGCCCATGTACGGCGCAATGGCAAATGGGCGGCGGGCAAAGATGCCCATCGCCAGCGTACCGAAGAAGGCGCTCAAGATTGTCGCTACCATCGACGGTCCGAATGGAATACCCGCCGCTTCGAGAATTTTGGGGTGGACGATTACGACATAAGCCATGGTGACAAAGGTAGTCGCCCCTGCGATTATTTCTTTTTTGAAGTTGGTCTGAAGTTCGTCAAATCGGAAATAAGTGCTTATCAGGTTGGCCATTTTGAAACTCCCCACCTTGTCCTAGACGGAAATAATTTATAAAATTCCCCAAACATTGACAACCTTAAAAAAAGAGTCCATATTGGGAAGAGTTTGGCCGGTGAATTATAACGGGTATGGAGGTTGCACAAAATGAAACCGCGAATTGCGCTTTTTATCCTGCTTATTATGACCATGCCGATCATTCAGGCTGTTGCCGCCGATGAGCAGGATTCCATCGTAACCGATTCGGTGCGATTCGAACGCCTTGCCGGACTCTGTGAATTATGGGGCGTGGTAAAATATTTCCACCCCTATCTGGCCTATAAAGATATCGACTGGGATGAAGCCTTAATCAAGACCATCCCGCGTGTCAATAAGGCGGTAACATCAGAAGATTACAAACTCGCAATAGAATATTTATTGGCCTTTCTCAAAGACCCCAACACCTACGTGGTCGACGACAGCTACGTCACTCCTCGCTCGAAAATATCAGATTTGCCCGATGATGGAGACTATCCGCCGGTAATCCGGACCGAAGACAGTATCGCAATCATAATTGCAAATGATTCAGAACGATTTCATAAAGCGATGCGTTCTTTTGAGGGTTATCCATTATCACTACGCCATATTTCCAGAACATCAACAGGCGTGATTATCGATGCCCGTTGCCTCAATGGGCCTGACCTGAACAATCTTGATAACCGGGCCAGGTATGATCTCCTCGAATTCGATTTCCCGTGGCTTGTATCAGGTTTACTGCAGGAAACATATGAGTTGCCGGCTATTCGCCGAAGAACTCATTATCCTTTTTTGGAACCTCAAACTCCATGGAGCTGGTCCGGATTTGTTTATTACAATAAGGAGGCCTATAATCCCCGGGTGAAAGATGATACCGATCCGGTGCCTGTCGTATTTATAATAAATGAAGGCAGCGCCGATCTTCTGCCAATTTTAAGCATCCTGCAAGACAAAAAAATGGGAGCGATAGTATTTGAAGGACCATTCGACCGGGAAGGTGGAATCGAAACTTACCCGGTCCGACTTGCCGATGATGTCATTGTCGACGTAAGACTAACAGAGTTGGTCAAAAGTGACGGCACCGAAAGCGTCCATCCCGATCTTGTTATTCCCTTCACCACTGATACAACCCTGCTGGACTGCCCGCCGATGAAGACGGCGATTAATATCATCAAAGGTCACCGAGTAGTTCCTCCGGTTGTCGGCAATATCCTCTCTCCCGTCGTACCCCGCATTCATGATAAGTATTTGGCTGAAATGCTCGCTCCGAAATTGGAATACAGATTGCTGGCTCTTTTTCGTTACTGGAACGTGATAAAATACTTTTCCCCATACCATGCCGAGTTTGGTGATTCATGGGATTCGGATCTCATTGAACTCATACCCATTTATGAAGCCGCCGATGGGGAAGACACTTATGAAAAAGCAGTCGCGAAATCGTCGGGTAAATTGGGCTCTTTCGACGCCACTTTTTTCGCAGACATAGCAAATCCCATTCATGAATGCTTCCCATCATTTAATGTAGACTTCATCGAAGATAAAACAGTCGTGACATATATTGGCACTGGTGATTCATTGTCACAGATATCAAGACTGAATATAGGCGATATTGTTCTTGAGTTGGATGGGGAAGATATTGCTGAGAAACGAAGTCAGCTGGCCGATTATTTTTCTTCACCGACACGGCAAGGGGTGCAGCAGCATATTAATACCAATTTATTAGGTTCGAGGCATCCATCACCGGTAAGGATAAAGGTCTTGAAGGAAAACGGCCAAATTGAACAATATGAAATTCCTCGCCATTACGGACTGCCACCTTCTTCTAATCGCAATTCCTATCCAATACAATTTCAGAAAATTGGCGACGATATTAGATATATGTGGCTTTTTGCGGGGAGGGATATTTCATTTAAGGATTCGCTTGAAGTCATAATGCAGTCAAAGGCGCTTATAATTGATCTTCGGTGCGATTTGTATCATCTGAGTCAAGTTGGGCGTCGTCTGGCATCGATTTTGGCAAAAGATGAAGTCACGGCATATCTTAAACGAGGCATAGAGAGGCAATCGCCTGATCTTGACAGTTATGCATGGTCTTATCTCAAAGAGTTGATTTCGCCGGATGAGGAATATCAATACCGTGGTAAAGTAGTCGTACTTATCGATGCCAGCATCAATGGTGAAACAGAAAGACTCTGCCTTTGCCTCGATGCCGCAACGGATGTTACTATTGTGGGTCTGCCGACCTATGGTGATCCGGGTGAATCCGAATCAATCCATCTGCCTGGCGACCATGTAATAGGCCCGGTGAAATATCCGCGAATAGATGTCCGTTACCCGGATGACCGTCCAGTATTTGGCATCGGTATTCAACCCGACATCTTAATAGAACCGACTATCGATGGTATCCGGGAAGGGAGAGACGAAATTCTAGATGCCGCCATCGAATTTCTTGAAAAAGAACTAAAAAAATAAGGGGCCGGCATCAGCCGACCCCCTGGTCATCAAGTAACATCCCGTTTTCTACAAACAATTCGGTACCGCGCCGCCTCGGAAAATAAAGTTTATCAGGTAAACCGCATCGCCCACATTCACATCACCGTCGGCATTGACATCGGCGGCCCACATTGAGGCCGGAGGAAGTCCTCCGGAGAAAACATAGGAGATAACAAATACCGCATCACCGATATTAACGTCGCCATCCCCGTTGGCATCCCCGCAGGGGAGATCGCAGGCATCACCGATTCCGTCGGAATTTGAATCGGCCTGGTCGGTATTGAAAACCCCGGGACAATTATCGATAGCGCAGCTTGTCATCGGATATCCAGGACTGCCATAACCGTCACCATCGGAGTCAACGCAATCATCGCATAAATCACCGATACCATCATCGTCGATATCGGCCTGGTCGGCATTAATAACATCATAGCAATTATCGCAGCTATCGCCAATTCCATCGCTATCGAAATCCTCCTGACCTGGATTATAATCCGATACGCAATTATCATCAGCACATTCATTGGCCGCATAGGCCTCATCACCGAAACCGTCGCCATCGATATCGGTACACAGATCACAGTCATCGCCTATTCCGTCGCCATCGGCATCGAGTTGATCTTCATTGCCGATAGTCGGGCAATTGTCGCAGTCATCGGGATAACCATCTTCATCGGTATCGATATTGTCATCATAGCCGGGACATATATCGCATAAATCGCCGACCCCGTCTCCGTCGCCATCGTTCTGGTCGGGGTTATAATCACCGGGACAATTGTCAAAACAATCGCAAATGCTGTCGTTATCGATATCGGCACACTCCATATCGGTGAATCCTATACCGTCATTACCCCATTGATAGGTCGCGCGCTGTCCATCCTCACTCAAATCACTGCATCGATATTCGGTCCGGATCGTCTTGATAGGATCGCTGATCAGCATCGGCTCAGTCCATGAAATACCACCATCGCAGGCTGTTGTCGAATACAGTCTTCCATTCTTAACAAAGGTACAAATAAAATAACCGTCGTCAGTATGTGTTATCCGCGGAGCCGATTCCGCATCTTCGGTACCTGCCACTACACCACGGTAAACCAGGCTGTCGACATCGCCGACAAAGGTACTCCAGCAAACAATATCGGTATCGGAGGCGTTATCTTCATTATATGCCTCGGTAACAATCATGATAGTGTCGTCATAGGCCGCAATTGACGGATGATTCATATGCCAGGTGGTATCATCGAAATAAATTTCCGCGCCGTCGGTCGGCAAAAACCAGTCGCTGAAATAATCCTGCCGCACAAAAAGGCGCCATTGATCCGGCGTCGGATAATAACGATCATATACGGCATATGTTTTGCCCCCGACCGGATCGATATCGACTGCCGTCGACTGGCACCCGCCCAAAGTCGGGTACCAACTCAATTGAGTATGGCCGATTGCATCCAACTGGCTATAAATATGCGGCGCGTTATTGATGACATCGTCGCCATCGTCGAAACTCATCACCAGCGAAATCAAACCCCAATTCCATGACTGCTGGCTGTTGTCGGCCGAAATGTCAGACATAATCATACTATGCCAGCCGTTATCGGAAAAATCGGTCCAGTAGGGCAGCCAGGATTCCGGATCGGTGGCATCCTGAAACTCAAGCAGCACCACTCCGGCTCCCGACAAAAAGCTGGCTGGAGAAACAAAGGTGCCGAAAAAAGTCCGGTCGGCGCCCCAATAATCGAGGGATGGATATGTGGCCAGATCAACATCGAAGCCATAAGCGGTAGACCAATTATTGCCGTCATCGGTTGAAGATAGCCAGTAAATAATGCTGTCACCCGTGACGTCGTTGTGATATTCCAAACCTCTCAGAAGAGTCCCATCCGAGGCGCGATCGATAACAGGATGCCCCGTGTATAGAGAGTTGCTGCCTTTTTCATGAGAAAGATCGAGTATCATCGGGTTCAACTCATCTTTCCTGATCATCTGCGGTAGTAAAACCCTTTCCGGTTGAATATCCACCGATTCGACCCGGGCTTTGGTGGAAAGGTAACCAGGGGGATTAATCACCGGCTCCGAAGCATGAATACCCGACAGCAGAACAATGCCGCCGATCATAATCGATAATGATATTAAAGCGAATTGCTTCATAAAAACCGACCTTCCTGTATTGTCATTTTATCAGCGATACGGACATAACCCGGTATATAAAGAACTTTAACAAGATAGCCCGACAAACTCCCAAGGGGGAGCTTTTGAATTTGAAGCTGCTGTATATATACCATTATAGCCGTTGATGCGGTTTGTGTCAACGAGTTTGATCCTGTGAGTTATTCCCGGACAAAGTGAAGGCAGGGCTTTTGGGGGAGCCCTGCCTTTGTCATCTGTTTATCCCCGCTATTATTGCGGGCAGATATCGAGAAGAACCCAATCGCCAACCGGCGCCTGAGCGCCCGGTACACAGAAGTAGTAATTGGCCAGGTACTGTACGTCGGCATTATTGGGATCGCCGCCGCTGGCGTCAACGTCGGCCAGGTGCTGGAAGAGAGGTCCGGGGCCTCCGCTATTAACCATATTCCAAAGGGCGATAACATCAGCCAGGTTTTTCTCCCCATCATCGTTGATATCGCCGCGGTTGAATCCGCAGAACTGGTTGACGATTACTGCCAGATCCTGGTATGCCGCCTCATCAGTGATATCCCCGAAACCGCCAAATAGATAAACCCCGAAGGTGTAAGTTTCATCACCGGCGAAGTTATGACCGACAAAACTATGCCAGGCGTCGCGGTCATCGCTTTCACTGGCCGGGTCACATGGGAAATTGGGATCGATACCGACCTGGTAAGTTGCACCCGGCTCACTCGTCATCCAGTAATACATGGAGTCAAGAGCGATATTGTCGGCATGCCACATCGCTTGCTGCGCATCGAGAGTACGGGTTCCGATCATCGGATCGACGTCCATCGGAATCTTACCCATACCGTAAACCTTGGTATTGGTAAAATCAGTGCCATAGCATGAGGCGCCGTAGGCAATCGAGTAATCGGCGCTGAATTTCCACACATCCCAGCCGTTAGCTTCGAGATCAAAATCGTTAAAGGCGCCGACATAAATCTCGATCGGATCAACATTACGGTTGGCTACTTCCAGCTTATAGATCACAACGTTGCTGAGAGCCGGCACGTCGATCACACCATACATCGATTCCTCAACTCGAATCCCCATAGTCAAAGCGTTATCGAACGGACATTCGATCTGCGACCAATCCCAGCCGGTTCCGTAGCAATCGAAATCGATTACCGAGTCAATATAAGCCGCTTTTGAGGCATATCCGTAAATCGGGTCATAGGACAAACCATTATCGTTTGACATGGCGCCCAGCAATACCGGATCTGCGGTGACATAAGGCTCGCATTGATCGAAACAGTTCGGATCGGGAAGCAGTGAATTCCAGAAATCGACCGGATCGCCGCCATGCCAGCTCTCGGTGTTCCACGCCAGGCGATATTGATCGGCAGCAAAGAACAGACCACCCTGCCAGTAAGCGGCGTCGTCACCATCAAACTGGAAGAGCGTCTGGTCCTGATTTCCGATTTCACCGGTATTCGCCACCGGAGCTTCGTTGGCCGCGCCGATACCGAACGGTAATATATCCCAGTTTTCAAGACATCCGCCGAGAACACCAAGCTGAACCACCGGATAGCCGATGGAGTTCAGATAGTACTGGTCATTAGAGGAGAAGATGGTCACATAGCAGCGTTGCGGACCGCGCGATATCAGCGGGCTGTTGACATTATATTGCACCGAGAATGTCTCCTTCGGCAGCAAAGTGAAACTGGAAATGACAATACCATTCAGCCACGCCGGAGGACCATAGCTGCCAACATTACTATAGCTATCTTTGGCGTATGGCGATTCGGCAAACTCCGCATCGAGAGTCGATGGATCAACCCGTTGACCCTTGACGAGATTTTTGGCCATATCGGAATATTTTACATCAAGCATCTGATCGGCCGCTCTTTGCATACGGGCAATTCGTTCGGGATTAACTGTCCATGCAGAAGCTGTCGGGGAAATCGCATCGGCAGAAAGAGAACCGGTCAAATTGGCACAACCGTTATTCATAAAGACATCATCGAAAGTGACTAGGTAGCCATTTGGCGCGAAAAACGGTACTGCCTGCAGTTCATCCCATTTCAATATACGCAGTCGTGGGCGGCTAACCTGCTCGGTGAAGACATAAAGATCGCCCTGACGGTTAGTGAAAACGACCGCGCCGGAGGAATCTATGGCGACGCCGACGCCGCGGTTACTGACCACGTCGTCATAGTTATATTCAAATTCGACCGAACCATCATTGGCATTAATGGCCAGGAACTGAGCGTCCATGTTACCCATATAAAGCAGATCTTGGTACAGGTATTCGCAAGAGAGAGCGCCCTCGACCCAGTTCCGGGCATCATAGGCTTCATCAACCTCCCAATAAGTGGCGCCGTTTGTCTTTTTAATGCCAAAAGTAGCGTTAGTGCCTTCACTGGTCCATCCCCGCAGACCGGTCATATAAACCAGGTTGTTATCGATCACCGGGCCGGTAAAGCGTGAGAATTGGAATGGACTTGCCCAAATGATAAAACCGTCATGTCCGATCTTGTATATCGCACCCGATGGAGTACCGTCCACCTCGGCTTCAAAGGCGGACTGAACATAGAGAGATCCGTCATAATCAACTCCAATTGGTCCCTGGAAAATCTCTTTCGTTATACTATGGGTGTCGTCGCCATCCAGATCATAACCGGCCAAATCGCCGTCGCCCATCGACCAGTTGATAATCCCGGTACAGGCGTCAATGGAATAAATAGTGCCAGTGTAGGTACCATAAATTCCATCGGTGGCGACATAAATCACGCCGTCTCCATTGGACGATAAAGTATGCAAAATATCGCCGTCCAGCATGACCGGATTGACAGCCCAGCCGCTATAGTTAGCGCCGGTGCCCACATCCAGAGCGTACAATTCACCGGCCGCGGTTCCAAGGAAGATCACCTCAGTGCCATCGCAGTCAAGAATAACCGAAGTAGTGTAAGTGGTGTTACCGGCAAACGGATTATTTAGAACATTACGACTCCAAACCGTGATGCCGGTATAAACATCCGCCTTGGTAAAACTACGGCCGTTGCCCCCGCCGTAATAAACGAAACCATCCTTGCAAGTAACCGAATTGCGGAAACTGGCCCCCATCTCCGGCAAACCGGTGGCGGTCCAGAGCAAAGTGCCGTCGCTAAGATCAAAAGCCTGCAGTTTATCATTGTAGGGCGCCAGAACCATACCATCATAAATTATCGGACGGCCATAAATGAATCCTGCCGGATCATTGTGCATCCAGGCCAGAGCCTGCTTGCATCTGGCATCACCGGTTGAATTGTTGGACGCCGCCGAGCGACGGAAATCCTTGCCCGAAGTCGGCCAATCTTCAGGATAACCGCAGTAGGGTGGCGGATCATAGTTGCAGCATAGTTCGACCTCATATACAAAATTAACGTCGACACCCCAGTCATCCAGCATGTAGTAGAAAGTACCGCTCCAGTTTTCAGCCGATAGGAGACTACCACAGGAACCATCATCGGAAAGGGTCCGAATACCGGTTTCGGGTGTTGGAGCAAATGACTCGATTCCTACCCAGATATCATCGTTGTAAAACACATTCTGGTCGAAGAAATCGACCTCGGTCCACCCGGGATAAAGTACATAATCTGCGGGAGTCAGAACAATCCCGGCCAGCTTGGTTTGAGGCAGGCCGGTAATCGGATCCGTGCTCCAGAGTTGGACCTCGGAATTATGAGTGTAGATATCAGGATCACCGTTGTCGTACAAAGCAATCCGTACAAACTCAACCCGGCAATCATTGTGAGATTGTCTTATGGGGAATTTCTGATAATCACCGATATCACCATACGAGTCAGGCAGCCGCCAAAAATAAGCAAGGTTGCAATCAAACGATTCCTCAAAGCAATATCCTTCATCTTTACAGATATTGGCATATATCAGGAAATTGACATCCATGCCAAACCCGGTATAAGTATCCATCCAAAGACAGCCGAGATTTTCGAAACAGTATGAAGATCGTCCCACGCCGCAAAGACCATCATCAGATAAACCTCCCAGAATACCGGCCGGGTCCGACAACTCATTGGTGGACCACCCGACATGAAAATCATCCATCGTGGTGATTCTGAACCACGACATATCGACATGATTATATTCTGGAAAATAAACAATGCCCGCATTAGGTATTGTTGTTTGGAAAATTATATCGGACAGGTCAGGGTAGCCGGCAAAACTCCCCCAGACAAAAACATCAAGATCGGGAGTACCGACCGTGGCCGGCTCATAGAGAGCGACGCCCACCGCCATAATCGTATCCCGGCCGCCTTCATTCTCCATCCGCATATTGAAATAATCGCTTCCAAATCCGTCCGGCTGATTCCAGTAATAGTATACCCCGCAATTATAGTCCTGCCGATAACACTCAGAGTATGGAATTTCGCCACAACAAATATCGACTCCAATCAGGAAATTAACATCAATTCCCCAATCATCCAGCATCAACCCCCACATCCCACTCCAGTTTTCGGAACTGCGCATTTGCCCCGTAGAGCCGTCATCGGAAAGAATAGCCAGAACATTGTTGACCTGATCAGTAGTGGTTACGCCGACATGAAATTCCTCGGCATCGATAAAGACCAGAGGATCCCCGCCATTGACGGTGCTCAGGTCGACCTGTGCATAACCTATCGATGGTGGCAGGGAAGAGTATGGCACGTTCACCCGCCCCAATTCGTTCAACGGGTAGCCGAATCCGTCGTCGTCCCAGATGACCACATCCATATCCGGAGTGCCGACGAATGCCGCGGGATAGACGCCGATATACGCCGTCAAAAGCGTGCAAAGAAAATTATACTCCGACGTAAAACGCATATTAAAATAATCATCGCCGTAAGGATCGGGAATCGTCCAATAATAAGCTGCATTCCCGCCGGAATAATCGATAAATTCACAGAAATACGAGGGAGGCAAAATTGACGCTGGAGACTCCAGCGCCGCTATCTCCGCAATCGGTTTCTGGAAACTTGCCTGATGTCGGGGTACGCTCGTCAAATCATAATAATGCGGAGCCTCGGTATTGACCCGATTGATCGGGGAAAGCCCGGTTTTGGGCGTATCCGATGCTGCTGTTGTTACGCTCAAAGAACATACAAGCCCAAGAGCAAGCATCGCCGGCAATATCCTTCTGAACATCTTGGTTCCTCCCTACCCGCAGAAACGATCATGCGAATATTATTAATACCAAATTGTCAATATTCAATGATGCAATATATCTCCGATCCGAGTACCGGAATCATAAGGCTGTTAGCCTGATTTACGAATATCACTTAATGGATCATCTGCAACCCTGGCATTATTTTTCGAAGACAGGTGGCTTTCAAATGGTGCCCGCTTCCAGGATGAACGATCAGCAGTATTAATTACAATATACATCTCCGCAACATTCTGTCAACAATTAACTTAATTGCAGCACGAGGCCGATGGCGGCTGACTGCCTCTCGGACACAATAAGGCTGAAATCAATATTGAAAATAAGCTCCCGGTCCTCAATGCCGGCGTTTATTATATAAGTCGGAATAATCGAAAAGAATACCAGTTGCCGATTCGGATTTTTGACCAAAATAAAGGAGAGAATATCTCTTGTATATCCTCTCCTGAAACGATTATGACAAGATTTTCATCTCAACCATGAATTTTCGTGGCTGAGGCTAACCTTCAGCTTGATTTTTGGCGACTTTTTTAAGCTTGTCATTGGCAAAAATGGCGATATCGACCCGGCGATTGGTCTGTCGGCCGCTGGCAGTTTCATTGTCCGCCACCGGCTGATCCTCACCATAACCCATAATCCGGAAACGAACCGGGGAGACCTCGATATTGCTCATAAAATTGGCCACCGACTGAGCTCGCCGGAGAGACAAATCCATATTATGGTCAGACGATCCGGTGGCGTCGGTATGGCCCTCGATCAGGATTTCGGTATCATCATATTTGTTGAGGATCTTGGCCAGGTTCTGGAGGTTGACCTGGGCCGGTACGCGCAATGTCGAGCGATTAATATCGAACAATATCCCGGAATCGAAAGTGATTTTAATGCCTTCACCGATCCTCTCGACTGTCGCACCCTCAAGATCGCGCTCTATCTCTTCAGCCTGCTTGTCCATATAGTTGCCGATATACGCACCCGCAGCCCCACCCACAGCGGCTCCGATGATGGCGCCTATGGCGGTATTGCCAGCCTTGTCGCCGATGACTCCGCCGGCAACTGCTCCGGCGGCGGCTCCGATCAGGGCGCCTTTTTCCTTTTTACTCATTGAGGCGCAACCGATCAGGCTCATAATCAAAACCCCAACCAACACCCCATACAATAACTTTTTCATAAAATCTCCCTATTGTTAATTCTTCATATTATCTGATCAAATCTATTCAATCCAGCCGGATGATGTCAATTTAAATTTTCCCTATAATTCTGTTCCAAAAACCCAAAGATGTCTTCTGGAGGCTTTATGAAGATTATTTGTTTGATAAGCGGAAGCTGCCGTTATGGTCGCATATCTTATGATCACATACGGGATTTGATAAGTACCTGGAATCGGTGTCGCTGATTCGACCCCTACGGTAAAGTCCAAATTTAATGGGCTTCTAAATCATCGGTCAATTTCTGGATGCGATCAAAGGGAATGGCACACCAGCTTTCGATCTGATGAACTCCGTACGACCGGCTGATTATAGAGACCTTTACCGCCGTTTCTTCATCGGGGGCCTCATAAATATCCATAAAATCCCATTGTCCCAAAAGGGCATAATGGGCGAGAAATTTGACATCCGGGCATTGCTTTTTGATGTCTTCCAACCAGGTGCGGGCGTTTCTGGCACGATCCTGCAATTTGGCGCCGACTTCGACCAGGTTGGCATCATGCTTGGCGACTTTGGTCATCATGACAAAGGTTTTCATACTAAACCTCCCTGCTGACGGTATAAACCCGTGAAACTGATCAGATCGGTCAATGATGAAAACAAAGGCAAAGGTGAAGTGCCGATATGGCTATATTCTTCTCTAATATATATACGCAATGATTAGGAAAACTGCGTCATTAATCGCATCGGAAACCGACAAAATTCAGCAACATATTTATTCAGTTTTAAGTTGCGCGGTTGGCGAAAAATTGCATAAATAATTAAAGTATCCGACCATGAAATGGTTTTGAAAATGAAACAGGTGTGGGCAAAGAATGAAGAGTAAAATCGTTGTCATCATCTTTCTCGCTGTGCTCCTGATTGGAGTTGCATATATTAAGGCATTGTTCTCCCACCAGGACCGCGAGGGAGTGCTTACGTCGGAAGTGGCCGGTAAGGTGCCTCCTGAAATAATGGATGACTATCTTAAGAAAGATGAAGCGGTGCGCACTCAGGATTCCCTGAAACTACTCTATGCCGATTCGCTCAACAAGATAACGGCAAAATGGTCAAATATGGTCGACAGCCTTCCGCAGGCCAATATAGATTCCCTCCAGAGTCTTATCGAACAACTTAAAAAGAAAGCCGACGAGGCGGAAGAAAACGCAGAAAAAGCCAAACGGGGCAAGACCGAACAGTTCGAAAAACTGATCGGTGCCTTCTATAAAGGTGAAATAGCGCAGCTTCCTGCTGACCTTACCCAGTACGAACGCGAAGTCTCCACCAAAGAGATTAAAAGCAAAGCGATTAAATATTTTGGCATTTCCTCAGAATCGCTGAAAAGGATTATTAAGAAGTATAAATAAGCCTTTACAGGCAGGTTACTTGTTCAAAAATGCCTGCGAATGCGAAAAAAGTTAGAACCTGACATGTCGTCCAAAAAAGAGCACGAATTCGCTGAGATTGCGGTCGACCGGTTGCTGATGGAGTCATTTGCAAATGAGGCCTCAGCCTATTTTGCGACGTCGGCAGACGAATCCAGCAATGAGCTATTAGATCGCTATCGAACAAAATTGAAATGGCATCTCAACCATTCACTCTCGATGCGTCAGAAACAGGTTATTAAGCTATACCTGAGTGGCAAGAAACAGCGTGAAATTAGTGTAATTCTGGGAATTAAGCAACAAGTTGTAAGTGTTTATAAACAGCGTGCGATCAAGAAGTTAAAAAAAATAATGATTGAGTAGGTGTATGTAAAATTCCTATAGGTTGAGAGGTTGTAATTATACTTTTGGTTACCCACCTTGTTTGTGCATTAAATGTGTAGGACCCCTCACGTTCTCGCGTTATTGCTTTCACACTCCGAGGAGGTGATGTTATCGTTCAAATTGCTCCCCACGAAAACCGCCTTTTAATGTAATTTTTCGTGAATCGTAAGGGGAGGTAATATGCCTAAGAGAAAAGAGGCTATTCAGTATGCCCAGAAGGGCGACAAAGATCTCTGGCACCCATATGGTTTGCAGGGACTTTCGACCGAAAAATTTGCGAGTGTTGTCAATCGCATATTAGGCGGGCGATTTGTTCTTCTAGACCTGCGGTGGCCGCAGTCCTTCAGGCAGTAGCCGGGGCTTCTCAAAAGGGGATAAATGACGAGCGAGCGCATAAAAGTGTATGACGAGGGGGAAAAACTTGGCCGGTAAATTTTTTACCGGCCTTTTTTTTATGGTTTGAGGGAAGGCCAGGAAATCGCACACCCTTATTATCTGAACCGGCGGCATTTATATTATTGCAGATTCCCAAATCGCACCGTATGACGATTTTTCTCACCGAGTATTTTTCCTTGATTGTTTCTCCTTTTTTTCGTATCAAAGTCAATTGTCCGGATCGCTGAATTTGCCGGAATATCTCATCCGGGAATTGCCCGACCCGCTCATGTTTGAACGGGATGAGCCGATTTCTTTATAGAAAGCGGGATTTTACAGGAAACTTTGCATATTGTCGGGAGTAAAATACAGTTAATATGAAAAACTGGTTTGTGCAGCTATTGGTTATACTGATCATTTCCACGATTGCGGCGCTGGCAATTAATTCCGCTCGCGGCGGTGGCGTCGCTATAATCGGCGACTGGCCATCGGGGACCCGGTCCGGTGAGGGACCGGTGGTGCCGCCCTCGGCAGAGGAAGGCGACCCGCCTTTTGTCACTTTGGAGGACGCCGTGGCCAAATACCAGTCTCCGGATATAATCTTCATCGATTCTCGCGATCCGGAAGACTTTGAAAACGGTCATATTAAGCGAGCCCTCAATATTCCCTTCGAGTATTTGGATGAAGAGTGGGAGGTATATATTGAGTCGCTCGATCACGATCTGGGCTATGTCGTTTATTGCAGTGGCGACGAATGTGAAACCTCGCTGCATCTCGGGCGATATCTCTACGACTTCGGATTTCCTCATATTTACATCTTCTATGGCGGCTGGCGGGAATGGGAAGACAATGGCCTGCCAATAACCACGGCTGAATCGTCGGGAAAAGGGGAGACTAGATGAAAAAAGTACTCTCCAACGATTACCTGACCCTTGCCTTCCGCTTTTTTCTGGGGATCATCTTTATTTATGCCTCCCTGGATAAAATCGCTCATCCCGATCAGTTCGCCCGGATAGTTTTCAACTACCATCTCCTGCCCGGCTTTCTCGTCAATCTCTGTGCTCTGATTCTGCCGATGGCCGAATTTATCGCCGGCGTTTGTATCATCACCGGTACTCTGTATGCCGGAGCACGTAATTTCCTGCTGATAATCCTGGTTGTTTTTATGGTGGCGATCGGGGTAAATGTTATTCGGGGGGTCGATCTGGAATGCGGCTGTTTCTCGGTCAGCAGCCGGGCCAAGTCGGCCAGCCTTCAACTGCTGTTCAGGGACTTAATCTATCTTCTGATCGGACTGGCGCTGGTGGTTTCACGCAGCCGCCGCTGGATGGTCGATAACTTTTTCCTCTCCCGCCGCGCTAAGGTATAATCCGGGGCGTGATCAGAATCAGCAAATCGGTTGTCTGAGTTTCATTCGATCGATTGGTGAAAAGCGCTCCGAGTATCGGGATTGAGCCAAGTAAGAATATTTTCTCCTCCCGCTCGATCTGAGTCTCTTTCAGCAACCCTCCCAAGGCGATAGTCTCGTTGTTACGCACGGTTACCGTGGTAACCACCGACCGTTTGGTCGTGATCGGTTTCTTGTTATCGGTCGATCCGACATAGTCGATAATTTCTTCGACAATCTGATTTACTTCCAGGGTGATAGCCGAGTCGTTATTGATATGAGGGGTGACTTTCAATGATATGCCGACTTCCTCATCCTGAAAAGTGACGATGTCCTGAATGACAGCACCTTCGGAAAAGCGATTGATGGTTTGAATCGGGATCACTGTTTGAACCTTGATCGTGGCGGTCTCATCTTCCATCGTAGTTAGACGGGGATTCGATAGTAGTTTGGAATTGCTTCGTTGCTGGAGAAAATTGAGAACAATATCCATCTGGTGCACGGATAGATATCCAAGTTGCCAGTTACCGTCCTCGAGAGGCATTACCGCTGCCTCGGAGCCCACATCGCCGCCCTCGGCAAAGGTTCCCGGAGTGGTGGCCCCGTTGATCGATGCCGCCACCGATTTCGGCCAGTTGATGCCAAGCCGTTCATCATTGGACAGATGAGTCTCGATTATCTTCACTTCCACCGACACCTGACGTTTCTTACGATCTATTTGCAGTAAAAGATCATCTACCGTCTTATGAACTTCCGAATTATCAAAGACGATAATTTCTGAAAACTTGGAGACCTTCTTTATATCTTGTTGTTCGATACCCCCCAGAACAATAACTTTGCCCTGGCTGGACAACAGCGGTTCGATGGCTGCCGCCGCCGCTACCGATGAGATGTATTTCAATTTGTATGTCTTGGGGATCTGTTCCCCGGCCATTAACTGGTTGACATCTTTGACAATGATGATATCGTCGCTGATATAGTAATTGTATCCGTTGGGAAGCAGTATGGCATCAAGGGCGGCCTTAAGAGAAACGTTATCCAGCGTAATTGACACTTCTCCCTCAACGGCGGATGATACCACCAGGTTTAGGTTATTTTGTGTAGCCAGCATTTTTAAAACGGCGCCGATGGGAGTATCTTCAAAATTCAAACTGACCTTGATTCCGGTATCCGGAGGAACTGCATTGGCCGCCGACCAGAACAACAGTAGAATCAGCGCTGCGACCGCTATAAAATCTTTTTTCCGTTTCAAGACGACTCCTTGCTTACTCGCAAAGTAACTATTGTCTCACCATTTTCCAGAACAACACTGTCCCGGGATATCTCGGTGACCTGGAATCCATCCAATTCATCACCTACCGTTACAATATGATTATTAATCAGCGCATGAGCCCGGTATTCCCGAAAGAGCACCCCCAGCAGATGAAACTCCACCCTTTTTGACAAAGCCGGCACGCCGGATGGGCTATATCCGGTATAAAACGGATTTTTTCCCCACGGCTTGCCGTCATAAGACGAATAAATACTGTCGTTGACCTGGTCATTCTTATTCGCCTGCTGGCTCTTTCGTATCACTTCGGTCGGGTCGGCCTTCCGGGATGATTCGGCTTTTTCCTTTTTTGGGCCGCTAAAATTGAAATAAGCCCAGACCAGCGCCAAAATCATGCTGCTGAAAACCAATCCTTTTCGCGTTTTCTCATTCAAGGTCAAACATTTCCATACGGTTGCCGAGACTTGCCACAAAAATCAGGTCAAGAGAACAATCGGGATACAGGTTATCCGACCCGTTCAGGCGACAGAAAGTCAGGCGGTTAAAATACTTGCTCTCCTCGACCGCCTCAATCAATTGCGCCAGCGAGCTGTAACTGGCCTCTATCTTTACTCTGATCGGGATAGTAATCGTCGAGTCCGACTGCGCCCATTCCCGCAGAAATTGTATTACATCTTTCAGCGAAGGGGTTATCTCTTTGAGATGATATCCGGGTTGATGACAAAGCGAATCAAGCACATGATACAAAGAAACCACTTCGTCCTTGCCCGAAAACGATACCGGATATTCATCAAAAGAAGTGTTGAGCCGATTATATTCCTTTATCATTTCATCGAATCGCCCCAAAGCCACTCGATAAGCCCCCAGCTTTCTTCGCTCGGCAAAGATATCCTTTTCAATCGTCGCCACGCGGGCTTTGGCCGACTGCCCCAAAAGCAGGTACCAGCCGCCGATAATTACCGCAAAAATCATCAATGAAAAAATGATCGTCCGTTTCATACCCGGGCATCCATTTTCAGTTGGAACATCAGATCAAAGCGATCCTGTTCGCGTTTCTTATTATGGCTGATGACCGCCACATTGTCGAAGAGAGGTGAAGTCCACAGAGCCTCGACATAATCCGCAAGTATTATTTCCGGCGAAAAGCCGGTCAGTTGGACATTTCCGTTTAGCTGCAGAATATACTTGCCCTCTTCCTCTTCAAGACTGACCGAGGTTAGATTGATATGGTCGGGCAGACCCAGCGATAATTCTTTTAAAATGACATGACAATGCGATTCACGCCGATCCTGAGCCTGACTCAGGTATGCCTTGCTGCGGTTGAGTTTTCCGATCAGGTTTATATAGCCGTGATAACCGGGCGACTCCTCGAATGCGCGTACCATATCTTTTCTTGAATCGAGATCCAGTTTTCGGTATAACTCCTGCTGGTAAAGCTGGACATGCATGTTGCCGGCAATCATTAAAGCCAGAACGGTGACAAGCCCCACCCGGACGAGCATCAACTTTTTCTCGGCCGCCTTCTTTATTGCCGATGGGGCCAGAGGGTGGTCTCCGGGCGCCGCCATGCCAACCATAACCGTATCCAGATATTCCGAAACTTGTCTTTCGTTCGATCGGCTCAGGTTTGATGGCCCGAAACTTGTCTCAGACATCGACTGACAGGGGAGCCCCGTATTTTCGCTGATGAACTTAAGCAGGTTATGATCGCTGGAATATTTGCCGCAAACCAATATCGTCCTGACGAAATTACCGGAACTCTGACCATTATATAAATCGACGAAAGATGTCAATTCGGCCGCAATAGCATCCAGGTTCACCACTGCCATCTCATCCTCGGGGCTGGCCTGCGGGCGGGTCACAAATTGCTGGTAAAATTCGAACAAGCCGTTTTGCACGAAAACGGCCATACTCTGTTCGTCATTCAAATATAAAATCAGATTGTGACTCTCGTCGTCGGAACTTGCGGCGGGAAGAAGTTCGGACAGGAATGCCGGCAGAAATCCAATCTGGCCTACTTTTAAACCGGCAGCATTGAATTTGTCATAAATGTCTTCAATGATATCGCCTTTGGCGGCAATAATACTTATTCCAAGATGGTCGATATCGTTCCTAATCACGCGATCGACAACCCGGTAATCGACGGAACATTTATCCAGGTCGAAGGGGAAGAGCTTTGCACCTTCCCACATAATCGCCGCCTTCAGTTCCTTGGCCGGCATATCCGGCAGATACATTTTACGGAAGGAGATATCCTCACCCATCAGCCCAATATTGATCGGTATGTCTTTTAGTTTTCGATCCCTGAGATAGCCGATAAGAATAGTGGTGGCCGCATCAATTCTATTCCCCCAGTTCCCGATATTATCCGGATCCAAAGTAAAAACAGCGGCGTCGATTATCCTGTTCTGATAAAGGCGGCGCCGTATCAGACACAAACGGACGGAATTCTCCGAAACAACCAGGCCAGCCTGATATCCAATACGCCATGCCGATAATGCAACCGAAACCGATTTGATACGAGCAGCAATTCTTCGTAACCATTCGGCCGGTCGAAGCTTGTTATTCATTTTGTCCATTATACTCCATGGACCATTAGAGGACAGTAATGCAGAGCACGGGCTGCCTTATCATATTCGGGAGGGGATTCTTTCTTCCACCCCGTAAATATCCAACATTTTTTCGCTCAGGCTCCGGCCTGCATCTTTTCTTCACGCCATCAGAAGGTAACTGTGATACTCTCCGGCCCGCCCAGTGAGACAATTGTCCGAGCACTGCCGTCATAGACATAATCAACTTCCCATGCATCCTTGATGTATTCATTTCCCGATGTGTCAACATAAGGACCGTTCCAGCCCAACCTGGTAAATTTGTCGTAAAGCGATATGGAATCCGGTTTGACTCCCAGTTCGTACAAACTTACCGGGGGATGTCCAATATGTCCCTCATAGCCGACATCGATATAACGGCCACCTGCGGCGACCGCGGGATTGCCTACAATGGCACGCTTGAGCGTCAGTAATTCGGACTTGGTAGCATTAATTCGCGAACTTTCAGACAGGCCACCCATCCGGGGTATGGCAACTGCCGCCACTATTCCCAGAACGACAATGACCATTACCAGTTCTATTATGGTAAATCCGCGATTTTGTTTTAGGCCGGATCGCATATCGGTTTACCAGCTATTTTCGCCGATGGTATTGGTATTGGGCCACAGCTCGCCGGTTGTTTCGTTATAAGCCCAGCCACAGTCAGTACCTTCCATAGTGCCCCTGGCGTTGACCGTAATGACAATACTGTCGGGATAATTGGCATCATCACAGTAAGGGTTTTCGGGAACTTCCTGCTCCATGACACTTCCGATGGTGTTCAAATTGACACCCGTCGGCCAGTCGGCGGACCCGGTCGTGACGGCCATATTGGCATAGAAAATCGTGATCCCGGAACGCAATCCGCCCAGCGCGCCGCGGCAGGCAGCTTCCTTGGCTTCGGATGAAATATCCTGGTACTTGGGAATGGCAATAGCAGCCAGTATACCCAGAACGACAATGATAATCACCAGTTCGATTAGAGTAAAACCTGAATTTCCTGAAGGTCTCATGCTTAGACTCCTCCGTTATATTACTTTAAAGTGGGCATTGATATATCTCTTATAGACTTGTATCGGATTATTAACGGCCTAATTTAGCGCCTAACGGAATACTTTTATCAGGTTCCACATCGGCAGGAATATCGATAGAGCCAGGACCAGAACCATCCCGCCGATTACAATTGTCAGCAAAGGCTCGATCAGGGCCGTCAAATGCCTTGATTTGTATTCCAATTCCATTTCATAATGAGAAGCTAGTTCTTCCATTATCGCCTCTACCGAGCCCGATTCCAAACCGACCTGGAACATCTCCAGAGCCATATTGGGGAAGTACCGGTAATAATTGGGGTCAGGACCGATTTCCTGCCCTTTTTCAAATGACTCGGCCAGGTGACTGACCTCGCCCGCAATAACCTTATTGGTAGTAGTATCCCGCACAATATTAAGGCAGGAAACCATCGGGACACCGCTTTTAAATAGGATTTTCAACATAATTGAAAAACGGGCAATATTGGCCTTGATTACCAGATCTCCCAAAACCGGGATCTTCAACATCGTTTCATCCCATTTCAGCCGACCTTTTCGAGTCGATAATATTTTTTTCAACCCGAACAAGCCTGCCACGATTACCGCAATAATGATATACCAGTACGATGTGAAAATGCCGCTCATTCCCATGACAATCTTGGTCGGGAGAGGGAGTTCAGCGCCGAATTTTCCGTATATCCCGGCAAAACGGGGGATAACAAAGGTCATCAGAACGAACATTGCGAGGGAAATGGCAATGATCACCATGACCGGGTAGCGCATGGCCGATTTTAATTGCCGCGCCAGGACCATTTCTTTTTCCAATAAAATAGCCAACTGCGCCAGGACCTCATCGAGAGTACCGGAGGCCTCGCCGGCGGAGATTGATGCCACATAGATCGGCGGAAATTTCGAGGGATATTGAGATAGGGCTTGGGAAAGAGCCGCCCCCGATTGTAGTTGGCTGCGAATTCCCTCGACTTCTTCCTTCATCCCAATTTCATCCGCGCCACGCTCAATACAGCCCAGGGAACGAAGGAGTGGAATACCGGCCCGGTTCAGTGTCCTTAGCTGTTTTGTGAAAATTATCAGTTTTTCGCGATTGCCCGAGCCGAAACTACCCAATGCGGCGGCAAGAGTAGTCTTTTCAGCGCGGGGTTCTACCCTGGTCGGGATCAATCCTTTTTCGGATATGGTCTCCAGAGCCAACTTTCGCGATTCGCTTTCAATTTCACCCTGTAGCTGATTTCCCTGGGAATCTCGAGCTATGTATGTCCACATCTGCCTCATCTTAGACAACTAATGATTCTGAGGGTATGGGGGCTTTCTGAAGATCAACTGGAATGGTAACTTTTAAGACTTCATCGATAGTGGTAATACCCTGGGAAACCAGTTCCATCCCGGCAGCATTGAGCGGCGTGTAACCATTTCGCGAAGCCTCGGCCTTGATGACTCCCTCCGATTCCCGACCCAGAATCATCTCCTTGATTTTTTCGCTGACACCGACAAGTTCGTAAAGCCCGGTCAAACCGGCATAACCGGTACCGCGGCATTTACGACAGCCGGTCCCATGATAGAACTTGGTCTCCGATATCTGATCGGACCCGTTGATTCGTTCCTTAATCTTCGGAGATATCTCCGTTTCTTCTTTGCATTCGCTGCAGATAGTTCGTACCAGTCGTTGAGCCAAAACCGCTTCCACCGCCGAGGATACCAGGTATGGTTCGATACCCATATCAATCAATCGGGTAATCGTCGCGATGGCATCATTGGTATGAATGGTCGATAGCACCAGATGCCCTGTCAGAGCGGCCCTTATCGCAATTGCCGCAGTATCGGTGTCACGAATTTCTCCGACCATTATAATATCGGGATTCTGCCGCAGGATGGAGCGTAGGGCAGATGTGAAAAGCAACCCTGCCTTTTCGTTAATCTGCACCTGATTGATCAATGGTAATGAAAACTCGACCGGGTCCTCAACCGTAATGATATTTTTCTCGATGCTGTTTATTTCTTGCAGCGAAGCATATAAGGTCGAAGTTTTACCCGAAGAGGTGGGGCCGGAGATCAGAATCAACCCTTCCGGTTTCTGAATATGCTGCTGCCAGGAATCGAGTAGGGGCGACTTCATCCCAAGATCGGGAAGCCCCATCTTTAGATTTTTCTTATCCAGAATTCTGATGACCACTTTTTCGCCATGAATGGTCGGCAGCGTCGAAACGCGCAGATCAACATCGCGATCCTCAAATTGTATCGACATCCGTCCGTCCTGGGGCAGCCGCTTTTCCGAAACGTCAAGATCGGATGCTATCTTGACTCGGGAAATTACCTCGGCCTGAAGTTTTTTGGGCGGTGCCGCCTCTTCTCGCATTATTCCGTTTACCCGATACCTGATTCTCAATTGCCGCTCATCAGGTTCGAAATGAACATCGGAAGCTCCGTCTCGTATGGCCCGGGTCAGAATCAGGTTGACAAGTTTGACAACCGTGCTGTCGCCGGAAACAACCTCGCCCGATTGAAGCACTATCGATTCTTCCGATGGGTTGTCATCGATATCCTTACCGAGAATATCCCGAACCGAATCGGCCACCGAATAATAACGCTCAATCGCCTCGGTTACCGCCTTCTCACCAACCATGGTCCGCTTGATAATACACTTGGTGATATATTTAATCTGATCAAGGGCGATTACGTTTAGCGGGTCGGCCATAGCAACTGTCAGGGTATTGCCCAGCTTGAATACTGGCAGAACTTTATGCCTTTTGGCTACATCGACCGGAATGTTCGAAATCACATTAGGATTGATTACCACCGAAGAGAGATTCAGTTTGGGGATATTTAGACGTTCCGCAACCACCTCGACCAGTTGATCCTCACTGATCACCCCGGTGTCCAGCAGGATATTCCCCAGCTTTTTACCCGACGATTTCTGAATACTGAGGGCGGTTTTAAGCTGGTCTTCAGTGATATAACCCTTCTCAAGGAGAAGAGAGCCGGTTTTCTTTTGAGTTTCAGTGCTCATAGTTTATTGTTTGCTATTATTTGCTATTATTATCGGTTAACAACCGATATACTTGATGAAAGAACCTTAATACCGACACCGACAGGCGACCAACTGGAATGAGAAGTTGTTTTTTTGAAATAAATGGCAAAAGATTTCTTTTGGGTGTCATCCTCACCCTTACATTGTTCCTGTCGATCAGTCGGGGAGACAATTTGGCCTCGACGGCTGAATCGAATCCGCCTGTCTCTGGCCAGATCATCGATTCAGTCGAAATCGGTGCCGAAAATGTTTTCGACCTCACCGAACCGCGATATAACAATTTCCTTTTCCGGCTGGCCAATAAAACTCACATCGTAACCCGAAAATCAGTGATCCGAAGGGAGCTTCTTTTGGGTCCGGGCGATATCTTTGACACCGCCCTGGTCAATGAGAGCATCCGAAACCTGCGCCGGCTGCCATATCTGTTTAAAACCGATATCACTATGAAAGAAGGGGACCGGGGTGAAAATATCATGGTCGTGAACACTTCCGACAAATGGACCATTGTCGGCGGCCTCTCTTTTCACCGTACCGGAGGTCGTGACGATCTCCAGATAGGTCTCGAGGAAAACAATCTGCTCGGACAGGGAATCTTTCTTTCCAACGATTATATGATTCTGGAAAACGATCGCGATTTCTATCAAATTGAATTGTCTGAGAAACGTTTCATGGGAAAAGGCCTGGCACTCGGTTTTTTCTATTCCGATAATCCACGGGCAGGGCAAATCTCAATGTTCCTGGGGCGACCGTTCTACTCCCTGAGTCAAAACTTCTCCGGTGAAATAAGATTCCTCAGACTCAATAACCGTCTCGATTATTATCCTTCAGGATCGCTGGCAGCTCAGGATAGATACCGTAAACGTAGATTGCAATTAACTATGGCATATAGGAATGGGCCGTGTCATGTAAAGTATCGCATTACTACTAAATATGAATACTCCGACCTCGAATCAACTGGGTTGAATGTCTATGACTCCACCGCCTTCACCATTCTGCCGACCGCTTCCGACGACTCTCTGTTTCATTACTTTCAGGGCTCTTTGCGAATCCGCCAGATCAAATATGTAGTCTTCAACCGCCTCAATCGATTCCATAAAGTGGAAGATGTTAACCTCGGATTGGATGCTCAAGTCTCTTATGGCCAGGCTCAACAACCGGGGTTCCATGGCCCGGTTTATCATTACATGGCCTATTGGCCCCAATATACTGTCGCCTTTAATCGTCAATTATTGATTTTCGGGATTCACCATGAAGTATGGTATTCCGGGTCGTCATGTCTAAGAGAAAAAGTCAATCTGTACTTTAAAGGATACAGTCAAGTCAATTATAATAACACTATTGCGCTGGGTGTGAGATTCCATTCACATCGTCTTCGTGATAAATATTTTACCCTTTATCTCGATGAGGATAACGGTCTGAGAGGTTACCCGGCCTATCTCTACAATGGCGAAGATCGCCTGATTATTAATATTGAAAATCGTTTTTTCTCCGATTTGGAGATCTTTTCAGTCGGTGTAGGCGGGGCGGTCTTTGCCGATATAGGAAGTATATGGGCACGAGACAGCCGGCTGACACTGTCAGAAACTCGTTCGGCGGTAGGGATGGGATTGCGTTTTGGAATCAGTCGCAGCACCCAGGGCGAGGTTCTCAGGGTCGACCTGGCCTATGCCGTGGATCGAAAAAGCTGGCAATTGTCGGTTGGAACCGGTCAGTTTTTCTAAAAAGATGGAACCGACTGGGGCCAATAAGCTGTTATAATAGAAAAAGTTGGTTAAACATTGCACTTGACTCTAAGGTGAAAAGCGGTAACTTATTATTATGAGATAGTGTACTCATGATTACACCGCCGTAATACTGCATCAGAAGGAAAATTATGCTGCCGATCAGGACAGAAAATCTTATCAGACAAGTGTTGATAATGGTCGCTTTGATGACCGTTTGTTCCGGTATTGTATATGCCGGTGACGGAACCGGCAGTTTTGCCATAATTGACAATGCTTATGAGAGCGGTAAAATAGACCGAACCGAGATGCTCTTCGAGCAGATGAAGGCGTTTTTTGCACCCCAGGACCTGGCCAGCGAATACAAGACCACCTCTCCGACCCTAATCAAATCCGGTACCGCCCTGGTGATGGAGGTCTATGATAGTTGGGACAATTTTACTCCCGATCAACAAACTTTGATGAGTTCCTACCTGGGACGCTTGGAAAAGCAATGTACCTATGACACGCCAGGAGGATTTTTTAAGATCCAATATGACACTTCCGGCGGCGAGCCGGTTCCCGATGAAGACCTCGACGATGATTCGATTCCCGATTATGTGGAAAGAACCGCCATATATCTTGACAGCGCCTTCAGCTCTTATTCCGCTATGGGATATTTGCCACCGCCTTCGGACGACGGTGCCGGAGGTGACGATAAATATGATGTTTACCTCGTCTCCATATCTGGTTATGGAATGACCGCGCCCGACGGAGCCGGCGACAGCGTATGGAATGATTCCAAAAGTTATATCTGGATACATAACTCTTTTGACCAACCCTGGTTTCCTGCCAATGATGATCCCGAAGGCGACATCATCGGCGCCCAAAAAGTAACCTGCGCTCATGAATTCTTTCATGCCACTCAATTGGCCTATGTGTACGATTATTCGGAATTCGTATGGATAATGGAATCGTCGGCTACCTGGATGGAAGAAGTTCTCTTTCCCGAGGTCAACGACAATTACAATTATCTGCCATACTTCTTCACCAAACCTGATGTCGGCCTCACTATTGATGATATCTTTCAGAAATACGGGCTTTTCATTTGGTCCGCCTTCTTGTGGCAGAAATATGACGAATCTGTTATGCTCCACCTCTGGGAGGCCAGTCGCTACAATAATTCGCGCACTTCCACCGATTCGGCTCTGGCCCCTCACGGTAGCTCTTTAACCGGAATCTTTCCCGAGTTCACC
Source organism: Candidatus Zixiibacteriota bacterium (assembly GCA_030668485.1). Classification (GTDB taxonomy): domain Bacteria; phylum Zixibacteria; class MSB-5A5; order GN15; family JAAZOE01; genus DAOUTW01. Next base: position 47,195 of record DAOUTW010000033.1, read on the forward strand.
ATCTGGAACTATTATACCGGCGAGCGGGCCATTCCCGGTATGTACTTTGCCGATGCCGCCGATTATCCAGCCATCGAAATCGATCAATCATTACCGACCCTGGTGAATGATTCGATCCAACCGATAGACGCCCCCGATGGTTTAGCCTGCAATTATATCCAATTGGAAGTGGACGTCACAGCATCTGGAATCCTGGAGATTCTCCTTGAAGGAAGTCTTCTGGTCCGATGGGGGAACACCGCCATTTTTACTGATATAGGTGACGACACAATTATCACGGAAATCAGCGATGTTACCGATCCGATTTATATCTATCTGCCTTTTATAGAAGATTATGATACGGTCACGATTATGCCGACAGTCATATCTCATTACCTGATCGAGAACAACTACTACCTCAGTACCAAATTACAGCCGTATGGCGACGCTAATTTCGATCGGGATGCCAATGTCGGTGATGCCACCTATCTGATAAATTATGTGTTTTTCGGCGGGCCGGCTCCGGTTCCGATCGTTGAAAGCGGCGATGCCAACTGCGACAAC
>DAOUTW010000052.1 GCA_030668485.1 Candidatus Zixiibacteriota bacterium
ATCAGACGACGAGTCAGGTTGATCGATTCTTTTAGAGATGAACGAAGTTGTGAAACAATAATTTATACGCAAATAAAACTACTAAACGAAAAACTCGCGGATTGCCCATGAACTAATTTACACAATATTACTTGCACTACCTTCCAAACTTTACTATTGACATAATCCCCACCAATGCTATATTTAGTTATTACTATCTTAAAGCAAGGGTAATTTCTTTCGGCGCACATGAAACATTTATTTTAGGCCCTCATCTAGGAAAAATAGTATTTTATATATAATATGACTAGCATATGCCAATGCATGACATATTAAGTCAATCTTATCTTTTACCGGTCTTGTGATACTTCTATAGGAGGGTATGACAATGAAGTATTCTTGCAGGATTCTTTGTTCATGTTTATTAGTTTTAGTTTTCTGGTTATCGTCGGCTTCGTATGCCGCAGACAAACCTGAAATACCGCGGCATCGGCAAATTTATATGCCGGCTCGCAATGCGCCGGTATACAGCTTTGCGGGCGCCGAAAGGGGAATGAATATAACCCCCGTAAAAAATCCCGGTAAAATTTCACTCCGTACCCAAGCGTCCCGCGGCTCCGCCGATACTGTCGGTTACACAACCTATGACCAGCAGAGCAATTGCACCATGGGGTGGCAGATTGAGCATCGAAACACCGGAGTCGTTCACATGGATTGGATGTTCCAGGACAATGGCATCCTTGGTAGTGGCCGCAATATCCATTATCAGGCTTTTACTGAGAGGGATTGCAGTCAGGCCTTCGCAGATAGCGGCATCATTGTTGAAACCTCTTATTCCGGATATTGTAATTTGGACGTTGCTGAGGACGCCTGGGGTATCCCTACGGCGCATACTAACATTGACGGAAATTATTATGCGATGGCCTATTGGGATTTGTATATTGCACCCCCGCCTCCTTTTGGAGCATTCGCGCCGGATGCGCCGTATGATAGATTCGGATGGTATTTGAACAATGGTACCGGACCCGGCAATGAAAACATTTGGCCCAAAATCGCATACCAATGGAACGCCCCGGGCGATCCGGTTCTTCATTTGGTCACTGCTGAATCCGGCGGGTTATCCGAAGACCCGCAGACTATTTCGTATTATCGACGGGTCGGTCCCTATGGCGCCGGTCTTGGTATTTGGTCAAGCCAGCGACTGATTGATACCGTCAAGAATATAAACGTGACAGTTGTTTGCTCAAGAGTCACCGGCAAGGTGGCGATTGTCTGGAACGCCCCGGTCGATTACAAACGTGATACGCCTGACGAGTTTCTCAGCCAATTGGAAAATGATGTCTGGTATGCGGTCGCCAATGACTTTGGGGCCACATGGGCATCGGCGTCTCCCGGCCCTTCGATTGGCCATCAGGTTGACATAGGTGCGTATGCGGGCGCCAATATCACTCAATATACGCCTGAAAGCGAATGGAAGGCATACTGCGATATGGCGGCAGCAATTACATCCACGGATGAACTTCATATATTATGGGGTTGCCGTCAATGGATGGATGGCGGTGCGACGGTTGCCCGCCGTAATTCGGCTATTTTCCATTGGGCTGATCTTACGCCTTTGGTCACCAGAACAGTGGTTAGAGCCACCTACGATGACGGCGGTGATGGTTACGCCCATTCCTGGGGCAGCGACGTAGCCAAAATGTCTATTTCGGAATGCGATGGCAAGATGTACTGCCTTTACACTCAGTTTGGGCGATCTGATAATCCGAGCGGCGATGCGGACTATAATACTCGTATCCTGAATGGCTATTTGTACATGTCGGCATATGATCCTGCCTTGGATTTCTGGGACAGGGGTCAGCGGGTCACAAATACGCCTGAAACTCCATACGGCTGTACTCCGGGCGATATGAGCGGCCCCGGTGACTGCAACAGCGAATACTGGGCAACGATGGCTCGCTCCGGCCGTTACGACAGTTGCTGGGCAGATCCTGAGGATTGGGTTCTGGATATCCTTTATATAAACGACTATGCTCCCGGCGCCTGCGTACATTCCGCATCCGGCGTCTGGACTGTCAATCATGTTATCTGGGCAAGATATCCATGCCGTGAGGCGACTCCCACACCGGATTACACCGATAATGCCGGCGATGGCTACGGCATTTGCTATGACCATCCGGAACTGGTGGTTCCTCCCGATCATGATACCTCATGGTCTCTGGAGATGGAAAACTACGGTACTGCCCTTTGTAGCATCAACGTCATTACTGTCACACAGAATGATCCCAATGTATTGATCACGGTTGTTCCCGGCGCACCACCCGTAATTACTATACCTCCCTTCGGCGGCATGGTATCGACTACTATTAACATTTCAGCAGGCCTCGGCGCAACCGATCCATCGACGGTAGTAGATACAATCACCATAACACATAATGCCCTGTTCGGTCCTCGGATAATTCCGGTTTGTGTTACAGTATCGTCCACTTATGTTCCTCTCGATTCAGCCATCCTGGCAACTACCTGTCAAAGTAATCGGATTTTGAACGATGGCGGGCTTAGAGAAAGTATGGGTTTTCTTGACGAAACCGGTTGCGCTGAAAAATATCTTTACGACGGTTCTCCGATTGTATGTCGTGAAGTTGAAGGTCAGAAGCGGTGCTACCTTTCAGTATTCAGCCATACATACCGCGATGAAAGAGCGCTGCGTCAGGTGACTCCGGTCACCGTCAATACCGACAGCGCCGATTATATCAAAGCCTCGGCGGAATTTATTACCGGCGATACAGCCATAAGGTTGGCCGCGGAATACTATGTGCCTACGGCTCCTGTCGATTGCGGGTATATAATTCAGAAATTATTATACTGGAATATAACCGGATCCGTTTTGCCTGGCGTGGCGGTTGGCGAAATCGTTGACTGGGATGTTCCGTCGTATGAAAGTGAATTTGATAACGAATCAGGCTTCGACGCGGATCGTCGGTTGATATACCAGTACGCCTGCGGTATGGACCCGTGCGCAACAACAGAAGCGGTCAATCGGTATGCAGGATTGGCGGCCTATCAGCACCAGCCGTTCAAGAATTATTTTACGCTTGAAAACGATGTCTGGGTACACAGCAGCGGTCCTTATGGTGAAGAAGCGCCCTTCCCGGATGAGGAAACTTATGCATTGATGACGGGTTTTGACGGATTCAATCCGGCCGTGATTCCCGCCTGTGAAGACCTGACGACTTTGGTTACATTCGGTGTTTACGACATGGAACCGGAGGATACAATTTGCGTGATCAAGATTTTGACAACATCGAGATATGATATCAACGGGTCATATATGAAGGATAACGTGGATTTGGCAAACACTTTTATCGATGATCATCCGGAAATAAAATGCTTTTCATCATGCGATTGCAGACCGGGTGATGCCAATGCTGATAGCTCCGTCATTGTTGCTGATGCCGTATACCTGATCAGTTGGATCTTCAAGGGCGGTCCACCGCCGGTGCCTTACCCAATTTGCAGTGGTGATGCCAACTGCGATTGTACGGGTAATGTCGGTGACGCCGTTTATCTTATCAATTATGTCTTTTTGGGCGGCCCGCCGCCATGTACCTGTGATGAGTGGCTGGCTAACTGTGGGCCGCCATTGAGGAAATAAACTGACAGCTCGCCCCATATAATCCGATGCCCGCCTGTATTTAAAGACAGGCGGGCCTTTTTTATTGGTGGATAATTGATGAAAGACTCAGTTTACAATTCCAGCAGAACACCTGACGATTCAAAGCGGGTGCGCACCCGAAAAGTATCGGGAGAAGTGATAAAAGGTTCCGCCAGTTGATAGGGGATGATTGAACCGTAGTCGAACCTTCCGTTACGGTTGCGGTCGATGAAGGCAGAGATCGTATAATACCCCGGGATAAGATTAGTAATGAACTCCTGTTGGCCCGGCATCACCGATAAACTTCCCGACTGTCCCTCCCCCGCCGGATTAAACTGTAATTCAACCGGGTACGCGGCATCGTTCTGTTTGGAAAACTGAATTTCTCCGCTAAGCTGCCCCAAAGTATCCAATCCGATAGTACTGAATTCGATGGTCATAGACGAATCAGAAAGCTGATTGCCGGACGTGTCCCGCAATATTTTGGAATCAAGGAATAGTTTATAAGATTGACCAAAGCCCAGTCCGGCCGTCGCCCTTCCGGAAAGAGAAAAGCTGTTCTGCAAAGTCAAAATTACCGCGGTGGTGTCCTCATCGGAGTTAATTAACCTGACGGCGGTAACGGCCGAGGCGGTGTCGATCAACTCTGAAAACCGGAATATAAACGATGAATCAGGCGCTACATTGACAGCTCCGGCGACCGGGAAAGATTCCAATAGAACCGGCGGATTTTTATCCTCTCCCTCAGGAACGGTGAAACTGTAATTCAGCATCCGCAGCGAATCCGCAACTTGCGGATAGAGCCGCTGGAGATCGAATGAAATTTGATAGGTCTTCCCCGCCGTCAATGTTTCAGTAACAAAGAGATAGTCGCTGGCCGGATACGCCGACAGGTTGGAGTATTCAAGAATGCCTTTGGCAGTCGTACTATCGGCCTCCTCTTTCAGGATGGCAAGCGAAATAAGAGTATCCGCCTCCAAATGATCCAGCTTCTTGCTAAAGCGCACTTTCAGATACTGATCCGGATTGACAGATACCGAACGCAAACCCGGCAATGAGGGATCTGACAGATGAAGTTGAATACCAATTTCGGTCAGCTTTGTGTTCGCCGAATCGATCACCGTCGATGCATACGGTACACCGATCATCTCCCGGGCAGGATTGATCCGGCGGTTCTTGTTTTTATCCTCGAATGCCGCCAGATAAAAAGCACCGTCGGGCAAATAATCAAAAGTGAAAAGGCCGCCCTCCCCGCTTTGCGTGATATAGCTCGGCACAAGGGAATCTATCGGCAGACCGGCCCGATCCGGTCGGTCTTCAAATAAGGCCAGGCTGACTCCGGGAGTACCCTTCCCGTCTTTAAATACCGCTCCCTTAACCGATCCGGAGTCAATGGTCTCTCCGGTTGAAAAGGCAATGTTGACCGATTGTTCCAGATTGACCCGATGGGCGTCTTTTAGATCCGTTCCGATAGTAACCACATAAGTTTTATCCGGCAGTAAATTCTCTCGGGGAACAATTACAATAGCGTCGCTTTTGACTTTTATTTTCGGATCCTGATCGGGCAAAGGCGAAATAAAAACTGCCTTCTCAGCGGTTTGACGGTCGATACCTTCTGAGAATTTGATTTCGATTCGGGAGTCGAGTGGGATGCCTACCGAGCCGGAAGGCGGATCGGTGATGAGAACTGTCGGAGGAGTTTTATCCTCGGGGCCGCCGGGAGGACCGATCGATTTGGCGCAGCCCATAATCAGAATAATGACGCCGGTGACGATGATAACTAAGTGAAAAAGCCGCTTCCCTGCCGAGGTTTTCACTCTTTTAATTTCTCCTCAATGATAATACTGTCCGGGTCGATATCCAGCGCCCGCTGGTATGAACTTTCGGCCTCGTTCAGATTTCCCAGGGCTTTGTAGACATCGCCCAGGTGTTCAAAAACTACGGGATCATTATCGAGCAGATCAGCCGCTTTTTTCAATTCGGACAGAGCAACCTGAAAATTGCCCAATTTATACTGCACCCAGGCATAGCTGTCAAGATAGGCTCCGTTATTGGGTGATATTTGCATCGCTCGTTCAATCAATTCAAGAGCGTATATTAAATCTTCTCCGCGATCGGCCAGCATATAGCCGAGATAATTTAATGCCGGGGCATGATTTTTCTCTCGCTCAATCAAGTCCTTGAAAATATTGACCGCTTCGTAAAACTGTCCGTCTCTTTCCAGAGCTGCGCCGATAGCAAAGGACAGTCGGATACTGTCCTCATGTGCCGGTGCATAGGACATACCATCCCGATACGTCTTCAGAGCCATCCCCAAGCTATCCTGCTGAGATAAAACGAATCCCAGATTGAGCCAGCTATCGACAAAGGCCGGTTCTTTTGAAGCCGCCTCGAGAAAGAAATATTTGGCCTCATCAAGGCGTTCCTGTTCGACAGCGATCCGGCCCCGATAAAAGAAATTGAAGACATTATCATCACCAAAATCAATACGGCTATTAAACAGGGAATCGGCGGCGACCAGTTGATCGTTGCTGTAGAGCAGGATTCCCAGCCGGCGCTGAGCCATCCAGTCGGAAGGAACCAGGGCGACAAGATCCCAGGATACATCAATTGCTTTTTTTATGTCCTCACGGCCCAGATACATCGCCAGCATCTGTCGATAGATACGCACATCGTCGGGTGACATTTTCAGGATTTTATCGTAGATTTCTTCGGCCCGTGACAAAGAATCCATCGCGTCATAAGTGGTTGCCAGCCCCAGATAAGCGCCGGTATTTTCCTTACTCGAATCCAGCTTGAGACAGGTCTCGAAGGCATTCAAAGCGCCTTCATATTTCTCCGCCCTGCCCAGGAGAACACCCAAATCCAGCCAGGTCCGAAGATTGGCCGACTTGTCGGGGTTAAGTTCAATCGCCTTAAGGAAAGCTTTCTCCGCTTCATCGAAACGTTCGCCGGTTGCCAGCCAGGTGCCGAGTTCAAAATAAATTCGGTCGGTTTCCAGCAGGCGGGCCAGCTCATAATAGGTTGCAATAACCGAATCGGCCTGATCGGTTTGCCTGAAATAACCGGCCAGATACCAATAGGCATTCACGTTTTCAGAATCAAGATCGATGGCCAGTCGATAATATTTGGCTGCCGGCTCCCAATCGTCCTGAAGGCGATAGCAGTCGCCGATCAACAGGTATACTTCAGATGTTTTCGGTTCTATCTGCATCGCCTGCTCGAGCGCCTCAGGGATCTTGGATACCCGAAACAACAGGCGTGAATAATCGGTCCGGATCGTTACCGATTCGGGAAAATATCTCAGGGCATTTTGATATTCCTGGATCGCATCCGGGTAGGCGCCGAATATTTCGAGGAGATTGGCATTGACAAAATGATTATATCCGGTCGGGGACACCGATTCTTCCGGCGTTTTGCTTTGTTCCGGGAGAGTCGTTATATGTCCTTTGCCGCCACCACAGCCGCTAATAATGAAGATTAGCAGGAGAATCACGGGGGTCAGCTTCAAGGTGTTTTTAAAAAATTCAGTTCTCATATATTATATAACGATTTAAGGCGGCGCAGTTTCCCAAATTATTTAATTATTCTGAAAAACTTGCGTTTTCCGACCTTAAATAACATCCCTTCCGAAAGCTCGATTTCCAGCGAATCGTCAGATATTCGCTCATTGTCAAGATACAACCCGCCGCCTTTGATCAGCCGGCGCGCCTCTCCCCCGGACTTCAACATTTTGGTATTCGTGAGAAGCTTGACCACCCAGATTTTTTCACCCAGTTCGGAGATAGTAAATTCGGGGACATCGTCCGGAATACCGCCTCCGGAAAAAACTCTTTCGAATTCAGCCTTGGCTTCAATCGCAAGTTTCGGGTTATGATACATAGTTGCCAGAGTGACCCCCAGCTCCATCTTCAGATCCCGCGGATTAAACTCCGTGGAAAAAAGCTTGGTTTTGGCCTCCTCCAGACTAGCCTTATCAGCATCGGTGACCAGTTCGAAATAGGAATAAATCAGGTTATCAGGAATCGACATGACTTTCCCGAATATTTGCTTGGCCGACTCGTCGACACCGATATAATTGCCAAGAGATTTACTCATCCGGTTGACCCCGTCCAGGCCAACCAGCACCGGCAAGGTCAAAATACATTGCGGTACCTGACCGTAGGCTTCCTGAATATGTCTTCCGGCGACCAGGTTGAATTTCTGCTCGGTGGCGCCGATCTCGATATCGGCTTTAATCATAACCGAATCATAAGCCTGCATGAGCGGATAGAAAAATTCGTGCACGGCAATCGGGAGTCCGCCCCGGTATCGTTTTTCGAAATCGTCCCGTTCAAGCATCCGGGCTACGGTAAATTTGGATGCCAGCGCCATGATTTCACGGAGTTGCATTTTGTCGAACCATTCTCCGTTAAAATGAACCTCTGTCTTCGACTTATCGACGATTTTAAAAAACTGTTCCTGATAAGTCTCGGCGTTCTTCATCAACTGATCGTAAGCCAGTTGCGGCCGGGTTGCGGATCGTTCCGATGGATCGCCCACCAGACCGGTATAATCACCGATGATTAAAACCACCTGGTGCCCCAGGTCCTGAAACTGGCGCAATTTGCGCAATCCAACGGTGTGCCCGAGGTGAATGTCAGGCGCCGTGGGGTCAAAACCCTGTTTAACCCGGAGAGGTTTGTTGTTGGCGATCGAATTTTTCAGTTTTTCGACGAACTCATCTTCGGGCAATATTTCTACCGTGCCCTTTTTGATCAGTTCCAGTTGTTTTTGTAATTCTTGGTTTGCCATAATAATATATTCGGTTTTTCCTTCGTTAATTTCACTAATTCTCCAAACCTGAAACTATACGCAATGTATAATTAAATGGCAACGATTTTCCTTGCCTAAAAGATTTTGCCGATGTAGGTTCTACACGAGATGACTATGGAAATATTAAAGAAAAACAAGCGCAAGCCCCGCCAATGGTATGCCAGACCTTATGTCTGGGTACTCGTGGCGATGGGTTTGATCCTGATCTGGAGCAGTCAGAGAACATATCATATTTACCAATATGAGCTGCCGTCGATTGAGGAAGTTTACAATATTGAACCTCCCCTGAAAACCAAAATTTACGCCCACGACGGCACCCTGCTCCAGGAATTCTACAATCAGAATCGGGTCATGACCCCCTTTATCGAAATGCCTGAAGATATCGTCAATATGCTTCTGGCGGTCGAGGATCAGCAGTTTTATGATCATTGGGGGATCAATCCCCGGCGGATATTCATTGTCGCGGCCAACAATCTGCTTAAAATGCAGATTGAAGGCGGAGCCTCGACGATCACTCAGCAAGTCGCCCGAATGCTGTTTCTCACCCGGAAGCAGACCTTTGAAAGGAAATTCAGAGAGGCTCTGACGGCTATAAAGCTGGAAAGAACTTATTCCAAAAATGAAATCCTTGAGATGTATCTCAACCTCTATTATTTCCACCGAGCCTACGGTATTTCAGCCGCATCTCATGCCTTTTTCACTAAAAAAGTCCCCGAACTAAATATCAACGATTGTGCCATCCTGCTCGGTATGCTCCGGGGACCGGTCGTCAATTCTCCCTTCAATAATCCCGACAAATCGCTGAAGGCCCGTAATCGGGTGCTCTATTCCTATTACAAGAACGACGGTATCGACAAGGAGACCTTTGACTCACTGCGCGCCGCGCCGCTGGAGATAAATCCACCGCAGGAGAGGATCGGACGAGCGCCGTATTTTACCGAATACATTCGACAGTATATCGAAAAGACTTACGGGGTCGATAAACTATACAACGGTGGCCTCAAGGTCTATACCTCCCTCGATTGGGATTTGCAGCAGGTGGCCGAGGCGAGCGTCACCGATCATCTCGATTCATTGCAAGCTAAAATTGAAGCCCGCCGCAAACCGACCGACCGCAAATATACCCGGATCCTTCCCGATACTCTGGATGAAAACGGCGACAGTATCAGGGTTTATAAACAGATTCAGGGCGCCGCCCTGGTGATCGACAACAGTAATGGCAATGTTCTGGCTATGGTCGGCGGCCGTGATTTTGACAAGACCAAATTTAATAGAGCGGTCCAGGCACCGCGTCAGCCCGGATCGGCATTCAAACCGTTTGTTTATACAGCGGCGATTGATAATGGCTGGACGCCCGATTCGATTCTATATGATAATTCCATCGTCCTCGATATCCCCGGCAGCGAGGATTGGCGTCCCCATAATTTCGACGATAAATATCTGGGCCGAATGACCATTCGTATGGGGCTTAAAAAATCCCGCAATATGATCGCCATCAAACTGTTGCTTAAAATCAGGCCGGAACTGGCGGTCTTTTACGCCCACCAAATGGGTATTAAAAGCGATCTGCGGGCCGTACCATCGCTGGCTATCGGCACCAGTGAGGTATTTTTACAGGAACTGGTATCGGCCTATACGGTCTTCCCCAACGGCGGGATTCGGATTCCTCCTCAGCATATTCTCAAGATTATTGATCGCTATGACAATATCCTTGAGGATAACAGCGCGATTCAGAAAGAAGAGGTTCTTGGCGCTGAGACGGCTTATATCATGGTCAATATGCTGCAATCGGTTATGGAGCCGGGCGGCACCGGATACGGCGCTCGCTGGCGCGGTTTTACTCGTCCGGCAGGCGGTAAAACCGGAACCTCCGACGATTTCCGCGATAATTGGTTTATGGGCTTTTCGCCCCAGATCACGACCGGAGTTTGGGTAGGTTTCGATGACAACACCTCTATCGGCTACAATATGACCGGTTCGGCCAATGCCCTGCCTATATGGACCAAAATCATGCTGGCGGGTCACCAGAATCTTCCTGTGGAGGATTTCGAGGCGCCACCGGGAATAATATCAGCCGATATTTGCGTTGAAAGCGGCATGCTGGCGACCAAATATTGCCCGGATGTGATCAAGGAGCTTTTTACCGAGAACACTATCCCGGTCGAAACCTGTGATATCCATTCCGGCGAGGGATCGTACTCTTCTGATGATATGCAGGGTTCTCCCCCCGATACCGCCGACGCGACCCGGTTTTAGTCTTTCCGCCGATTCGTTCACAGTGGTAGATGTGGGGAGCTCAAAATCAGAATCATGCGATTTTGCAGCCTCGTAAACATCAACATATAATATTGACAATTAATCGGTTACCACAATTTATTACTTATTTACTTTAACCTCGAAGGGAATCCTTTCCCCTTCTTGGCCTGTGGCACTAGAATTTACGCCGTATTGCAACCAGATCGTGACCATCAACGATGGCATATGATAAGCTAATTTGCCAAACCAAAAACTCTGTACTTTCCGATCAACGCAATAAAACGTGGATTATCGTATAGGGGTTCAAATATCGGATCGGCCATCAGGTATTCCGAGGAACACCAGGCTGGGATCGATAAGGCGTATTCCAACTCATCAATTGCCAGATCATATTCCCCAACGATAGTATATATAATGGCCATGACCATGACCGCATCCGGTCCTCACCAATGGCAGAGATCAACCGGCATTACCTCTTTGGCTGTCTTACCTGCATCGATCGCAAGATCATTCATTCCCAACTTAGCGTAAGTGAGGCCAAGCTCTGCATATGCATGAAACTCAGCGCTCCCTTGATCGATTATATTGTTCAAGAAAATCCTGGAAGAATCAAAATAAATAAGAGCTGAATCACGTTCTCCCATAAGATCGAATAGTTGTGCTATATTCATATATCGGACCTGGGTAGACCTTTCCTGGGTCATCTCGCGAAGTCTTTCAATTGCCTCTAAAGGATCAATCCTATCAATAATGAAGCGCCATAATCCAAGTGATGTCGAGGAAGCCAACTCGTAGGTCGATATATTTGTCCATCCGGCATCCTCGGTAAGCTTATTAAAGGGAGTGTCCTTGGTGTCGATACTGCCGTGCTGCAGCAGATTTATCATCACCATGAAGAAGGCAGCGTCGACGTTACTCGGATCCAGGGCAAGGGCACGGCGTAAGTACTGATCAGCCGATTCGTAATCACGCAACATCGAATTGGCTGTTGCCAGGTAGAAATATCTCTGCCCTGACAAGGGGTCAATCCTGGCCGCCTCCTCGAATTTTGACAGTGCATCCTGCCATCTTCCCTGACGCATCCTGACAATTCCGACAGCCTCGGAGAGTTCGGCATTGCTGGTTATTTCCGACTTGGCCATCGCGAACGACGCCAGGGCTTTATCATAGTCATTCTCAACCATGTTATAGTAAATCCCCCGCGCAATGTGCGCTATCGGCAGACTGGGATTAAGGGCGAGGGCTTTTTCAGCAGCTTTCAGAGCTTCCTCTCGATGGTAGGTTGCCTCCACCGTCGTATAGGTAAAAGTGAACTCAGAATGGTTGATAGATTTTTGCGCCCAGGCTAAAGCAAAATTTGAATCGAGAGCAATAGCTGAGTCTTGCATTCTGATAGACTTACGAAAATCAGACATGTACCAGTTCTGACCTGCAATCTCAATACCCCGCAGGTAGAAGTTGTAAGCCGCCATATTGGAGGTCGGGGCGTAGTCCGGAGCATCCTGACCCGGTTTCAGCAAGGTCAGCCCTAGAGCAACTACGATTTTGTTGGCTATCTGCGACTGAACCTCAAATATCTGTACTAACTCTTGATCATAATTATCCGCCCATATTAGATAATTGTCACTGGCCTTAGTCAATTTGGGTGTAACTCGGAAACGATCGATTTCCCCGGATTTATCCCATCGAATTGTCGCCTCAAGAATATAGTCGGCGCCAGTTTCCTGCCCAATTTCCTCAAAACTTTTTTTTGTGTTCTTGTATTTATCTGCACTTCTTGGGGAAATGACCCGCAGTCCTTCCACAGTCATCAGACGTGAACCAATCTCTTCCCTGATACCGACGGAGAAGTAATCGTCCTCCATCGAACCAAGATTCTCAAACGGCAGCACAACCAGCACAGGTGCAGCGGCCTGAGTTGGCTCTTGGGTATCCGTCCGAAGGATTGAGATGAAGTAGCCCCCGACAACGATTATGACTGCGGCGGCTGCCCACAGTGCGGCCCGGCTCTTCCTGGGGCCTTTTGATTCAATATTCAAGCGCTTCAAGTCGGCCAGCATTTCGTCGGCGTGCTGGTAGCGCATTGACGGATCCTTGGACAAGGCTTTATTGATGATTTGCTGCAATTCGCCGGTAACGCCCGATTTGAATCGGGCTATCGGCTCGGGATTCGAATCAGTAATAGCCTTGACAACAGCGGCATCGTTATCTCCGGTAAAAGGACGTCGGCCGGTAATCATCTCATAAAATATCACTCCAACTGAGAAGAGATCGGCCCGTTTGTCAACTTTTTTACATACAATCTGTTCCGGCGCCATATATCCAACGGTACCCAGGGTAGAGCCGGTTTTGGTCAATTTATCTTCACCCGACACTGTTGCTAACCCAAAATCCAAAAGGCGCGCCCTGTTTGAATTATCGATGATGATATTGCTCGGCTTAATATCCCGATGAACGATACCAGCATTATGGGCTTCATTTAGCCCTTCGCAGATCTGCATAGTTAAATCGATAGACTCGGATAATGAGAGTTTACCTTTCTTAATGACATCACGAAGCGTTTCGCCTTCGATATGTGCCATAGCAATAAAAGGGCGATTCTGGAACTCCCCGACTTCATACACCGGAACTATATTCGGATGGTCAAGTTTTGCGGCAGCCTGAGCTTCACGGGTGAAACGCGACCGCATATCATCATCCGCAGCCAAATGAGCCGGCATGAACTTCAGCGCCACCCGACGTTTGAGCTTTGTATCCTCCGCCAGATAAACCTCACCCATCCCACCGGCTCCGATTTTCTCGATTATCCGGTAATGTTGCACCATTTTTCCTTGTGTCAGAACTACTTGGGTGCGGGTGTTATCGTCATTATGATTTGTCATGATTGCACGTCCCTGCCCGATGATTTAATAAGCTTTTGATGGATCAAATCTTCAACAAGCTGCTGAATCGTGGCGCTTGCCTGAGCCGCGTAAATCTTGAGCCGCCTGTGTGTTTCGTCATCCAAACGAACATGAATCATCCGACCCTTGGGGGATTTCCGAGGCTCTTTATTCATCAACTAAATTCCGTTATTTGTTAAGGAAGCTACAAATGTAACATAAAAGCATACGGAGCCAAGCTTAAATAGGATTGAATTAGCCCGCATTAAATGTTTCCTATTAATAACTACAAAATAATCAGGGTATTCTATGACTGGGGACAGGGGGCAGGAGTCGGCATAACTGGCTGTGATATTGTTACTTGCTGTCAGGTGGCTGTACTTGACACTGGCGGGGTTGACCTCACAATAGACAGAATTTTTGAATTATAGTTTAAGCTTGCGCGGAGAAGTGCATTACCTGCCCCGATGCACCAGTCATGGTGAATAAGATCAGGAGTTTTCATCTTCGGAGTGGTCGCGGATAACCAATGCCCTTTTGGCAATCTGCTGATTGTTTACCTGATGCCTTTTCAGTAGCTGAATAGCAACCTGCACGGCGGCTTCCCGCTCGGCAGGTATGACCTCATCGGCACCCGCTGCGAGCAGGGGCTCGATATCGAGTAAGTAAAAAGTCCGTACGGTTATGAATAAACGCGGAACGAGCTCTCGAGCAACCCGCACTGCCCGCTCTGCCGCGCTTGGGTCGTTTATCAGGAGAACAAGTTCTCGCGCATTCTCAATCCCCAACCTGTTGAGCACTCCCTCGCTTGTAACATCCCCGAATACCGCTTTCCCTGTTTCTTCAGATGCCTTTCTGACATTCTCAATATTTAGATCCACTATCACATATGGGATATCGTACTCATCGAGAACCTGTGCTAACTCCCTTCCGGCAAAACCGTACCCGCTGACAATTACATGGTCACGCATTTTGCAGATGGTATCGGGTGCGTCCTCGGCGGAATCTACCTTGAGCAGGTTCTTAAAGCGTGTGAACTTGCCAAGGCCGGCTGCAAGCTGAGGACTATATGACATGGCGAAAGGGGTTAGGAACATCGAGAGAATCGCCGCAGCGATGATACTGTTCTCAAGAGATTTTTCGATCAGCCCGGTTCCCTGTATGGAGAACAATAGAATGAAAGAAAATTCTCCGATCTGCGACAATGCGATAGCCGCGAATAAACATGCTCTTATCGGCATGCGCAGTACTGATGCGGCAACGAAGACGATCAGAGATTTTCCGAATAGGATTGCCGCCAGAATAGCAGCGATTGGGACCAGATTGTCAATAATCATCAATGGTGACAGCAACATTCCAATCGATACAAAAAACAGACTGGCAAAGACCTCCCTGAACGATATCATATCCGCCAATGCTTGATGTCTATATTCGCTTCCTGAAACCACCAGTCCGGCCAGGAACGCTCCGACCGCAAGAGAGGCGCCGGATTTGGTAACCAGCCATGCCGTTCCCAGGCAAATCAGAAATACCGAGAGAATGAACAATTGTCTTTGCCTGGTCCTGGCAACGAAGCTTAGAATTCGAGGCACTACAAGCATGGCCAGGAGTAGGACGGCGACAACTATTCCCACAGACTTCGCCAGCGTGACAAAGAACGCCCCGGTATTCAAGTCCGCTCCGATCAGTAGCGGGATGATCAACATAATCGGCACGACGCTGAAGTCCTGGAATACAAGAATTCCCAATATCAGGCGACCGTGGGGCGCGTCAACTTCCCCTCTTTGCTGCAATTCTCGCAAGACAATGGCAGTACTGGATAAAGCCACAACCAGGCCGATTAATAAGGCCGAGCTACTCGGCAGATCAGTCATTCTGGCTATAACGTAGACAACCGCTGTGGTAAGTCCCACTTGAAGAAGACCACCAACCAAAGCGAGTCTCCACAGGCGCTGGAGTTTCTTCAGCGCAAGCTCCACCCCTATCCCAAACAGAAGTAATGCGACCCCGATCTCGGCCAGCAGTTCGACCTGGTGGACATCATTGATCAACCCAAGACCCTGGGGGCCTACGAGTATCCCTGACAGGATGAATCCAGCTATGGGGGGTAATTTCAGCTTGTGGAATACGATTACAATAATAACCGCAAAACCGAGTATTACTACGAGATCCTGGAGATAAGCCAATTCATGCATAATGCTTTATCGTCGTTTGACGCTTATGGTTGCCTATTCATCCCACCGAATTGCTTGAGATTACTTCTCTTCATCATCCAGCTTCTTGAGTTCCCGCAAGATACCGAGCGCACTGGAGCCGGTTGCCAGTTTGGCGATCTTGTCCATCCGCGCTTGATCTACCTTGAATTTTTTCTCCATGCGCACTTTATAAGCTTGTTGCAAAGTGTCAAGCAGCTTCTCCAGTTCGTATGGCTTGGGCAGATATCCGAAAGCGCCAAGCTTGGTGCAGTCGACTGCTGAATCGACAGATCCGTGACCGGTCAAGATTATTACCTCAATATACTTATGTTCCCGCTTAAGGATCTCAAGCACCTGTTTCCCATCCATGCCTGGCATCTTGAGATCCAACAAGGCAAGATCGAATTTCTCCTCGCGTGTGATTTCGACAGCCTGCTCACCGCGGGTGGCTGTCCGGACATCGAAACCCCTCATCTCCAAACGCTTGGCAATGGATTCGAGGAACTTCTCTTCATCGTCCACAATCAACAACCTGATTTTATTAGACATGGTCTATTCCTTCCTTTGCCTAAAACCCTATATATCGCCAATAGCCGAATATAGTCCATCCCCAAAGAACTGCAAACGATAATATCAGTACTACGGCGCCATGCTTAAGGAAATCGGAGAGAGTCACCAACTGCTCGCCTGTCACCGGATCTTTAGCCATTGCATAGGCAATTGCATTAGAGGGTGTGCCGATTATAAGCATGTGAGCAAACGATGAAGCGAAGGCGGTCGCAAAACCAATCATCCAGGGGTGGGTACCGCTGATAGTTGCCATCGGCACGGTAATTGGACCGATCGCTGAAACTGTGGCTCCGTCGCTCATGAAATTAGTTGTGATCCCGGCGAACAAACTGGCAGCCATAGCTAACCCTGATCCATCGCTCATGAATTCCGGGAGAATGCTGAGAAAACCGTCGGCCATGAATAACGCTCCGCCGGTTTCAGCCAGGCCTTTACCCAAGGCGCTGGCACTGGCATACAAGGCTACCACCTCCCAATGAATCGAGGTAATGTCTCGCCATTTGAGTATTCGCATTATGTTCAAAGCCACCAATCCGAGGATGACGGGACCTCCCATCCCGAATATATCGCTGGCTCCGATCCAAAGAGCTATGACGACTACCAAAACAGCCGCCGTGAGATACTCGTTTCGATTCATGGGACCAATTTGGTCGGAAGCCTGACGTACTATGGCTGAGACATCGAGTGATTTAACCTTGAGTTTTGAGCGGAAACGCAAGTAGAAATATGCTGCGATAACCAGGGCCATTATCGGTACAAAGGGCATTCCGTAGGTCATCCACTCACCGAAAGTCGGGGCAATGTTATAGTCCTGCAATATACCCATCATGATTGCGTTACGACCGCCGGCAGCAGGCGATCCTGGACCTCCAGAGTTTGCTGTATAACAGAGAGTCAAGGCGAACATGACTGCCAGCGCTCGATCTTTTTTAACGCCTGCCGCTCGGATCGATGTGACGTAAACCATCATGAACAAAGGCATAATAAAGGCTACCAAAGCATGCTCGGATACCAGTGAGCAGGCCATAGCCAAAAGCGGCAGAAAAATGAAAAGAAGTCGTGGTAAAGTCTTTGCAGGACCGAGGAGCAGCAGACCGATTCGCCTGTCCAGCCCGGTTTTGGAGATCGCCATCGCAAGAGCCAGGACCCCGAAGATGAAGATGACTGCATCCTTGGCGTAGGCCTTGGCAATGTCATCGGGACGAAGAATACCGGAGAAGTACATTAGCACCCCGACAAGCAAAGCCGTGATCCCAATAGGCACTGCCCCCGAGGCCCAGAACAAGGCTGCCACGATCAGCGTAGCCAACATTACGCGAGCTTTCGTTGACACCTCCTCAGGACTCTGAGACACTTTGATGCTGACACCGCTGGTATCCAGGACCGTACTGTAAATTTTGTTCTTGCGACTATAGTATTCGGCGATAGTCTCATCTTCGCTCATTTGCCGATATCCAGCAAATCCAACGTTTATGTCAGTCAACTCCCCGGTCTTGGGGGCTGAAAGAATGTTGAGCAGGCGATCCGGCGTTGGGGCCAACAACATGGCAGCGAAAATCAATGCCCCGAGAATTATTACTCCGGGACGGGAGTTATGCGTCCCCATTAACCACTTCTTCACCGATCCCTTCACTATATGAGGAATTTCATGGCGGGCCATGACATGGGGACGGTCTTCACGGGCCGCCTCTATCGTCTCGAGCAACTTGTCCATTTCACAAGGCTTCTCAAGATAAGCATAGGCCTCCATTCGTCCGATTTCCATAGCCGATGTCATCGAACCATGTCCGGTAAGCATAATCACCTGAACCGCCGGTCGGTACTTTCTCAGTTCTGCGAGGGTCTGTTCTCCACTCAGGCCCGGCATTTTCAGGTCCAGCAGAACAACGTCAATATCATAGTCGCTCCTGGCGAGCTTGATAGCACCCTCACCATTACCCGCCTCAATGGTCTCATAACCACGCAGGTTTAATCGCTCGGCCAGATCCGAACGAAACTTATTTTCATCATCTACGAGCAATATTTTGGCCATACAATCAGTCCTCGATATTTGCGTTGGTAGCCGTCTGTCGCATTTGTTCCATCACTTCATCACAGAGGTCGACCAGGCGAACCAGGCCAATCGGTCGGTCCTTATCCGTGACCAGAACCGATAAGGTCTGCCACATTCTCATTTTGTGAATTACCTCACAGATTGGCGCGCTCACATCGATATGCTCCTTGAATGGATGCATAATAATACGGACCGGTAAAGTAGCCGCTCCGATGCACATTTCTAATAATCCCAACTGAAGAGATCGAAAGTGCCTAAGGGTCGTTTCCATGGCCGCATCGCCAACGCCGGCTCTATTGAGAGTATTCTGGTCACAAGCAACGTGGCTTTTTGGTTCCAGGGCTCGTAATAGAGCCATTTGTCCGATTTTACCGACTATATTGCCATTCTTATCGGCTACCAATACGGCCTGAAATGGTTGTCTATCCGGATCCGATTTGCGCCGGGATTCAGATAATCGATTGACAGCATCCAGAACGGTAGCCGAGGAATCCACAATCGGGTACTCATCAAGAAGGACCATGATGTCCCCCGCCTTTTTTGCACTCATGTTATCAACTACTCCTCTTGGCAATCACCGTTTCAATTTTATTGGTAAGGCCAGTATAAAGGTGGTTCCAACGTCCCTGGTACTTTCGACTTCGATCTCGCCGCCCAGCCCATTCATAATCCCATAGCTTACAGAAAGCCCAAGGCCTGTGCCTTTACCAACTTCCTTGGTAGTGAAGAAAGGCATAAAAACTTTTTCGAGTTGTTCGGTGGTCATACCACATCCTGTGTCTCGGATTGAAATCAATATCTCATTTCCGCGCCGGGAGGTACTGATACGGATTGTTCCCGAGGCGTCTCCGATTGCATCCGTGGCATTATTGATGACGTTCAAGATCACCTGCTGGAGTTGGTTGGCGTCGGTGGTCAATTTCGGCAGGGTTCGATCGTAATTGCGCTCCAGCTTCACATTCGAGACCTCAATCTCCGGTCCCAGTAGATCGTCGGTGATGCCGTCGACGATGTCATGCACATCATGTTCCCGCAAGTCAAAGTCTGTCTTCCTGACAAAACGAAGCAGCTTGCGCGTAATATCTCGGCAGCGAAAAGCCGAACTCTGTATCGTATCCAATCGCTCTCGCAGTTCCTTCTCTTCAAGCGTATGACCAAATTGGGGGTCCGTATAGTCCATGAGGAGACCGCATCCTTCGGTGATCACTGCCAGCGGGTTGTTGATTTCATGAGCTATACCGGAGGCGAGTTCGCCGACCGATGCCAGCTTTGCAGCGTGCTCCAATTGTGCGCGGGTCTGATCAGTTTCCTTCTGCTGAGCCACGAGTTTGCCTGCACGATTGACAATAACCACTACCGCAAGCAGCAGTAAACCGGCCGAAACGATCAGCGAGGAAAGTCGCATATTACCGAGAAACCCGCCGGTGTTTTTTACTGACTGAACTATCAGAGACCAATCAGCGTTGCGGAGCCACTGAAAAGCGTATAGACGGGATGCATCGTCAATCTTTATCATGCCGTTACCGAAGTGCTTCTCGCTGGATATTGGGATGGGACAATCGTCAAGAGGACGCCCGGCGTGTTCATCTACCAGTTGGTAGACTCCCCCGGCGTTGACCAGGCATGTGATAACATCCCCCGCCGCCTGCTGAGACTCAATGTATTCATACATACGACCCGGATCGAGTGTGGCTCGAAGCACCAAAAACTGATTCTCCACCAGTCGACTGACCGCAATAGTGAAGTGCAGTTGCTGGCGAAATCCGAGATACACATCTGTAATGACAGAATTAACTTCCGCATTGCGGAGCGTTAAATACCAGTCTTCCTCTCGGTAGTCCTGCAATTCCAGCGAGGGATGAGGGCCGGAGTATGCGACTTGCACACCGGAGGAATCAAAGAACCCAAGATCGACAAAAGCAGCGCTCACACGCCCAAGATCACTCAGGTAATCAGCCATCTCTTCGGATGAAGGTGGGATCGAGAAACGAGGATGATCAATCAAATTAGCCAGATTTACTCGGCGTTCGGTCAAGAACAAATCGAGCGTATTGGCCTGATGCTCTGCGATGGCGCCAAGATGTATACGACGACTGTCGTCTTCGAGACCGACATAACGGTACTGAAAATAGACAATCAGGATAACCAGCGGAGCAATATAGGTAATGGCCATTCGTATGATTTGCCGCCGTCGCCATTCGCGATAATGCTCAGCCTTAAACGGCAACGCTTCGGCCGAAACCACCTGTTGTCGCTTCACCTTGGCCATTTACATTCCTACCGCGTATCTCCGTATTCTTGCTGTGTGCTTTCTTCTCTCTTGAAGACGCCACATCTGTCAGCCAAATATGGTAATTGAATATCTAAGGGCAAGTGGTTTTCATTGGCGCCTGATCCTCCGGCGAAAATTCCGCTGGTCTGGTTCGTGTGACGTTCTTCATATTTTCTCATCTCTTCGACCGCCAAACGCCCGGTCATTTCTGGAATATACCATTCTTCGCGTTTTCCACAATTGCCAGCACCGCCGGATGCTTTATCCGCCTATCCATAGAAACGGCAAAATATTTCTCAACAACGCCATCCAGGCGACCCACTTCACGAACATGATATTGCTTCGCGACCTCACTTCCAACAACGCTCGGAGCCGCGAAAAATCCCAGCCCTGCCTGGCCCATTGCCGTCAGCAGCGCGCTATCATCGCATTCCGCCACAACTCGGGGACGAATTTTGCGAGATTCAAACCATTGTTCCAGCGACCGACGAAGCACTGTTCTGTCGCCCGGTAGAAGACAGGGGGCTCCGTCCAGTGACTCTGGAAAACCCCGCTTAAAACGTGTTGCGTGCTCCGAATTGGCAAATACTGATATCTCACTCTCGCCTAGTAGATGACTGAATCCGCGAACCCTAAGGTCGGCACTGATCGGCGCGTCGGTAAGCACCATATCCAGATCATGTAATATTAACTGGGAAACCAGATTATCCGGATGATCTTCTCGGCAGACCAGATGGATCCCCTGGGGATCGTCCATAATCGGTTCCAAGAGCTTGACCGCAAGGAGTTTTGGAATGACGTCGGCAATGCCGATTTGGAAACGTATCGGACGACTATGCGGTCGATCTTCAAGCGCATCCTTTAACTCTCGTCCAAGCGCGAATATCTCCTCGGCATATCGATATACGATTTGACCGACATCGTTCAGTACCAGTTGACGCCCCGATCGATCAAAGAGTTTGTATCCCAATACATGCTCAAGTTGTTGTATCTGAGTACTCACCGTTGAGGGAGATAGGCAAAGCTCCTTAGCAGCGGGTGCCAATCCCCCCTTGCGTACAACCGTCCAGAAATAGAGTAAGTGATGGTAGTTCAGCAAATTCATGCTTGTAAAGATAGTTCGAGTCACTAGAAATGTCAACACCATATTATGATATATACAAAATATCAATGTCACCGTATTTTATATACAAGGCGGAATATTGGGATAGCTAAAATTCCTCCGAGGATAAGTATTATGGATAAGGACGTTGTCATAATAACGGGCATCCTTATCGGGTTAAATGATTCGGATGAAGGTATTATATTGTCCGAAGGAGAGAGTCGGCAGGTATCGTATTGATTCAATTGATATGCGGGGTTCTCCCCCCGATTCCGCCGATGCCCCCAGTTTTAATATTATTCTCGCATATTGAATCTTAGAATCCGGCCTTATTAGGTTGCCTAAATTTGGTGAAACTACTTGACAAAAGGGACACTGGAGGTATATTTTTGGCTGCGAAATTGATATTAATGCCGGAGTGGTGAAATTGGTAGACGCAGGGGACTCAAAATCCCCCGATGGCAACATCATGTCGGTTCGATTCCGACCTCCGGCATTTAATTAACCGACACAGACTCTCCCACCATATGTATAATATCTTGTAATCTCAGAGCTGTAAGGTTAGCGTTACCACCAGGGATAATGACTCCGCATAACACAAAAACTGCCGTCCGAGGGAGACTCGGTTAGGTTTACCATGAATTCCAGCGGTGGATTATCGTTAAGATACATCCCGACGATACGTATGGTATACTCGCCGGGAGGCAGACGCTTAACCGAATAATCGATATTAAATAGGCAGAGGCAAAAACATCCATCTCCGCCTTCCAGAATTTCGTCTTCTTCAATGACTATAATATTGTTGGAGAAATCCACCAATTCGGCGAACTGCTCCAAAGGACAGCAATTAAATCCGGCATTTTTATGATGAATATTCAATACCGATTGACCATCATAATCCCAGAACAGACAATCCTGATTCGCCGGTATGCTGTCGGAACTAATCCCCTTTTCAAAATTCTTACACCACAAAAGATCTTCAATCAGCGAAACATATGGAGGGCAACAGGGACTCTGGCCATTTTTAAATACGTAATTGACGGTAAATACACCATCGCCAATATTAAGGGCGCCATCGCCATTTGCATCACCTGCCTCCGGTGGAACGGGAGACGGACCACCCCTGAATACATAACTCACCATGTACACAACATCACCAACATTACACGCACTATCGCCGTTGGCATCACCGCATAAATAGTCGCACGCCTCGCCGATACCGTCGCCGTCACTATCGGTCTGATCGGGATTATAATCTTTACGGCAATTGTCGATATCGTTGCCGACCCCGTCGCCATCCGAATCCGGAATCTCTTCACAGTAGCACCATTCTACCCCAATGAGGAAATTATGATCGGTTGGATATTGGATCCACTCCTCGGCCCAAAAAGAGTGTCTTCCGGTTCCCGAGGCGCCATCATCTGCAAGCAAAGCGACTGCGGCATCGGGTGTCGCATTACCTGTTGTAACGCCGATATGAAACTCCTCCCCGGTAAAATATGTAAGATCGAATGAGGAAATATCAGCGCCGACATATGCAATACTCGTAGGCAGTTCGTCAAACGAAATAGTGATACGAGCCAATTCATTGTATGGGTATCCGAAATTATCGTCATCCCATATAATGATATCCAAATCCGGCTCGCCGACAAAAGCCGGTGGATAGACCCCAACCCACACTGTCGTCAAAGAGCAATAGGCATTGTATCCGAAGCCAGCGGATAGATAGGTAGTGAAACGCATATTATAATAATCATAGAAACCGAGATCAGGATTTCCCGAAACGGTAAAATAATAGGCGGCATTCCCACCGGAGTAATCAATGTAGTCGCATTCAGCCTTAGTTTGTGCCGTGGCCGGGATCAGGTTTGCGGCACCCATATCCGGCAAACGGGATTGCGGTTCTTCCGCGGGTTTATAATTATTTAAGTGTCCGATGTTGTGTTGAGTCAAGGCGGTCAGGCAAAGGATGAACACCAAATAGCAAGTGATCAAAATTCCCTTAACCATGATTTCCTCCCAAAGGATTATATATCTTAACTTAACAATCATCGAGTATTAAGTCAATTAATACTTTGAATGACTTTGCGGCTCGTCCCGCGAATTAGTGCTATTTTTACTCTCGACCATTTCCTTATTGAGCTGCCAGCAGCCATTTTTTCGGGCCTTTTCAATCCAAAAATAGTCTACCCAGCTCTACCGGCTGAAACTGGCCGGGCCGGACAAAATACCGAAATGCAAATTTAATTTTAGAAAAGGCGCCAAGCTTCCGATTAAATAAAGGAGAACACAGCTTTGGGAGTTTTATCTATGCAAGTAGCTAATCAGGAAAGACAGCAGAAAATTAGAAGAAAAGCCTCTACCCCATTACTGGTCTATGATTTACACACCGAATTACCGATGGGACAAATCCTGGATATGTCGGCCAAAGGTATGAAACTTATGACCGAGGATCCGATCGATGTCAAACAGGTATATTACCTCAAAATACCATTGGACAAAAAGATCAAAAAACGGAAAGAAGTCTTTTTCGACGCCGAATGCCGCTGGTGTAAACTGTCAGACGAAACCGGTTGGTACAATTCAGGCTATGTTCTCCGCTTCCCATCGCCCAAAGACGCCGAAGTTATCCGTGAATTAATGCATGTCTGGATGGCCGATGAGACCGGAAAATTCAAATCCAAAACTTCAAATTCGGCCGGAAAGAAACGTGGATATTTTAGGAAAATATTCAGTCGTTGATTCTACGCACGAAACAATCAGTATTATAACCTCAGTCTGGACTGCACCAAATTCATGAAGCAGGGAACAATCGAAATGATCCAATTGTTTTAAACATCAGGTTATGAAAATTGTGTTTAACAAATGGATCCTGCGCTGGGGGAATATCCCGAAGTATATCACCTTGTCATTGGGGATACTGGGTCTGGTATTTTTAAATTTAAACACTCCTTCGGCGACGGAGGTTCAACAGGGAAACGACATGAAATATAATAAATTAAGCCCGGAGGAAGAACAAGTCATTATCCACAAAGGCACCGAGCAGCCTTTTTCGGGAAAATTCAACGATCACAAACAATCCGGAACATATACCTGCAAACAATGCGACGCCCCCCTTTATAAATCGGAGGATAAGTTCGATTCCCGATGTGGCTGGCCGAGTTTTGACGATGAGATCCCAGGAGCGGTAAGACGGGAGATTGATGTCGACGGCCGTCGCACCGAAATCCTTTGCAACTACTGTGGCGCTCATCTGGGACACGTTTTTGATGGCGAACAACTGACCGATAAAAATATCAGGCACTGCGTCAATTCCATCTCGCTCAACTTCGACCCTGCCAAGCAGGAAAAGAAAACAGAGACGGCCTACTTTGCCGGCGGTTGTTTCTGGGGCGTCGAATATTTCTTCCAGAAAGAGGATGGTATCGTCTCGACCAGCGTCGGATATATGGGAGGCCACAAAGACAATCCCACCTATCAGGAAGTTTGTGACGGAAATACCGGTCATGCCGAAGCGATTGAAGTCGTTTTTGATCCTTCGCTGATTTCTTTTGAGAAACTGGCGAGGCTGTTTTTCGAGACTCATGACCCTACCCAGATCGACCGACAAGGACCGGATATCGGTGACCAGTACCGTTCGGCCATCTTTTACACCGGCGATGATCAAAAACAGACGGCAGAAAAACTTATCAAGGTTCTTACCGACAAGGGGTATAAAATCGCCACCGAAATAAATGCCGGGAGCAAATTCTGGAAAGCCGAAAATTATCATCAGGACTATTATCTGAATAAGGGTGGGCAACCATACTGCCACGGCTACCAAAAACGATTTTAGTACAGCCTGCCTTTCGATCCTTTTATATTTTCATTGCGGTATGATACCGAACCGAAAATCAGGATATTATCATTGTCAACGGCATCCAAAATCGTTATAGTTTAGTTTAGCCGCCATTCAAGGCATCGGAGACGGGCGGGAATCGATTGATAATGCCTTATTATATACCAGGCAGGTGGCAATGACCTACACAAGACGAGAATTTAGTAAGACAATCTTGAAGGCTGCGGCCGGAATAGCGGTTTCCGGACCGATGCTTTCCTCACTCGGATGCGCCTCGCGACGATATCCAAAAACGGACCGTACTATCCCCCGGGTTCTGGCCGACCTTCATATCCATGTCGATATAAACGACTGGAATAAAAACACCCCCCTGGGCATTGAAAACCCGCTGCTGACTTATGTGGCCGACAAATTTGTAAATAAAACCGGCCTCGACTGGAAAAAAAGTCATGAGGCGGGAGTCGACCTCATTTGCGCCAGCCATTTCAATGTCTTTGATGAATGGCTCTCGATGCCGACCGATCCAAATCCCCACGCCCCGGCCAATACTCATCGGATGATGGATCGACTTGAGCAGAAACTCCGCGGACCGATCGAGCCATATGCCCGGCTGGTAAAAAACAGCGGCGAAATGAAACGATCCCTGGCTATCCCCAAGACCGATCCCGATTACCGAATAACGGTGGTGCATACGGTCGAGGGTGGTCATGCCCTCGGCGGCGATCTCGGAGCCCTTGAATCTATGGCCAAACGCGGATTGGCGATGCTGACCCTGACTCATTTTTTCAACAAGGGAATCGCCTCTGCCGGAAATTCCTTTCCCTTCTTCCCCGATGCCAACAGCGACTGGCCGAATCAGGGTTTAAGTGAATTCGGGCGCGAAGTGATACAGGAGATGGAAAACCTGGGGATTATTGTAGATGTCATCCATTCCACTCCCACGGCAATGGAAGATATCTTTGAAGCTTCAACAAAGCCACTCGTTTCCAGTCACTCGGCGGCACGGACTCTGTCGGACCATCCCCTCTCATTAATTGATGAGCATATCCAGGAAATAGCTCACCGCAACGGGATTATCGGCGTTATCATCGATCCTTATCTTCTCAGCAATTACGCCACTCTAACTCAGGCCGAAACCAAAGCGACATTAAGCGATGTTGTGCGCAATATCCGCTATCTGGTAAAAATGTGCGGCAGTCATAAGAATGTCGGCATCGGCAGCGATTTCGCCGGATTTATAACCGGGCCAACCGACATGCTGCATATCAGTCAGGTCGGGCGTCTGCGGGCTATGCTTCTGGATGAATTCGGAGACGAGCGGATCGTAAATGATATCATGGCCAACAATGTGATCGAATTTCTGATCAAAAACTGGCATTCCGGAGTCTGATAGATGAAAATACTAACAATACATGCGATGATACTGATGCTTTCACTCTTCGCCTGCGCCCCGGCATATTCCTGGGAAGAATATGAGCACCAGCAGGTCAGTGACAGCGCCTTTTTCACGGTGATGCAAATATGTTGTCGCCCTTCCGGAGATTCTGCCTTCGTACCGATAGGCAGCGGCGGAGAGTCAATAATTCCCCTTCATCTTCGATCCGATATGACTTTCGGACAGGTAGTCGCCGGATTTGCCGGTGATGACCTGGCGCGCAATCGTTTCCACGACTATGGTCGATCCATTCAGGAACAGCTTGAAATGTTGACCGCCGAACAGATCGAAGCCGCATGGAATGCGATCAAAGACTCTTCGTCAAATCAGGCAAAGGCAATTTATGTTGAATCGGCAATGTCTCCTCCAAAATTCTTTACCAAAAATACAATAAGCGCCTATCTCCTTTATCATATGCTGGCCATGCGTATGGCTAAGGAGGCAGGCGCTTCCGTGGCTGGCAATCGGGATCATCTATTGAAGGCGATGATACTGGAGGCGATCGCCCAGGGCCATCTTGCCGATGCTTTCTCTGCCGGTCATATCCTCACACCGGTGTCTGACTTTCTGGCCCCTTTACATTGCTGCAATACCATAGAGTCGCATAATTATCATCGCAGCAAGGGGGTCTATGTCGTTAACTCGCGCGGCGATGCCTGGCAGACCTTCGGTGATAAGCTGATGCACTGGTATGCGCCGACTTATCGCCCGGTCTTCGAAGCCTGTTATTTTTCATTGATGGAAATTATGACGGTTTACTATAACGCCGGTGATTCTGATCTACCTGACGGTCTTGAACAGTGGAATAAATCAACCGTCCCGGGTGTACGGGTCAAACACGAGGTTTCGATCTGGACCTCCGGTCATGACGGGGATTATTTTTATACCCACCGGTATTTGCCAACCCTGATGCTCTTGCCAATGCCGACAGCGGCCACCTGGAGTATCCGAACATATGAGAATGATGAGCATAATATCAGGAAACGCCGGCACTTTCCACAGCTTTACGAGAACGGTTTCCATGATCCGGATGATTGGGATATCGACAAAAACTTTCTATATTCGCGCAACGATATCCCTGCATGGTTAATCCCGCCCGGCTTTCTTACCGATAACCCGGTCAGTCCCGATTCGCTGATAAAATTTCATCCCGATTGGGCCTCGGTTCGCTGGCACCAAATCAGGTATGCTCCCCCTAGCTATAAAGGATTATTATTGGGTTTCGGCAGTGTCTTATTGTTTGAGAACAATGATGGCCATGGACGCACCGGAGGAATGGTCAGGCTTGGTTATGGCCTTTGGGATGATTTGATGTTGTTGAAAAACATTTCCCTCAATACCACGTTGCTGCCTTCCGCATATGATGAAGGACGGCTGTTGCTGGCGACGTCATTGGGGCTTGGAATTCCGTCCTTGATGCCGAAATATTATAAGGCTCTGCACCTTGAAGGCGGTGCCGCCTTTGGTCTCAGATCCCAGTATAACGATCACGGCGTTATGCTGACGGCCGGTATAGACAGCAATGTTCTGCCTTTCGGCTTCACCAATGCCGGATTAACATTCAGGCTGAAATATCAATGGTTCCTGCTGGGCAGGATAATACACGGCCCCGCCCTCGAAGTCATTCTGCAATAACCGGATCATTTTCGGCGCTTTACGACATCTCAAAACGAAGAACGATCGGATCGACCAGGCGATTATAATCGGCATATGACATTTTAAACAGGTCGGAATGCGTACAGGCCTTAAAGGCGATTTCATCATCTTCGGCCAACTTTTGCGCCACATAAATGTCCAGACCGTAGAGATTGCCGAACGGCGGCATAGCGCCGATTTCACAATCGGGAAACAAATCCTTGAATTCATGCTCTCGGGCCAACTCGACATCGTCCGATCCGACCACCTCTCGCAACAAGGCAAAATCTACACGGCAGGAGGCCGGTAGAACCGCCATCGCCAATTTCCCCTGGATTTTGATAATAACCGTTTTGGCCAACTCTTTTCCGGAAATATGAACCGCTGCAGCCACCTGCTGAGCCGTGTATTTAACCGGATGGCTGATTTCCTCATAATCGACCTTATGCTTGTCGAGATACTCTTTGAGCTTTTCTGAAGGCATAATTACCTCCGTTTCTGTGGATTATCATTTTCGGGACTAACCGGAGGAAATCACGTGCGGCATCATTGTCCCGCGGATTTCATCTGAGCGGCGTTATCGATTCGCTACCTCGATGTTCAATTATTCTGAGTCAAATCCAATGTCGTAGTATTATATTCAGCGTTCGGGCGCCATATATTATACGCATCAGGTGCGTAGGTGGTTTAGTTTATTGACGAGCAAAAAAGTGGCCGGCATCTGTGAGACACCGGCCATTACTAATGTGTTACTTTATATATAACGCATTACTACCGTATACAAAATAGCTTACTGGTTGGCATTCATGAATGTCTCCATGAATTCCGCCAGTTTGGTAGCGCCCTCCAGAGGCATCGCATTGTACACTGAAACCCTCACGCCGCCAACCGAACGATGACCTTTGAGACCGACAAAACCGGCCGCCTTGGCATCGGCGATAAGCTTCTTCTCCAGATCCTCATTGGGAAGGCGCATGGTGATATTCATCCAACTGCGACTATCAGGTTTGACCGTTCCCTTAAAATAATCGGGATACTTGTCGATCATGCCGTAGATCGTATCCTTCTTGGCCATATTAACCTTTTCGACCGCCTCCAAACCGCCCTGGTTCATGATCCACTCAAAAACCAGCTTCATGACATAAATGCCGAAGGACGGCGGAGTATTATAGAGAGAGTTCTTGGCGGCGTAGGTCTGATAATTGAACATCGAGGGCAGTCCCTCTTTACATTTAGCCAGCAGGTCTTCTTTGATGACCACCAGAGTCACACCGGCGGGGCCCAGATTTTTCTGAGCTCCGGCATAAATCAGAGAAAACTTCGAATAATCGATTTTCCGCGATGCGATATCGGATGACATATCGCAAATCAACGGCACTTCGCCGGTATCCGGGAACTGATGAAACTGGGTTCCCTTGATGGTGTTATTCGAGGTTACGTGAAGATAAGCGGTATTGTCCGGATATGAAATATCTGCCGGTTTGGGGACGAAGGTATAGCCGTCATCCTTGGTCGACCCCGCCAGATGCA
This sequence comes from Candidatus Zixiibacteriota bacterium, assembly GCA_030668485.1. Lineage (GTDB taxonomy): Bacteria > Zixibacteria > MSB-5A5 > GN15 > JAAZOE01 > DAOUTW01. The sequence continues at coordinate 30,218 of DAOUTW010000052.1, forward strand.
TGTTGCCGATAATCTGGGCCTCTTTGATCGCCTTAGTCGACCAGGTACCGGTATCGACATAAGCACCGACCTGACCGTCATTCAGGAAATTGAGCGGGATATATGCGAACTGGCTCGAGGCGCCACCGGTCATGAAAAGAACTTTGTAATTATCGCCCAGTCCCAGAATCTCTTTGGCCAGGGCCATGGCCTGATTGTTAACTTCGTCGAACTCCGGAGAACGATGCGAGCTCTCGATGATCGACATGCCTGTCCCGCGATAGTCGATCAGTTCCTCCTGGATAATCTTGAGAACATCCAACGGAATCGTCGACGGGCCGGGATTGAAATTGAAGACTCTATTTGCCATTTTTATTGCCTCACATCAAAAAGCGTTGAAACCAGTTTACTACTTGTTTACGTACTCGCCGATCAACTGATCGATGATATCGCCGATCCGCAGCAGGTTTTCTTTGGTGGAAGCCCCGATATGCGGGATCGCAATTACATTCGGCGCGTTCACGAGAGGCGAATTTTCCGGCGGATCGGAATACCAGACATCATTACCGTATCCGGCCAGTTTGCCGCTTTCGAGGGCCGCGACAACATCTTCTTCGACAACGCATTTGCCTCGTCCGGTATTGACTATATAGGCGCCGTCCTTACACATCGCCAGCGTATCCTTGCTGATAATACCCTTGGTATCATCGGTCAGTGGCATGTTGAGCGAAATATAATCGGACTCCGGCAGGACGTCTTTAATATCTTTCTTCATCTCGGCCACGTTATGATGATGCACGAAAGGATCGTAAGCGATAACATTCATACCGAAAGCCTTGGCCCTAAGACCGATCTCGGTTCCGATACGTCCCATGCCGAGAATACCCAGCGTTTTCTTGTAGAGCTCGGTTCGCTTCAATTGCTTCTTGATCCACTCGCCCTTCTTCATCGAGGCATCGCCTTTGGTGACATGATTGGGCATGGCGATCATCAGAGCAAAGGCCAGCTCGGCCACGGCAATTGATGACGCCGCCGCAGTATTATGGACGATTATCCCCTTCTCCTTGGCATACACAAGGTCGACATTATCGAGGCCGACACCGCCACGAATCACTAGCTTGAGATTGGGAGCCGCGTCGATATATTCCTTGGTGACCTTGGTCTTGCTGCGAATGAGTACCACTTCGCAATCAGCCACCCTGCCCTTGTCGTCGGTCACCTCGCCATATTTGGCCAGCTTTTCCGGGAGTCCCGGATCAAAAGCGTCGGATAACAAAATAAGCATATTTATGTACCTCACTTTCCTAGTCGCTTAAGAGGTTTACCACCATACCGCTGCGCAGCTTCGGCTCAAACCAGGTCGATTTGGGCGGCATTACCTCACCGGCATCAGCAACTTTTATTAATTGTTGTATTGTCGTCGCAAAAAGAGAAAAAGCTAATTTGTATCGATTAGAATCGACCAGCCTGACCAGTTCCCCGGTGCCCCGGATACCGCCGACGAAATCGATTCGTTTGTCGGTCTTCGGATTATCGATACCGAGAATCGGAGAAATAAAATTGTCGCCCAGGATCGCGGCATCGATCGAATGAGTCGGGCTGGAGGCATCATAACTACCTTCTTTGGCCTTCAAGAGATACCATTTATTTTCGCAGCAAAGTCCGAATTGATGTGGTTCCGGCGGATTCACTTCGTCGTCATTGGATGACACCTCGAATTTCTCCGAGGCTTTTTCGAGAATCTGTTCGACGGTCATCCCGTTCATATCTTTGACAACCCGATTGTACGGCAGGATATTCAATTCCTTATCCGGAAAAAGCACATTGAGATAATAATTGAACGGTTCCGAACCGGTAAATCCGGGAGTCTTTTCGCGACTTCGGCGACATACCTCGCTGGCCGAGGCACTGCGATGATGACCGTCGGCAATATACAATTCGGGTATGGCGGCGAAAGCGCCGACAATATCACCGATAATCTGCGGATCATCCACAACCCAGAGCTCATGGCGGATTTTGTCATCGGCAACAAAATCGGTTGTCGGCGAACCGGCCGTCACCTTTTTGAATATATCATCTACCCGTTGATCAAATTTGTACGTGGTCAGCACCGGCCCTACCTGAGCCTCAAGGTAAGTTATATGGTTGGCCCGATCCTTTACCTTTTCCGGGCGAGTATGTTCATGCCTCTTGATTATTCCCCGGTCGTATTCGTCCACGGAATTCAGCGCCACCAGTCCGGTCTGGCTCCGGTTATTCATCGTAATCCGGTATAGATAGAGCGACGGATTTTCATCGCGAACCATGATACCGTCATTATAGAGACGCATCAGGTTTTCTTTACCCCGTCTATATACTTCTTCGCTGTATTGATCGATTCCATCGTCAAATTCAAGTTCCGGCTTATTGACCCG
>DAOUTW010000080.1 GCA_030668485.1 Candidatus Zixiibacteriota bacterium
ACTAACGCAGCGGTGGACCGCAGGTAGCCAGCCATTCCTGACAGCTTACCGGCGGAGGACCGCCCTTAAAGACGTAACTGATGGTATATACCGCGTCACCAACGTTAGTAGCGCAGTCGCCATTGCCGTCACCGTTAAGAACAGGATACGGTGTCGGCGCCGGGCCGCCCTTAAAGACATAACTGATGGTATACACAGCATCACCAACGTTAACAGAACCGTCACCATTGGCATCACCCGGAATAGCAGAGGGATCAGCGGCGCAAGGATCGGTCACGGGGCACATGATCTCTTCGTGCGCATCAATAAAGGCGTTGGCATTGTCAACATTCTGCTTCAAAACCCCTATATCTCCATCGTCCTTCGAGGTCGTCAGAATCTTCACCACACACTGAGCGTCGCCTGGCCCAAGTTCGTAGACATCGAAAGTAACCAGGGTGAACAAGTCTTCGCAGGAATCGAGAGTCGCCACGTCAGGACCGTCAACACCCGTCATCAGGTCGTATATCGCGGAATCCGGCATCGGAGCATCGTTGCCGTAAGGACCCGTGCTATAGACGTAGACGTCGTTTTCGAGTGTCATATAGTTCTTGAAGTCGTCCCCATCCTTGTACGAAGCAATACCACCGGCGCGATCGGCCGGTACCAGAGTATCGCATTCATCATTCCAGCAGGTATACTGATAAATCAGATTTCTGGAAGCATCAAAGCCGGACTCATTATCCGAGGCGGCATGATCCGCATCGTAGTTCGGGATATCCCAGTCAAGAGCCTCACCGACAGCTATACCGTCGAGTGTGACCTCGCCTCGGTTCCAGAACTTCAGCTTCTGAATGATGAAGCAGCAATTCTCTTCGGCCTTGGGCGCGAAGTACTCGACAATCAGGCCTACCGCGGAGTCGCCGGTTATAAACTCGGCTGTGGCATACTCATAGTCGGGATTGCTGACATTGTCGTAGAACATCGGCGACACCTGACGCAGAGCATGGTCACTGCCGTAGTCATTGTCGTAAACGGCGAAATAGCAATGGTCGCGGTCAATACAGACAACCGGTGAAGCGTCATAGAGATAAACCGTGGCACAGGTATCTCCATCGCCACCGGGGATGTCGGTGAAGTCCATCGACTCATTGAGAGCGTTGTTGCTCATCTCGCCGTTGCTGTAAACCTTCAACTTTTTACAGAAGGTATTGAGCGTGGCAAAATCGAGCGGGACCCAATCATCGGAAACGGTGAGACAGAACGGAATCACCCGATCGGTCGGCGGAGAATCGCCGGCCTGGTGTGTGACCGTGATATTACCTTCGACGGTGACATTATTGTCCTCGCCGGTAGTCGTAATCTGAACGGTCACTTCGACCTCGCCACCGGCGGCAGCAATGGTAAGGCCGGTATTGGGAGTGCATGTCACGCTGGTATTACCGCTGGCCGCGGCTGTGATATTGACCGCGATGTTAACCGGATTATTGACCAGAATACCGGGGTTTTCCAGCGTTAGAGTAAAGGTCGTGTCGTCAGTAGTGCCGAGAACCAGAATCGGTTCGCCGACACAAAGGCCGTAACCGGGGCCGGCATCGTCGCTGTAGCCCGGTTCGGGAACAGCTTCACGACACGGATAGACTGCCCAGTTGACCGGGTTGACGGCCCAGACACCGGATTCGGTTTGTACGCAGCCGCCCGGAGCGAGGTCATTGATATAGACAATATCAAGGACATTTCCGGGAGGAGTGGTTTTGCAGCTATCCATACGTCCATAGCGAGCCATGGACGACCAGTACTCACTGTTACAATCACCGGTTGTGGTCATGTCACCGGCAGTACATCCAGTCGGACCTTCAGTGATTGCCGTTACTCGCTGTGCCCTATCCCATGCACTGTAGAGGGGGTCGTAAACGGTGAGATAGAGGTAACCGCTGACGACCGTATTTTCCGAATCAAACCAGTGACAAGGATGTTCTTTGTCGCCAAACTGCGTGTAGCAGACGTACATTTTGCCGTCACATTCGGAGATGGTCATTTTGGCAACGTCGGAACCCCAGGCATAGGCATAACAGGCGCCGCCGGTATCCCAGTCGGCTTTGACGACCGTCTTGATATCGCCGGTCGTTTCGCGCCAATGGAAGATGGCGCTTTGACGACGGTACAGCGACGTGGTGTCGGTCCAGCGACGGCAGCCCCAGACGATATGCAATTCATCATTGGGAACGTCGGTAGTTAGGGCGAAGATGGCCGACATATCGCAGTAAGCCTTATAATCGTCATCCCAACTATAGTTAGTGATATTGCCACCGGAATAAGTTCCGGTCACAACCCCATCTGCGATCGAGGGGTTGCCGAGATTGGTGGTGGCGGCAGCCCAGGCTGCGCCATTATCGTCAACCATAGCATACCAAACATCGTTCTCGTACTGGTTATCAAATTCAGTCGGGGTGTCGCGCTTGTAGTCAACCGGAGCGTTCCAGGCGATGGCGACGCGATCGCTGATAGGGGAGGATGCTATCGTAACATTGATATTCATCACCGTATCGAGCACGTGCTGATCGGCCCAAACACCCAAACCGGTGCCGTAGGGACCGACACGGCGGTAATATGAACTGGTCTGCGGATCGCCGGCTTCACCGCCGAACTCACTGGCCACCAGATGAAGGACATGTTCGGTGCCGTCGATATCCCATTCTATCTTGGGCCAGATATTCTGCCCCTCGCCAGGCGGAAGATAATGCCCGTCATTGTCAGTAGAATAGTCATTCGTGAAGACACCGAATACCGGTCCACCGGCCGGGAAATCCCAATAGCCGCGTGAATAGTAATCACCGTCCAACATTTCGTGAGCACCAGGAACAGCCCAGGAATTGTCATAATCGATGTTATGGGCATCCATGGTAACATAGCCGGCATAATCGCCTTCAATACGGATACCGCCTTCATCAAAAATAATGCCGCAATCTTTGATATCATATGCTTGATATCCGACTCCACGGCCGTCACCAAGGACGGCGCCTACTTGCGACATCCAGTCGAAGTGAATATAGTGTCCGTATGGGGTAAACGGATCTGAATAGCCAGCCCTATGCTCGGCCTGGCGCCCCATGGTACAGTTGCTCTGATAGCCGTAAGTGGTGGTTCCCAGGGTTTCGATAATACCCTCGCCTCCGCGGCTGCCGCGAAGATTGACTTTCGTCGGGGCTGGAGGGGGCGGGGTGTATTCCGAACCGGTCAGGCCTGGGAAGCTATAAGTCGGAGCAAGACGGGCGGGAACAGAGGCCCGATCTTTGGTCCGCTTCACCTGCTTGTCGGCACTTTGAACTACTGCCACTGCCACAAAGGCAATTAGCAGTAATGAGAGGAGGAACATTGCTGAGAGCTTTCGAAACATAAGTCTCTCCTTTCACGAAATGAAAAGTTAAATACGCAAGGCATTAAATAACAAATATGCAAAGTACAATTGGCGGTTTTCGTAGATTTCTTGTGCCTATAATATAAAGACCTTTGCATATTTTACAACCTTTTTTTAACGGGTGTGAACCGGATTGCATAGATGTCACAGGACATTGTGTGAGACGGGAATAAAAAAAGCCCGCGGGACCTCGGATGTGGCCGGCCGCGGGCAATATCATGCGATTGGCGAATTACTGCTTGGTATATCCTTCCGGAATGTCAAAATCGGCGTTTTCGACCGCTTTGGTCTCGATCTGAACAACTTCGGTCTTGACCGAAAACAGCGTATGCATGCCGTCTTCGGACGGTTTGGGCGCCTTGCCGCCCATCATCTTTTGCATCATCGCCATAGCAGCCGGGTCCATTTCCTCACCCTCCGGCATACCGGGAATACGGGGGGCTCCGCTTTTGCGGGATGTCATAACGGTTTTGATCGGGTAGCCTTTGAGGTCCTTGAAATTTTCAGCCATTTTTTCGAAATGCAGCCCGAATTCTCCGGCCACTTTCGTTATTTGCTGCGTCTGATCCAGAGGATCCATACCGATGACCTCGATATATTTTTGATTATAGGAACTCAACTCATCCTGACCGGGAATATCGTCGGCCATCCAATATTCATAGCGCAATTCCACCTTATCGGCCGGATCATTCTTATTCACACCGGTGGCGACGCACATAACAGCCTTACATTTAAAGCCGTTTTCAGTGGTGATATCCTCTGTTTTTGATTCATAGGTCCATTCGTAGTCGGTGGCCTTATTCTCGGACGGCCTCCCCATAGAACTCTGTTCCATCATACCTTTAAAATTCTTCAGGTCGATTTCGTTATAAGTTTTGGAGCTGTTATTAACATTCCATAGAACACCCCTGTCGAGCCTGGTGATGTTGACCTGGGTCGACTGCTCACCTCCGGTCATTTCCATCATAGCTCCGCTGGTAAACTCTGTTTGACTCAGACTCTTTTCACCCTGAATCTTTTCGGTGGAGGCCATTTCACTGGCCGGCATTCCCGACATTTCAAAGGCGACCTGCCTTTTAATCGTCACATCGGCATTAACAGCCGCAACCATTGCCATTACCGTAATGGCAATCAACAAACATAATACCCGTTTCATATCCTCTCCCTTCTCTTAATTTTTGTATAGTTTCCCTGCTTACTTTCAATAATAGCCCAGTCAAAAATCGGTGGCAAGTTTAACTACAATGCCCGCTTTGCCCATAGGATAACTCAATAATCGAGATCGCGCTGGCGTTAATCAAGCATTTTTTTGAGAATTTTGGCTGTGGTCAGGTCGGGACCCTGGTTGCGTTCTTCAAGATTCCGAATCAGTTTTCGCTTATAGTCGGAACTTTTCTTCTGGTTGAATTTGACCCTGAGTTCGGTCTGATCGGGGTCAATTCGGTATACCATCGTATTTTTCAGGATCGGATTGTAGGCCGGTTCATCCGACTTAATCGGTCGGTATCCGCCCTCGGGTTGGTATTTTTCGGTAATCAAGCGGAGGCCGCGTATCTTTTCATCAATATCGGTAACAACGACAGCCCGCCCCTTAATCAGTATCGATTTGAAAAACATCGTTGCTGCCGCAGCGCTGATTTTTGAGGTCCAATAAGAAGGGATCACAGAATAGGGGATATCGATGCTGAAAGAGACTTTTGGTTCGGCCTTGAGGACCTCAAATTTTTCGCCGCGATTGGCGCCGTGAAAATATACGGTTTCTCCATCGGCTGCGAAGTTCAAGGGAACCACTCGGGGATAGCCATCGGGAGTAAATATACCCAGGTAGCCTACCAATGCGGTTGTGACTATGAATTCGAAGTCGTTGGGGTCGCTCGATTTGTACTCGGATCGAGTCATAATCCATCCCTGCCATGATGTTGTCGTTTATTAAAAAGTACGCAATTAAGTCGGGGTGAGTCAAGTCACTTGATTAGACGGTGCAAAAAAAAGGGACAGCCCGAAGGCTGTCCCTTTGTTGTCGAAGATATGTGCTTACTTCATGAGTACCATCTTTTTCGTGTAACTGAATTGACCGGTCGTCAGGCGGTAGAGATAAATGCCGCTGGCAACCTTGGAGGCATCCCAATCGACAGCATGGTATCCAGCTTCCATTTGCCTGCTGACCAAAGTTGCCACCCGCTGTCCGGTAATATTATACACGGTTAGGGTAATATGACCGGCTTGCGGGAGGCCGAAGGTGATTGTGGTCAACGGATTGAAAGGATTGGGCCGGTTCTGTTCCAGCACAAACTGATCCGGTAGAGGTTTACCTGTGATTACTCGAGAATGAACAACATAACCGCTTTCACATGCCTGGGTGACAATATTGGCTGCAGGATCATAGGTGTAGGTGTCGTGTGTTAGATTCGTTACCTCAAAACACCAGTCGCTGGGCGGTTTGTTCGTTGTCTTGGACTGAATGACTGCCACTCCGTTGGCTCCCGTAACACCGGTCAACAGCTTGGTTTGGGGCGCGTTGAAAAATCCGGTTACGGTCACACCGGCAAGCGGCTGGCCACCCTGAGTGTAAACGGTGACTTCAGCCGTCCCGAACCACTTCACAACCGCCGCCTGGGCCTGCAGCCGGGCAATCATGATATCTTCAACATGCATCTCGTACACGGTTGGCTGGGTGACGTTAATATAGTCGGTCCGGGTCAACTGATCCGAGCCGCAGGTGTTGGTGGCCGTTAGGGTCACACTGTATAAACCCGGAGTGGTGTAGGTGTAGCTCGGGTTCTGGTCGGTCGATGTCCCGCCATCTCCGAAGACCCAATCCCAACCGGTGGGATTGCCGGTGGACAAATCGGTGAAGTTGACAGTCAGGGGAGCGTCGCCGGATGTCGGTGAACCGACAAAGTTGGCCACCGGGGCGTCATAGACGCTGATATAACCGGTCTTGGTTTCAATATCGGAACCCTCCGGCCCGCTGACAGTCAGAGATACCGTATAATTGCCGGCGGTGTTGTAGATGTAAACCGGATTCTGGTCGGTTGAGGTTCCGCCATCGCCGAAAGACCAATCCCATGAAGTGACCTCACCTGAGGATAGATCGGTGAAGGTGACTGTCAAAGGGGCACATCCGGAAGTCGGCGTGCCACTGAAATCGGCAGTCGGCCCGGCACCGCCAAGCGCCAGCAGGACCGCCTCGTAGGCATCGACCATTCCATAGCCGTAGGAGTTATCCTCTCCGGCCGTGCCCAGATCAACAGCGGTCGAATACAGAATCTGCTTAACTTCATCGACGCTCAGGTTGGGATTGGCATCCCGAACCAGGGCAATTACACCGGCAAGGTGCGGTGTTGCCATGGAGGTTCCGCTCATAGTCGCATATGTCTGACCGGGATATGCGGACCGAACACTAACGCCCGGGGCAGAGATGTCGGGCTTGATAGCCGCTTCACCGCCGGGAGTACAATAGGTCGGGCCACGGGATGAGAAATAAGCGATCGGCCAGCCGGCAGTATTGCCGTCAACGGCCGCGACGGCCAGATTGCGGTATTCATCGGTGGCACGGTCACCCGGCCTGCGCAATCCGCCGGTGCCTTCATTGCCGGCGGCCCAAATCACTACTGTGCCGGCCGCCTCACAAGCATCGATATAGCTCCAGAAGAGCTCATCGCAGGGCGGATATCCGTGAGCGGTGACCAATCCCCAGGAGTTGGAGCAAACATGGGGCACATCCCATGTAGTGCCCGGGTCACCATCGGGATTCACCATCCACTGGAATGAAAGGATAGCGTCGGCAACGGTTCGTTCGATACCGCCGCCGCGGTCTATAGACCCGGAAGCAATCCAGTAGGCGCCGGGAGCGACTCCGACTTCATCTCCGGGAGCACCACCGCAGATGGTCCCCATTGTGTGGGTTCCATGGCCATTGTTGTCATAGGGGAAATCATTGATGCCCAGATAAGGATCATGCCAGGCCCATTCCGGATGGCCGGCATATCGAGAATCGGCCACACCGGCCCAGCGGCTGGCCAGAGCCGGATGATCGCCCTCGACACCGGTGTCAATATTGGATACCAGGATTCCGGCGCCGGTGTACCCCAGGGCCCAAACCTCAGGGGCACGAACGGCGTCGATACCGTTTTCAACAGCAGCGCTAACGTCACCGCCCCCTGATGTGATATCAACCGGGTCGATCGGTTCAATTTCATAATTATAGTAAATACGGGCGACATCTGGACGGGAAACAGCTACTTCAATCTGTTTCTTTGTTAATTTGGCCTCGAAAGCATTGGTGATCCAAAAGGCATGGAATTCCTCTATGTCGCCAGTGGCTTTGAGCCCGGCCAAATAGGCGGTTAGGTTGCCCTGTGTTGCGGTGGCTTTGTCCTGTAAACTCTGTACCACCGTTTCATTGCGGTTACCAAAGGTGACATTAGGTCTGTTCAGATCAGCTTCGATACTTTTCAGATCGACCTGATCTTTCAGAAAGATCAAGATCGAAACGGGTTGGCCGTCCGGGATTGTGGTCAGAATATTTTCAAGATCCTGATCAATTTCGCCTGCTGTGGCCGGACCGGTAATGCCGAGAAATACCATTAAAACGAGACAGACGAAGATTTCGGAAATTAAATACCTCCTCATAATTCCTCCTTCTCTGATAACAGTTAATTACTCTAAATCCCGTTAGAAATTCGAAAGATGATTAATGGTACTGCGGGATATTCACCTCCTTTCCCAAGCGGTAGTCGGTTTTTAAGTTCACTGCCGGCGCTTATGGCTTATGGGAACCCATATTATCCCGATGGCTTGATAATGCTCAGCGGAAAGATGCTTTAATCAGAACAGGCCCCTGTTGCCGCCATTTATGTTAAGATCGAAGTTGGTGTGCTATACTTACTGCGCGGATGATGCCGACCTCTGATACTTATTTTATAAGGGATAGGTCTAATTGTCAAGGGCCACGCCCATAAAATTTATATTTTTCCAGCAGTGAAGCCATAAAAAAGGGACAACGCGAGTGCGCCGCCCCTTGTGAAGAATCATTGAATAGACCAGGGCCGTTTATTTCAGAAGAACCATCTTCTTAGTCTCGATAAACTCATCGGTCTCGATGCGGTAGAAATAAATACCGCTCGCGACATCGGTGCCATCCCAAATGACTGAATGAACACCTGCGGAAACGGTACCATTAACCAAAGTTTCCACTTTCTGACCGGTGATATTGAAGATTTCCAGCTTCACATGCGATTCTTCGGGCATGGTAAAGCTAATGGTAGTTGCGGGGTTGAACGGGTTGGGATGGTTCTGCCTGAGCGAGAACTCTTCAGGCATAACAGCAATGGGGTCGCCCATTTTACTGAGAACGAGCGGGCCGCCTTTGGAACTGTATCCGCTCATGCCTCGCCACGTAATGGCGTCGATATAGACATCGTCAACGTTTCCGCTGGCGTCGCACATGAAGCGCAATTTCGCGTTGGTCGGGAAATTGTAATTGATGTCGGTGATCGTAACCGTCGCGACATACCAGGTGAGGTTCTCAAAATCAATACCTTTATTGAAAATCGCGACTGTGAGCCAGGATGATCCGTTATAGTACTGAACCCAGAAGTCCTCACCGGTTCTGTCCATACTGACAGCTATGAAATAGAATTCAATTTCCATTTCATTATACCCCGACACGTTGTATCCAAGGGTGTGATAGAATGACGATGCCACACCGCTGTTATCCTGAATATCGGCAGCACAACTGCCTTCCCAGGCATAGGTTCCACCTGTATACCAGTAGCAGTCGCCGCCTCCGTCGGTGTAGTTGCCGAAGCCACCTTCGAAGTCGTCATAGGTAATCGTAACCCAGGTGCCGCCTTCGGAAACCGTGATGTAGCCGGTTTTGGTTTCACCATCGCTGCCATAGGCATTGGTCGCTGTCAGCTAAACGGTATAAGTGCCCGGATCATCATACTGATACGACGGATTTTGAGCCGTTGAGCTACCACCATCGCCGAAGGTCCAGCTCCACGATGTTGGATTGCCGCTCGATAGATCACTGAAGTTGACTGTCAGCGGCGCGACACCGGAAGTCGGGCTGCCGGAGAAGTCGGCCACCGGCGGGGATTCAAGCGAGGTGACGCTGATATCATCGAATGCCATGCCGTCGCTGGCTATCGGATAGTTGTCATATTGCTGGAATTTGATTACGAATGTCGAGGTCAGGCTCAGTCCGTAGGTGGAGGCCAGATTGTCCAGATCAAGGACGATTTCTTGCCAGGTAGTGGTGGCGCCACTGAGGTTGTTCACCTTGGTAAATGAGGAACCACCGTTATCCGAGAAATAAATACCGTCCTGCGTGTGGGTTTCGTCGCTCCACTCCTTCCACCAGAAACTTAGCTCAACGTCGGCCTTGCCAGCCAGGTTGACATTCAGCCAGGCTTCATTCTGGACGTAAAGGCCGCCGCTTGTATTATCATCCATAGTCATATGATATGACCCGGAGTGAGGAATATTGGCGGTCGTAATCTGAATCCGGCCTTCGGAATTACTGCTTTGAGTGAACCAGTATTCGTCGAATGATCCTGACTCGAAGCCGGTTGAATACGGCAGAGTGGCATAACCACCAGCCTCAGTCACGTCGATATAGGCGGTTTTGGTCTCACCATCGGAACCGCAGGAGTTGGTGGCTGTCAACGTCACCGTATATGTTCCGACCGAGGTATAGTTGTATGACGGATTCTGGGCGGTCGAGGTTCCCACACCATCACCGAAGTTCCAACTCCAACTGGTCGGGCTGCCCGATGACAAATCGGTGAAGTCAACTGTCAGCGGGACATTCCCGGACGTCGGCGATCCCGAGAAGTCAGCCACCGGCGCGGTGCAGGTGACGGTGATATAACCCGTTTTGACTTCGGGGTCGCTACCGCAACTATTGGTCACCGTCAATGAAACGGTATAGGTTCCGGTTGACGTATATATATAGCTGGGGTTTTGCAGGGTTGAGGTTCCCACGCCGTCACCGAAGTCCCAGGCCCATGAGGTTGCACCGGTCGATTGATCGGTGAAGTTGACCGTCAGCGGAGCGTCACCGGAAGTAGGGCTTCCGACAAAACCGGCCACCGGTGGGGTGCAGGTCACGGTGATGTAGTTGGTTTTGATTTCATCATCGGAACCGCAGGAATTGGTGGCTGTCAGTGTAACGGTGTAGGTTCCGGCCGAAGTATAGCTATGGCTCGGATTGGTCGCGGTCGATGTCTGCGTATCACCAAAATTCCACAGATACGACGTGGCTCCGCTGGACTGGTTGGTAAAGTTGACCGCAAGCGGTACCTCACCCGAAGTCGGGCTTCCGGTGAATCCGGCCGTCGGTGCGACATTGACCGTGATATAACCGATCTTGGTTTCGGTATCGTTGCCTCCGGGACCGGTAACTGTCAATGATACGGTCCGTGTCCCGGCGGTGGTGTACTGATGCGACGGATTCTGAGCCGTCGAGGTTCCACCATCACCGAAGTTCCAGCTCCACGACGTAATATCGCCGGTCGATTGATCGGTGAAATTAACCGTGAAAGGAGCACATCCCGATGTCGGCGAGCCGACGAAGGCCGCACTCGGGGCCGGTGTACCGGTATTGACAGCATTATAAGAGTTGATCCGTCCGGCGCCCATCTTGCCGATATAGGTCGAGGTCAGGTAAGCATCGATATTGTCGGCGCTGCTGTAAAGCTGACTTTCGACTTGTGAGGCGGTCCAGGCCGGATTTTTCGACCAGATTAGTCCGCCAACGGCGGCAGCCATCGGAGTCGCCATCGAAGTTCCGCCCATCGATGCCCAATAATTGGTATTGGGGTCGGCATGATCATGGAAAGTGCTGTAAATATTGTCGCCCGGAGCACTGATATCGACCCAGGTACCGTAGGTGGTGAAACTGGCGGCGGCGTCATTCTCGTCGGTCGCCGCTACGGAAATACAGTCGCCGCGTCCGTTGAGATAATCGGCCGTCTGCGTGCCGTCATTACCGGCAGCGACGAAAACTATGCCGCCATTGGCGATGAAATAATCAACCGCCGCGCCGATACCGCCGCTATTGGACGATCCCCAACTGCAGGAGGCAATTTTGGCGCCGTTGTTGGCCGCATAATAGAAGGCCGAGGCCGACGCGTCCATCATAACAACGCCGTATTCCTGACCAAGGTAATTGTAGGAATACCCGTTGCGCAGGACCATAACTTTGACACCGTTGCCGGTTACCGGCTGTGAGCCGTTGCCCCAGCCGCCGGCGGTGCCGGCCATACCGTAGCCGTCATTGGTTAACATCGCCATGATTCCGGCGGTGTGAGTGCCGTGACCATTGAAATCGCGCGGATCGTTATCCTCGGTGGTGCAGTCTTCACCGGTCCAGCAATTGGAAACGCCGTCGATGAAGTCCCAGCCGATCCAGTCATCGACATAGCCGTTGCCGTCATCGTCCACTCCAGACGATCCATTCAGCTCGGTATTGTTGATCCACATATTCCCGCGTGAGGCGCCGGGATTTGATATGGAGGCATTGACGCCGCCAAGGTCTGGATGGAAATAACGAGTTCCCGAATCCAGAAGGGCGATAATCAACGCATCGCTGCCGGACTCAATATCCCAGGCTTCGGGCGAGTCGATATCATGATCGCTGGTCTGATTGTGATACCACTGGTAGCTGTAATAGCCATCATTGGGCGTGGCATACATTGAGTGAATACCGTTTTTCTCAACCGATTCCACATTGGGGTCGGAAAGGTAGGCATTCATTACCTCATTGAGGTCCGCAGCGGGATCAAAACGAATTTTGTGATACCGCGATAGATCCGTTGCATGACCGTTTTTGACCGTCGGTTTCGCCCCCGGAAATACCTGGCGCATTGCCGTAACTTCATACTTTTCGGCAATCGCATCCAGAGAGAACATGTTAAGTGAGAGATATCCGGCACGTGATTGGGTGCCCTTTATCTGCTCAATTGGCATTGTAAATTGAACGATTAGTTCGCCCGGTACATATCCCAGAAAGGACGGGATATTTTCAGGCCGGTTGATCTGCTTCACATCCGGTTGATCTGCGAGGATAGAACCGGAGAGGACGAGAAGTATTGCAGTTAAAAGAATTATTCTAAAACGCATTTCGAATCCTCCAATGATTAGTTAGTTACTCCATAATGTAGCAGCCCCCTTTGGATACCATTCAATCGGGCGGCATCCCCCCTTCCTTCATAAACAAAACGGTTGACAGCCTATGCCATAGATATGACACCTTTTGTTGATAGCGCGTACTTTCAACGATGAATCCCAGGCCCTGACTTAATTGGACCGTTAAGCCTGAAAAGGGACCAGGGAATAGCACATATAATTGCAGCACCGGCAAAAGACATCCGGGAACCGATTGACTCTTCGTATTGCGTTAGGTCTTTGATGCAAGTACACGCCAGGTAATATTCGCAATTGACTTCTGCGCATCAATACCGCAGGAGACGTATAATGTATATCACTGTCGTGCAGATCTAATGCCTGATGCCAAGCTGAAAGTTAGGCTCTGTATACCCTGATGTCAATATTATTCTTGCATAACTTTATCAAAAGTTGTCCGCAGTTATGAGAGCCTAAAAAAACCCGGCAACATCGGATGATGCGACCGGGTTTTTATGAATTTCCGTCAAACCATGTGAGAAGGGTTGACAGAAGGTTGTCTTCGTCGGCTGCGGCTTAACTACTTACAAAATAAAGGCTTCTCGAAGTCTCGATTATTCCGGACCGATAGCATGGGCCGGTTTGTGGCCGAATTTGGCGACCGGATGTGGCGATTCCTCGACCGGAACGAGATCATCAAGCCAGTAGGCGTTATCGTCACGATGAAAGATCAAAAAGCGACCCTTGTCGGTATCGTAGCGCGAGCGATGGAATTTCAGGTACATATGGTGTTCGGTCAGGCCGAGAAGCTCAATCTTACCGAGCGAATGCGACATTACCAGCCGGGCCCTTTTGGCCAGACCGCTGACATTCCGCTTGGCCTCTTCGAATATCTGGAAAGCCTCGCTGAGCGGCAGAACATACGGGATATTCCCGGCGGTCGGGCGGCATTGGAAGAAGTAATACGGATTCACTCCGATATCGGAAAGGCTGCGCATAAGCGATTCCAGCGTTTCCGGGTCGCCGTTGATGCCTTTGAGTACCGGCGTCTGGTTGCAGATTACCGTCCCGGCTTTCATCAACAGGTCGAGGGCGAGACAGGCGGTATCGGTCAACTCCCGGGGATGGTTGAAATGGGTCATAATATAGATTCGCTTATGCCGGGTGCTGTACCGGGTCAGCATGTTGGGTAGTTCGGGATCGTTAATGATCCGATGGGGATTAAAAGCCGGGATTTTGGTCCCGATCCGGATGATGTTGACATGATCGATTTTACGCAGAGGGCGGATAATTTTTTCCAGTTTCCGGGTGGACATCACCAGGGGATCGCCGCCGGTGAGTAACACATTGGTAATTAGCTCATTATCGCGAATATAATCGATTCCACGGGAGACATCGTTGACAACTTCATCGTTTTCGTCCATGAACAGCCGTTTGCGGAAGCAGAAACGGCAATAACCGGCGCACACCTCGTTGCATAACAGCAGGGCGGTCGAGGTGTATTTATGCTGGCAGCCGGGAACGACATAATTGGATTCCTCGTCGGAGGCGTCCAGTTCGCCGAATTCATCGAGTTCCGAAGCGTGAGGGATTATAATCCTTCTGATCGGGTCATCGGGGTCATCCCAGTCGATCAAGGACATGTAATAGTCGTTGCAGCGGAATTGAAACTGTTCGCTTACCTTAGACAGCTCATACTTTTCCTCGGCGGACAGACCCTCCAGATTTTCGATGTCTCGTATATATTTCAATCCGGCCATAGCTTAACTCCGTTTCATCGACCCATCCCGGGTGCAAAATCTCCATAATTGCGAAGAGTTGGATTGGTCGGCACAAGTCGGCCGCCGTGGAGATCTTAAAAACTCAGAATTTTGGCGACTGACCAAATAAGCCGTCTATACATTATACGTATCTGAGCCTTAGGTTGGCAACCCTTTTACTTTTTTATTAAAACTGCCGGTAAATGACGCGAGACAGTTTAAAAACCAAGCCCGGCTTCTAACGCTGAGATCTGCCGCTGCATGTGCCAACCCCGCTAAAATATCGGTAAGTACTTATTAAATTGACACTTATGGTCAATTTGGGAACCCATAAAAGAGCCTGAAGGGATTAACTAAATCGGGAAATCTGACGACACTAAGAAAAAGCTTAAAATATCAATCAGGAGATGATATGTCGGTATTGATGGAAGTAATCGAGTGGGTTGACCCTACCGGTGAAGAGATGATTTATCGTATTCCGCAGGAGGGATCGGCCGATTTCAAGCTGGGGGCGCAGCTTATTGTTCGTGACAGCCAGGCTGCCATATTCTTCAAAAGCGGTCATGCCGCCGACACTTTCACCACCGGTCGGCATACTCTTTCGACCCTCAACGTCCCGATTTTGACAAGGCTTTTAGCCTTCCCGTACGGGTTCAATTCACCCTTCAGGGCCGAAGTCTATTTTGTTAACCAGAAGGTATTTACCAGCTTAAAGTGGGGTACCAAGCATCCGGTAACTTTTAGGGATCGCGAATTGGGCCTGATTCGCCTCCGCGGACATGGCGCCTTTACCATGCGTATCGAGCAGCCGATTCTGTTTCTCAACTCAATCGTCGGCCGCCAGGCGCGATATACTACCGAGGAAATTCAGGATTATCTGCGCGATGTGATTATCGCTCGCTTAAACGATTTGCTGGGCGAGAAACTTGATACCGTTCTTGAACTTCCGGCGATGTACACGGAACTGGCCGAGGAATTCAAGGGTGTTGTCAGCAACGAATTCGAAAAATATGGCTTGCAACTGGTCGATTTCTTTATTTCCTCGATCACCCCTCCCGATGATGTCTCGAAAATGATCGATCAGCGCTCCGGAATGGAAGCGGTTGGAAATCTTGACAAATTTCTGAAATATGAAATGGCCAAGGGCCTGGGGCAGAGCGGCGGCACGATGGGCGCCGGGGCCGGAATCGGCGTTGGAGCCGGAATCGGAATGATGGTACCGGCCGGTGGAATGTCCAAGGTTTTTGCTCCGGAACAGGTCGAGTTGAGAAGGGAAGCGGTGGCGACGGTCACTTGTCCGGCTTGTCATACCGACACCCCGGAACAGTCGCGCTACTGCTACCGTTGCGGAAATACGATGGTCAAGCAGAATATCTGCCCCACCTGCAATAAGGAATTGCCGACCGAGGCCAGTTTCTGCCTGCATTGCGGTCACAAACTGGATGCCAAACAATCATGCCCGCATTGCAAGGCGGATCTGGTGCCGGGCTCGAAATTCTGCGGCGAATGCGGCAAGAAGGCGGACGAGAGTGGCGACCAACCGGCCTAAGGGCGGTTTTTATATCGATGTGACCTGCCCCGGATGCGGGGGCAGGTTGGATCTTCAGGAGGATTTTTTCGTCCTGCAGTGTTCTCATTGTGGTTCGATCCTGCGGGTAATCATGCCCGACACGCCTCCAGCCTATATTATCAAGTCCGACAAACCGAAACGTGAAATACGCTTTCGTGTCGACCGCCATTTGAAGGATCAAGGGCTGCCGCTGACGCAGTCCGATTTCTCCCTGAAAAAAATATATTATCCGTATTGGAAAGTCGATGCCCTTGAGGTAAAAACACGCGGGGAGTCGCTGAGTCGGATCGAGACCAAAAAAACGATAAATATCCTGACCACCGAAATCAATACCATCGGAATCGGGCAGGTGGGGCAGGTAGTCAAGGCCTGCGTCTCCGGCGGAGTCGATGAACCGAAATACCAAAGCAGCGATCTATCGGTTAATTTGGTGCCGTTCCATGTCAATCAGATCGCCGGTCCGGTTGTAGACGGCGTCCCATATTCGATTGGGATGAGAACCGCATATATGAAGATGACGCCGTATACCGATGAAGATATCGACGACCAAAGCGATTTTATCCCGGTGATGAAACAGTGGACTGAAGTCCTGGATCAGCTAAGCGGAAGACTCGCTGCCGAAGGAATGAGATATGCCGACCCTAATTATGTCCCCGGCCGGCGGCTGGTGCAAGCTACCGGGAGCATTGTTTACTTTCCTTACTTCATCTGCAACACCGGTTCGCAAAAAATCCTGATCGATGGGATCAATGGCAGGGTAGTGCATGAGACCAAACTCCGAGGAGATGAACAACCGACCCAATACGCCGATCCGCATATCGAATTCGGCAAGCTGACGGTCGATTTTCATCGTTGTCCGACCTGCGGTATAGATCTTCCACTGACACAGTCACACATCTATATATGTCATAATTGTCATTCAGTAATATCGCTTGAGAAGAACAACCCGATGGATGATGGTGTTTATTATTCGCCCGGTAATCACAGCCGCCATGATCCTCTCTTTCCTTTCTGGGTTTTCAAACTGCACAAGAAAACCGTCGCGAAAATCGCCAAAATGGCGGTGCCCGGTCAGGCGCCCGACCGGATTGTTGTACCGGCCTTTCGGATTGCCAATTTCAAGGTTTTGAGGCGTTTGACGCAGCGGATTACCGCCGCCTTTCCGCAATTCGACCGGGAGTTGGTGGAAACGTTCAGCAAGGATTTTCAGTCGGTCGATATCAGCCTGCCGGAGGCGATAACGCATGCGGAAATGTGCCTGTTCTGCGAAAAGGCGGTTAAACAGCCGAATCTTTCACCGGATAAGGTCAAAATAAATCCGCGCAGTGTGGAATTGCTGTATGCTCCGTTCCATGAAGAAAATTACTTCTATGTAGATTCGGTGATAAACGCCGTGACCTTTGCCAAGAACACCATCGTACAGTAAATCATCGAGACGTCTCAAGTTGACAAGGCGCTTGTGATTGCCTACCTTGCCGGCAATATAAATCCAAAATTATAATCATCCGCGGTACGGGTTTACCCGTAGAGATATTATGAAATCAAATCTGGTCGTTTGGCCGCAGGATGAAGAAATGAGGACGATATGAAAGCTAAAAAGAAATCGAAGAAACGATTCGTTGAGGCGGAAGATATCTACCGGCTGAGTGTAGTTACTTCTACGGCCATATCACCCGATGAAAAAAAGATAGCCTACACGGTCGAAACCATATCCGAGGATAAAAGGAAATATTTTTCCCATATCTACATGGCCGATGTCATCAGCGGCGAATCGCAGCAATACACTTTCGGCGAAGTGTCGGACCGCGGTCTGGTCTGGTCGCATGACGGCACGAAAATCTCATTTGTCTCGACCAGAAACAAGAAAACGGCTATATACGTCATGCCGTCTGAGGGCGGAGCCGAAAAAAAACTGATCGAGGAAGACGGCTCTTTTTCCGGCCTCAATTGGACTCCCGACGGCAAAGAGCTTGTTTATCAATTCCGTTATAATGACTCGCATTATATAAAAGACGAGAAGAAGAAAAAGGAAGCTCCCCTTTATCGTCACATTACCCGGCTGTGGTATCGCCTTGATGGCGCCGGATGGTTGCCGCAGGATCGGTTTCATGTCTGGAAAGTCGACACGGCAAGCGGCAAGGCAATGCAACTGACAAAGGGGAAATACGACGAGCTTAGTCCGACCGTTTCGCCGGACGGTAAATTGATTGCCTTTGTGTCGAATCGCAGCAAAGATCCTGATCTGGATTCGATGAGAGACGATCTGTTCCTTATCCCGATCGGAGGAGGCAAGGTCAGAACAATTACTACCCCGGCCGGACCGGTCGGCATGCCGTCATTTTCGCCCGACGGCAAAAAAATCGCTTACCTCGGCCATGCCAACCCCGAAGATTCCTGGGGGGTTTCCAATTTTCATGTCTGGGCCGTAGGAGTGACGGGCAAACCGGCGGCCAAAGATCTTATCCCCAAATTCGATCGTCAGCTATATGATCAGACTATCGGGGATATTGGCGAAGGATTCGATGCCCACAGACCGCTTTGGTCTCCCGATGGCAAGAAGGTTTATTTCAGCGCCTCCGATACCGGATGTACTCATATATTCTATGTCCCGGCAAGAGGTGGTCTGCCGACCAGAATTACGAAGAAAAAAAGCCATATCAAGAGTTTTAGTTTGGACGGCCGGATGAAAATTGTCGCTGCGGGCGTAGCCGATCTGAGGTCGCCGGGAGATTTACACCTTTTTCCGGCAGCCTATAACGGCGACAGCAAAGCCAGGGTTTTGACGAATGTCAATAAGGGGCTTTTTGGCGGAATCAAATTTCCGAAAATTAAGGAAATCTGGTTCAAGGCATACGACGGAACCAGGCTTCAAGGCTGGCTGGTGACCCCGCCCAATTTCAATCCTAAACGCAAATATCCGGGAATTTTAGAAATACACGGCGGGCCGACGGCGCAGTACGGATTCACCTTTTACCATGAAATGCTCTTTCTGGCGTCCAAAGGTTATGTCGTTTTCTATACCAATCCCCGAGGCGGCGGCGGCAGGGGTGAGACATGGGCCGAATCTATCATCGGTGACTGGGGAACAATCGACTATCGGGATTGCATGGCGGCGGCCGATTATCTGGAAAAACTGACATATGTAAATCCAAAAAAGACAGGCGTCACCGGCGGATCATACGGCGGATATATGACCAACTGGATGATCGGTCAGACCAACCGTTTCAAAGCTGCCGTCACACAACGGTCGGTGGTCGATCTGAAAAGTTTTATCGGCTCATCCGATATGGGATATGATCTTTATCGGGAATTCGGCGGTCAGCCGTGGGACGTGCCTGAAACATATGATCGGTGCTCGCCACTGACATATGCTAAAAACATTAAAACACCGCTGTTGATTATTCATTCCGAGCAGGATCTTCGGTGCGGTATCGAGCAGGCCGAACAGTTATTTACTACATTAAAGCTGATGAAGAAAAAAGTGGAATTGGTGCGTTTCCCGGAAGAGCCGCATGGCCTGTCACGGCATGGCCGCCCGGATCGGCGGATTGCTCGCCTGGAATGGATTTTGAAGTGGTTTGACAGATATCTGAAATAGGATCAGAAGCCGTTTTCGGTGAGAAACTTCTCAGCTTCCTCCAGGGTCCGAACGGTTTTACTCAGCTTTCCGGTGCCGCCGATGTGGAACATCTTTTTCAACTGATTTCGGGTTATCGGATTGTCGATGACATAAACCGATAACACGTTGCCGTTTTCACTGGACCAGCGCATATGCTCGCCGATAACCTTGTCCATCTCGGGGTAAGAGGTTTTCCAGTTTGACAGGTTCACAATCTTGGCCCACTTTTCGCCCTTTTCAACCAGGGGGGCGGCGACTTCCTTAAATTCGGTATGATAATCTTCGGCGGTCTCTTTTTTCCACACACCGTATATTTTGGAAATAACAAGGTTTCTGTCAAGGTCGGCGTCAATGGTAAAATGCATACTGAATGACATTACATACTCCGTTTAACTACTAGTGATCGTGGCTCATGGCCGCTTACGGGATTCAACCCTTTGTTAGTTTTCTTAAGATCGTTGGATCCGGATGGCCAGCGGGCTCATACATCAACAGACCCGATGACCCGAGACACACAATATGCTAATTTAGGCAATACGACTTAAAATGCAAATGTTTTTGTAAGCAATCAATAAAAAAATAACGGGGAAACCTTTCGGTTTCCCCGCTATAATTATCTCAAGCGGTCGGGTAAGCAGGGGATCTGCCTACGTTGTTTCGTAGTTATCCCGACCGTTTTCAGATCTCTTACTAACGCAGCGGTGGACCGCAGGTAGCCAGCCATTCCTGACAGCTTACCGGCGGAGGACCGCCCTTAAAGACGTAACTGATGGTATATACCGCGTCACCAACGTTAGTAGCGCAGTCGCCATTGCCGTCACCGTTAAGAA
>DAOUTW010000119.1 GCA_030668485.1 Candidatus Zixiibacteriota bacterium
AGGTACGCCGGTATAATCGTAGTCTCTCCGGATACGGCGAACAGCGACTGATACACTTTATTCGGAATTCGATCGATATTTTTGACGATAACCTGCATGCCGTCGACAACCGGATAAGTGGTGGCGAGACCTTCCCACTGATCCTGATCCTGCAATAGGGTATCACCAGTTGTGGTATTTATCAGGTTCCAGTAATTATCACGGCAGTCTTCCGAGAAAGTGACTTGATACTCGTCGCCGGTGATAGCGCCCTCATCTACGATATAGAGAGTTACGCCATCATAGCAGGCACGCCAGGCTCCGGTATAATTATTCACAATCCGTTGCTGCGGTGTAAGATATCCGAGAGCATCATCCCTCGGGATCACAGAAACGGTATTGATCGCAGCATCGGGTGCCGCGAGAGCATTCTCTAGAGTATCGATACTCATATCCGGCGCCCCGGTATCATAGGCAGTTACGCTATACCAGTATTCAAGCCCGTTGGTGACATTGCTGTCGACCAGGGTATGTCCGATCCTATCGAACGGATCGTATTCGAAGCGAGCCATGGGATAATAATCCGGACCCTGAGAATAATCGGGATTGGTCACCAGCGTTCCCCAGGTAGTTCCCTGATTACTGCTGCGATAGACCTTATAGCCTTTGAAATCCTGCAAACCGGTGGTCAACTCAACCGAATTCTCCGCGGTATCGTCCCAATACAGTTTAACACACCGATCGCCGGCAGTAGCTGTGACGATAGGCCCATCGGGCGGGGTTGGTCCAACATAGAAGGCATCATAAAGAGCTTTAGCCCGTTCGGCAGTGCTGTAGAGGTATTCAGCATTGGGAGCCGCAACCATGGCGAAATCGAATTGCACCGTTTCACCGGCCATGAGGGTGATCCCGCGAACAGCCTGAATATAATATTGATCGGTGGGCGGCAGCGATTCGTCGAATTCTTCATTGTTGATCATATCAAACAGTTCAATATCGGACTGGGGCAAATATTCCCACTGACCGGTATTAAACGACGTCATCCCAAGGTCACCCGGTGTCGAGAGAACGACGGTACCCATGCAACCGGTGGTAACCGCAGGACCCCATCCCGGATCATAGCCGTCTTCATCATAGGTCCAGGCCAGATCGAGATCAGAATCAAAGGCGACCAGGTCGCCGAGGCGACCGTTTTCACCGGTGGAGGCATCGACGCCACCGACATCGTAGTCACAGTAAAGCCCAATGGCAAAATCGGTATAATCTTCCGTCCCGGCATTTTCAATCTCCAGGGTGAAGAAGATAATATCCTTGTTATAGTCATAGTTCCATTGCCGGACGGTCTGGGTAATTTCCAGATTCATTATAGGATATCCCTGAGCGTCATCGGCATAACGGCAGATCGATTCCTGGACTCCCAGAGGACCGCCGTCATAGAAAGTAGCATCAAGGGGATTGTAGACCTGATTGTAAACCCAATCGCGGGTAACCACATCCCAGACGCGCCAGCCATAGGCAGGGTTGCCGATCCCGATTCCGATCGTATCGGAAACATCATAATCATAGCGCTCGGGGTCGGTCGACAGCCTGATATCGTGGCTGAGATTTCCGGCGATATAAGACGGAATCGGATTGAAATCGTCGACGGTGTTTACCAGCAAGGTGTCGCCGGCGGCATTGACGCCGCCTATCCAGAATCTCATCTCCGCCAGGTAGTCATGTTCGGTGTTAGCGGGCCAACGTCCGGAGGGATACCCGGCCCATGAATATCCGCCAATATACCCGAAGTTCTGGACTGTCGTCTGTATATTGCCGTGATTATGAATGACCTGGTCAATGACCCCCGGATTCGGCATTTGCGGCGCCTTATCCGCAGCCAGGCCGTGGCTGGCCGAGAGAATCAAGAAAGCCGCCACCCAAAGGCTCAAGTGCTTAAATAAACCCTTTCTCATCACACATCCTCGCTTTGGAATACCCATTAGAAATTAAACTCCATCCCCACCCGTATCTGGCGCGGATGATCGTAATTCTGGGGATCTTTGGCCATAAGTTCGTACAAGCGTTTTTCCTGTTCATAATCCGGGCTGTTAACATTCAAAGCCAGGAAGGCATCATCATCCGGTTCGCCGGTAGCCGAGTAGACATCGACTACATTGCGACGGTCAAACAGGTTTTCGACCTCAACAAAGAACGAGAAGAAGGAACTGGCTTCCTGGGTGAGGTAGAAGTTCTTATTGAATCGTAAGTCACAGCGGAAGGTGTACGGCATCCGTTCGCCGTTAAGTGATCCCAACCGATCGCCGACGACCGAGGTCTTGGTAAAAGCCATGCCGGAGCCGTAACGACCGAGGAGATTGACACCCCATGCATCCGGCACTGTCCAGCCAAGCACATCCAGTTTTTCGCCGCGGCCGACCCGGAAATCACTAACCACCGTCAGATTATGACGCTGGTCGTAAGAAAGCGGATATTCCCGTGAAGGCACCGGCGGCCGTTCATCGCCTTCCACGGTATAGTAATCGTAGTACCATTCATAGGGATCGGAAGCATTACCCTTGGCAATCATATAAGAATAACCGAGCGACCAATTGAATAAACCGCGGTTCAAACTGGCCAGGGCCACATCGAATCCCTTGCAGGAACCATAATCGGAGTTAGTAAAGACGGTATAGTGGTTTAGATTACCATCGACCACCTCACGGGCACCGATCATGTTCTTAATATCTTTATAATAGGTTGTCACGTTCAACCGCAGGCCGTCGTTGATGACCTGGGTCCAACCTAACTCAAAGTAGACAGTTTTTTCAGGATCGAGATCGGGATTACCGATCAGCGGATACCCGGTATCCAGCCTCGAACTCAGATTGGTGTACATCAGGTTAGCCTGAGCAGGCTGGAAGAGATAGCCATAGTTGAAGTGCAATACAGCGCTTTCACTGACCGGATGCGAAATACCGAGTCGCGGCGACCATTGGACTTTGCCCTTGGTATGTTTGCGGAAGTCCTTGGTGATCGGATTGTTCCAGAATTCGACATCGGAATGAAAATAGTCGAGACGAAGCCCGACATTTACAACCATGTCATTCAGCTCAATCTTATCCTGCAAATAGGCCGATCCGTACCAGGGTCGATAGTCGTAGGTTTCACCGTAGGGCTGTTCATTGAAGAACTGGCGGTTGTCCCACTCCAGCTTATAGCGACGGATGTCACCGCCGAATTTAAGCTGATTGAATTTATCGAGCTGTGAGAGAACTGAGAACTTGGTCCCGTAATAGGACGCGGTCCGTTCCATATAATAAGGATAATAATCGTCACCGGCGGTAAAGCCGATTTGCAGGTATTCCTGCGCCCTATTATAGTTGCTGTCATCGATAGTTCCGTTGTATATCCCGTCCTCATCCTCCGAATAACCTGGCCATTCCGACCAGTGAAGGTCGAAAATATGTTCCGGAGCCTGTTTGGTACTGGTCCGGAAGTGGTTGGCGCTGATCGAAATGACGGTGCTGGCCGACTTGGTATAGTTACCCTTGACACCGAGGAGTAAGGCTTCCTTTTCGATCTTGCCCAGTCCGTCGAGGTTGAAATCATAGGAGAAGCCATTATGATCACGATGGACATAACGCTGCCTGTCCTGGAAATAATAGGAACTGTTGAAGGTCAGCTTCGTATTCATGGTGGGAAACATGACCAGTTTTCCCACTCCTGAAAACAATTCATTCTTGGAATGGGGTAAATATCCATCACTGGTATGATACTCAGCGGCACCGAAGAAGGACATCATACGATCACCTATCCGAAGCAGTGGACCGGACAGATCCATCATCATCGAATGGTCGCTTACTCTACTCAGATCTTCATATTTTCCTTCATCGACGTTATATCCGTGAGTCGAGCCATCGTACATCTTAACCCGTCCTCTGAATTGCTGACCGCCCTCGCGAGTAATAGCATTGACGACACCGGAAAGGGCTTCGCCATATTCAGGCGCCAATCCACCGGAGGTCAAGGTAAGCTCTTCCAACGCATCGGGGACAATCCGCATGCCCAAATCGCCATTGAACGGGTCCTGAACCGAAAACCCGTCAAAGAAATAGGTCACCGAGCCCTGACGGCCGCCGCGGACGTGCATGCTGCTGTCAGCATCGACCACGGTACCGGTCATATTGGACATGACGGTGGTTATATTTCTGGCATTGGCCATATAAGCGATTTCATCACGAGTGACAATCGCTCCGGATGAAGTCCGATCCCGGAGAATCGCGGGTCGTTGGGCAACGACCGTAACCGATTTTCCAAGATTTACCGGACTGGGATTAATAACAAACTCCACTGGGGTAGTCAGATCCATGAGCACCCGAGTGTTCTTGATAATCATGGTCTCATAGCCCATCATCGATACGGAGACCGTATACACCCCGACCGGCAGATTAATAACATAGAATTCGCCATCAGAATCAGCCTCGGTTGCAATTCGTGTTCCCTCAATCCTGATGGTTGCCCCCTGTAACGGTTCTCCCGTTTCTCCATTGGTAACGATACCGGCAACCTTCCCGGTGGTACTCGCCAGTACAGGCGAACACCAGAGTAGAAGCAGTGTCAGTGGCATCAGTGTTACCACGAATTTTTTACATGCCAACAAGCTGAGCTCCTCCGTTTTTTATTTTAATTTTATCAAAGCTCAATTCAATACCTGTGTATTCACAAATTTCTAATACACTTATGATGTCAGGTGTCTCTGTTTGGGTATCGGTATAATCATTTCATCCTTTAGCATATTTCGAGATATGATATTTATTAAAATAATTTCTTTTAATCAGATATCGTGGCGGATCAGGGATAAAAACTTCTATATAATGTGGTATTATTTAGACTCTATGATTCTTGCAAATAAATATTTGCATCAATGGTTAAAGATATTCCTCCCGCGACCGATATTTTGTTTGAGCGCAACTTGCTGCTGATAAGACAGTTCCATACGGGGAAAATGCCGTCAGGATATTTGTGTAACGATTATTCGGGAAGAAAGCAACCTTGAACAAATTAACCATATATCCTTCTCGCATACATCGGCTGCTCAATCGCGTGATAGTCACAGGGGTACTGCTCACCATCAGTACGGCTATCATAGCGATCTTTCCGTTGCAGGCGGAAGCGGCCAAAAAAATCGCTATTGTCTCAATTGATGAAGAGCCCTCGACGCTACGGACCATCAAAGGAATAAAAAAATCTCTGAATCGTTCCGGCTTCAATATCGAGTATCATGAAGCGATTCTCAGCGGTCATCTGGAGACGGACACTCGGATTAAGAACGATCTGAAAAAATTCAATCCGTATCTTCTTATTACTGTTGGTTCATACGCCACCATGACCATTTCCAAGTCTTTTCCCAACAAGTCGATTATCTTTGCCAATGTGATAAACCCGGTGTCTTCCGGATTCATCGAATCGATGGAAAGGCCGGGAGGTAAGATTACCGGCGCTGCGCTGGATATTCCTCCTGACATGCAATTCAAATATTTCCAGCGAGTGGTGGGGAAAATAACCAATATGGGGGTTATTTATTCTCAGGAAACCGAGAACATCATCGAACAAGCCAGGGTCGCGGCTCAAAATCGCGGCATCCGCCTCATTCCCCTCAAGGTTGAAAGTGAAAAAGATATTCCCCGCGCCATTGATTCCTTATGCAAAGTATCGGACGCTCTCTGGTCGGTAGCCGATCATACTGTTTATACTCAGCAATCCGCCAGGCATATCGTGTTACAGACCTTGCGCAACAGAATCCCGATGATGGTCTTTTCGCAGACTATGGTCGAGGCTGGAGGATTGTTTACCCTTGATTTCGATTTTAAGGATGTGGGAAGGCAGGCGGGTGAAATCGCCTCGCGGGTTCTGCTGGGGGCGTCACCGGCCCAGATTCCTGTCAGCGCCCCGGGGGTCATTTATTTCAAATACAATGAAAAAACGGCCATTCAGATAAATATTAAAATCCCCGAAGAACTGTTGGCCGTCGCCAAGGAGGTTATCAAGTGAGCTTCCTCGGCAAATTCAACAACCTCAGTATCCGGGTGAAATTCATAATCACCATCTCCCTGTTGATCATCACCAGCGGCGCCCTGGTATCATATTATCTGATCTCGAAACATCTCGATACCGCCGAGCGCGGTTTGATCAATAAGGGATCGGCGCTGATCAAGGTATTGTCGGTTAACTGCGAATACGGAACATTTATCGAAAACGAGTCTATTCTCGATGAGCTTATCGGGGCTACGTCCAAGGCCGACGATATAACATATATTGTCGTCCAGAACCTCGACGGTACCATCCTGGCTCATGAGGCCAGGGAAGGTTTTGAGATACCGCTGGAATTGCCGATTGTCCACAAGCAGGATTCGCTGGTGGTCAGGCAAATCCCTCAGCCGGAAGGCGACGCCTATTTCTATGAGCTTTGTTATCCGGTAGTGACCAGTCGAACCATCGTTTCGCGCGAGAAGCTGGGTTCGATAGGTAAGTCGCAGGGACATATCATCACCGAAGTTATCGGTA